>NZ_BLVO01000012.1:332037-664074 GCF_013340285.1 Desulfovibrio subterraneus | reverse complement strand
AACTTTCTCGTTCGACTTGCATGTGTTAGGCACGCCGCCAGCGTTCAATCTGAGCCAGAATCAAACTCTCCAGTTCAAATCTGTGTCTTCATGACTAAGGGGGCTAATTCCCTTAATCACGCTAGCTGATATCTTTCTGTCCAACTCGCTATTTAATTGTCAAAGAACCTCAAGTTCCGCACGGCGTTTTTCCGTAGCGGCGAGGGAGGCTTATGGCACTTCCTCATCGCTCCGTCAACATCTTTTTCAACTTTTTTTTCGAAGTCGTTTCAGCCGGCGACCTGAACCTTGCGGCTTCATGATGCATTCACTGAATGCCTTCATGCGGTCGGGTGAAACCCTGATGTGACGCCCTTGTGTTTTTGAAAGAACTTCTCGCCGAAGCGAGAGGCAGCTTCTACAGAGCTTCGCGTCCACCGTCAAGTTGTTTTTGAAACTTTTTTCGGCGATCCGCTCTGCCTGTCGGAACCGGTCTTTATGATCGATTCCCAAATATACAAGGGTGATGGAAAAACTCGTGATGTGAAAGAACTGTCCCTGCCGGTGCAGGGAAGGAGGGTTTAAGCAAATCAGCGACGCACGTCAACAAGGTTTTTGGAATTTCTCACTACTAAACAGTCAGTAGTCTGTTTTTACAGAATATAATTGTTCTGCAACCTTCCCGTTTGTCTTCATACGCCTCTTATCATATACATGGCGCTGACGATCGGAACCATGTTCCCCGTTTCTCGCGGACTACACCGCGCAGAACGGCCTCCGCACGAGTTCTTAAAATACAACCTCATCCAACCCAGAGGATACACCATGTCGCACAGCAAACAGGAACTTCAGGAAATAGCACGTCAGGTTCAGGAAGGGCGCTACGTCTCCAAAGGCACGCTCTACGTATCCGTTGGTATTGCGCTGGCTCTCGGCCTGTACGTAGGCAACCTGCTCACCACCATATACTCCCCTGCCCCCATACACGTAACACAGACACAGCAGGCTCCCGCACAGCAGGCACCGCAGGCTCAGCAGACGCAGATAGATCCCAACATAGCCGCGCAAATACTCAAGTACGAGAAGATCACCCGCGATGATCCTGCCAATGCGGACGCATGGATACACCTTGGCCACGCCTATTTTGACAGCGACAAGCCCAAGGCCGCCATCACCGCCTACACCAGGGCGCTTGAACTCGCCCCCGGCAATGCGGATGTGCATACCGACCTTGGCGTCATGTATCGCCGTGCAGGAGAACCCCGGAAAGCGCTGGAGCAGTTTGACATTGCCCGCGGCCTGAACCCCAAGCACGAACAGTCGCGCTTCAACAAGGGCATAGTGCTCATGCACGACCTTAATCAGAAGGAAGCCGCCCTTGCCGCATGGAAGGAACTGCTGTCCATCAACCCCAATGCCAAGGCCCCCAATGGCATGCCCATTACCGAACTGATCAGGCAGCACTCCAATTAGATGATACTCCCTGCCGCCTCGCAGTAGTGAAACATCATGCGGGGCGGCATTTCCCCGCAATTTCCGCCTGTTCCGCTCCTGCGGATGGACAAAACCTCCAGTTCCCCATAAAACCGAATAAATCTCCGCGTGACCTGTATTGAGGAATTCATGATTGCATCAGTAGCGGCCCGCCAGCTCTCCCGTATTGTCATCACCATCCTGTTCAGCATGGCCCTGTGCTGTCCGGCTTTTGCCGCCAGTTCTCCGGCCGTGCCCTTGACCGTGGTCATGAGCTCGCTGCCCCTCAAGCCGCACATGGATGCCCTTGAAGATCCGTACGGCAAGCTGACCATCGATCAGGTTGCCTCCGCATCATATATACAGAAATTCACGCCCCTTGCCTTCCGATCGGTATCGGGCGGCGTTGCTGCCTGCTGGCTTCGCCTGACGCTGGAGGCTGACAAAACCGGCAGACTGCACGAAGAGCTGCTCTATCCCGTGCTTGATCTTGGTTCTGCCCAACCCGGTGGTGTGCAGCTTTTTGTTCCCCAGTATGCCGACGACAAATCGCCGTGGCCGACTGGCTGGGAAGCGCTGGAAGCAACCGGAACGGCACGCTTTCCCCTTCCCGTTCCTCCGGAAGGCACAGTTACCTGCTACGTACGCATAGCAGGGCCGACCGGACTGTGGTTTTATCCCTCGCTGGAACTGCGCAAGGCCAACACGCCCATCACCGGCACTCCTTCATATGGAATCGCCATCGCAGGGCTGGCCGCGGGGCTTGTGCTGCTCAATTTTCTGATGTTCGCCATGGGCAGGGGCGAAAGCCGCTTCTGGCTCGGGCTCTACGGTGCGCTCATATTGCTGCACAACCTCAGCGGACCGCCTCCGGCTCCTGCCGGCGGCCTGCCCTTCTCTGCGGCATGGGCCATTCTCACTCCCGGCCTTGCACTCGTGCTTCTGCCCCATGTAGGCAGGCATGTGCTCAATACATGGGACAAAGTACCCGCCATTGATGCATCCCTGAAAGGCCTCTCCGTATTCGGGGCAGCTCTTGCCGTGGCGCCGCTCGTCCCCGGCTGCAGCGGGCTTGTCCGCATACTCCCCCTATGGCCCGCACTGGCATTGTTAACGGCCATTCCTGCGCTGCAATGCAGCCGCGCAAAGCTGCCCGGTGCAAAGCGGTATCTGCTGGCCTGCCTCCTTACCGCAGCCGGAGTTCTTGCCGTCTACATTCCTCTCATGTCACCCGAAATGGCACGCATTGCCGCTGTCATCCCATTTGCCGGTGCAACGGTCGGCCTGCTCGTGCTTACCCCGCTTGTCGCACTGCCCCTGACCCGACCTTCTGAATCTCTTTGTCTCTCCGCGGACGACTCAAGCACACCGGCCGAGACCAAACCGGCCCAGCAGCTGATTGCCAGAGTCAGTCATGACCTGCGCACGCCGTTGCACGCCATATGCAATGCGGCAGAATCGCTGACGCTTGCCCCTCTTGATGCCGATGCTCTGAAGAAGGTGCGCACGGTGCAGGCAGCCGCAGGCAATCTTTCCACACTTGTCAGCGACCTGCTTGATGCCAGCCGCATCAGCAAGGGACGCATGCACCTCAAGCAGAAGCCTTTTGATCTGCAGCATATTCTTGTGGAAGCACACGACATCATCCAGCCCATGGCCGAGCAGAAGGGTCTGAATCTTTCCTGGTACATGGAGCCGCACCTGCATGTGAAATACAGCGGAGATGCAGACCGCCTGCTGCAGGTGCTGCTGAACCTGCTGGGCAACGCCGTACGTTTCACCGACAGAGGCACTGTCAGCTTCAAGGTGCACCGCATTGCAGAAAGCACCAATGCAGGGCACCTGCTTTTTACCATCAAGGACAACGGCATAAGCATTCCCCTGCAAAACCAGTATGACGTGTTCGAAGAATTTTGTCTGAGTCCCGAGTCCGGAACAGGCCGATACGGCGGTTCAGGCCTCGGGCTGACCATTGCGCGTGACCTGATATCCCTTATGGGAGGCGTCATCTGCCTGCAGTCCAGCCCCAACAACGGAACGGAAGTGAGCTTTTCCGTACGCCTGCATCCTCTGCCCGGAGACGTGCAGATAACCTCACCCACCGCACGCGATGACGACTTCAGCTCCTATTCTCCTTTTAGCAAGCCGCCGAAACCGCAGGCAAATCGTATACTCGTGGCAGACGATGTGGCGAGCAACCGGCAGCTGGTACGTTTCTTCCTTGAGGGGCTTCCCTACCAGCTGGAGGAAGCCAGAACCGGAGAAGAGGCGCTGGCACGCTACAAACAGCAGCCCTTCGGCATGGTGCTTATTGATGCGGATATGCCCGGCCTTGGCGGATCGCAGGCAGTGCAGGCCATCCGTGCGCTTGAAACCGAACTGGGACTGAGCGCCGCCCCCATTCTCGCACTTGCCTCGCGGCCCGAAGAAAGCGCCCGCATGCTGGAAGCAGGCTCCACGGCAACCCTGCTCAAGCCGCTCTCGCGCATGCGCCTGCTTGAAGTGGTAACCCGCCTGGCTCCAGCGCAGGAAGGGGCGGACGAAGACTTCGCCTTTGAGGAGCCCGCTCAGCAGCAGTCCTTCACAGCGCAGCCCGCGGCCCAGCCCGCTGACAGACCCGCGGCCAAACCCGCAGTCAGTCCCGCAGGCAAAAGCACCGTTGAAACCGCAGTTGAAGCCGCAATCAGAAAATCCGGCTCTGCAGCTGAAGGATCAACCACGCCAGACCTGACCGGACAGAATGCAGACGACCTTACCGTTCCCGAACACTGGAAGGAACGCACAGATAAACAGACGCAGAACCAGCCGAGTACGCCGGACACCCCCGCTGCAGCACAAGCTGCAAGGCTGACGGCTACGACAGGTGCAGTGCAGGCAGCCCCCGTGCGGCAACAGGCCGCAGACCATGACATCAGCGGGCAGCCTGCAAGCACGCAATCTCCCTCCGGAACTCAATCGCAAGAGCGGATGCCTGAACAGGTTCAGGCAAAAGAGCAGGCAAAACCTTTGGTTCACACAGCGCCGTCAGCCGATTCAGACATGCCCACGCTTGACGCCAGCCTTCTGCCGCTTGTTCCCGGCCTGCTGGAGAACATAGACGAGGCCCTTGCCGATGCCCACAGAAGCGTGCGCAAGGGCAGCCCGCTCGGTGTGCAGGAAGCCGCAGGCCGTCTGGCCGGCACCGCATCAAGTTTCGGCCTGCGGGTGCTTGAACGCATGGCCCGCTGCGTTGAACGGGCAGCTCAGGCTGATGATCTGGACGCCATCCTGAACCTGCTGCCCGAGCTTGAGAACATGGCCCAGCGCAACAACCGTGCGCTGACGGACATATACCGCATGCACAAGGCCATGACCGCCACGGACCCCCGAACCACGCGGTAATCCGGTTTCGACAAAGGCTCTGCGCCCCCCCATATACCCCTCCGGCACTGCCGCACCCGGCAGGGGAACGCGCTTCATCTGAAAAGAGCTTCACCCTCGCTTTTTGGCGACCTTGCGGTTGACAAGGCCCCGCCATGCGGGTATTCAAACTGCGTGAGTGAACACTTAAATTTAATAGTCCACTGCTGCTTGCTATAAAGAGTACACTGCTGGACAACAACAATAGTACACTCCATCAGCCCGTCTCACTGTGAAGACGGGCAAGACATATAAGGGATAGAACATGAAACGCGACGTAATACTGGACACTGCCGCTCGCCTTTTTGCCGAGCGCGGATTCAACAACACCCCCACCAGCCTTCTGGCCAAGGAAGCAGGCGTTGCCGAAGGTACCATCTTCCGCCACTTCCAGACCAAGGACGATATCTTCTTCACGCTTATCAACAACGTGAAGACCCAGCTTATCAGCGATATCGAAAAGTACCTTGAAGTGCGTGGCCCGGAAAACGCCCTTGAGAAGCTGGAGTCCGTGATCAAGTCCTTCTACGTGTTCGTTAAGAAGAACAACATGGAATTCAGCCTCATCTTCCGCGATGCCCCCACCCGCTACGGCCAGCGCCACGACGATGTCTTCCTTCAGATCAAGGAGATCTACTCCTACGTTACCAACTACCTGAAGGAATCCATTGAAGAAGGTAAGCAGGAAGGAATCATCCGCGAAGACGTTTCCGCGCAGGATTACGCCGACATGCTGATGAGCACCATGGTGGGTCTTGTAAGGGCCGTTCATTTCGGCTTCATCGACTCTTCGGATGACATTCTGAAGAGTGTCATTGAGAGCTACACCCGCCTGCTGACCACTAAATAGAAACAGACTGCAGGAAATCTTAAAGCGCCGTGCTCAGCACGGCGCTTTTTCATTATAATATTTGTACTGTTCTTTATCGCACCTCTATTTTACTCTATCCTGAATCTGAAGCTGAAGTCTCTCGCTTGTACAATATAGAGAGACGCATACCAACAATTGGGCAAGGAGCTACGTGTGAACTGGAAGAACATCAGCCTTAAAGGAAAATTCTGTATCGGGTTTGGCTCAATCCTTCTTTTACTGCTCGGAGTGTCTCTCTGGTCGGTAACAGGAATAGGTACCATTGTGCACAACTCGGAAGAAGTTATACACGGCAACGAACTTAAGGCAGATGTGACACAAAAAACAGTGGACCATCTGAAGTGGGCAGAAAAAGTACAGTTGCTACTTTCGGATGATACAGTGCACACTCTCAATGTACAGACAGACCCGACCCTGTGCGGCTTCGGCAAATGGCTCTACGGGCAGGGGCGCAAGGATGCGGAGCAACTCGTTCCGGCCCTTGTTCCGATACTCAAGGATATTGAAACTCCTCACAAGCACCTCCACGAATCCGCCATAAGAATCAAAGAAGCCTACCGCCCTGCCGATGGTGCCCTTCTCAACTTCATGCAGGCAAAGAAGATGGATCACCTGTCATGGATGAACTCCGTCCTCAACGCCATTACCGATGCCAAGGTCACGCAGCTTGCCGTGCAGCTGGATCATACCCAGTGCGGGCTGGGCAAGTGGCTGTATTCGAAGGAAGTGAAGGACCGCATAGACAGCGACACCCAGTTTGCCGCCCTTGTCACCCCCATTTTCGCTCCACATGAGCACCTGCACCAGAGCGGTGTAAAACTGGACGGCATGCTCCGTGCGGGTCAGCGTGCCGAAGCGACCCACTTTTACCACAACGAAACGGAGCCCTTTGCCCATGAAACCCTGAACGCTCTGGATACCGTGATCAACGAGTATATCAGCCGTGCCGACGGGGTGAACGAAGCCAAGCGGATATTCGTGTCCGAAACAATGCCTGCCCTCGAGCAGACGCAAGAAATGCTGAACAAGGTGCGCGTTGTCACCTCGGAAAATATCATGACCGACGAGGCCATGCTGCTTGCAGCAGAAGCAACCCGCAGGGTCGTGCTCATCGGCAGCTCCGTCGCCATCGTCATAGGCCTGTTCCTCGCGTTCATCATCGCCCGCGGCATCATCGGCCCGCTGAGAAAGGGTGTGGACTTTGCCGAAGTGGTTGCCACCGGCGACCTTACCGTCACGCTTGATGTGGACCAGAAAGACGAGATTGGCCAGCTTGCGGCCTCGCTGCGCAGCATGGTGCAGAAGCTGCAGGAAGTTGCAGGCTCCATCGAAAGCGGCGCGGAAAATGTGGCCGCAGGCAGCGAAGAGCTTTCCGGCACCTCGCAGACCCTCTCGCAGGGGGCAACCGAACAGGCGGCATCCATTGAAGAGATTTCAGCCTCCATGGAACAGATGACCGCGAACATCTCGCAGAACGCCGCAAATGCCACCGAAACCGAACGCATTTCCCGTGCTGCTGCCTCCAGCGCCTCTGAAAGCGGTTCCGCCGTCGGGCAGACTGTTTCGGCCATGAAAAACATTGCGGAAAAGATCACCATCATTGAAGAAATTGCCCGCCAGACCAACCTGCTCGCTCTCAACGCCGCCATTGAAGCCGCCCGCGCAGGCGAGCACGGCAAGGGATTTGCCGTGGTGGCTGCTGAAGTACGCAAGCTGGCCGAACGTTCCGGCAATGCCGCTGCGGAGATCAGCGAACTGTCTTCGAAGAGTGTGGGCATAGCCGAGAAGGCCGGTGCCATGCTGACCGCTCTGGTACCCGAAATACAGCGCACCGCCGAACTGGTGCAGGAGATTGCAGCAGGAACCGGCGAACAGGCCAATGGCGCGCAGCAGGTGAACAAGGCTATCTCCCAGCTTGAGCAGATCATTCAGGAAAATGCCTCCGCTTCCGAAGAAATGGCCTCCACCTCCGAGGAACTTTCTGCGCAGGCTATCCAGCTGCAGCAGACTATCGCCTTCTTCAAGGTTGACGGGGACACCCGCCAAAGCATGCCGCAGGCACGCCCTGTCCGCGCGAAGATAGCCCCTGCCCGCCCTCGGGCGCTGGCTGCCAAACCGACGAAATCGGTTCCCAAGGACCGGCAGCCCAAGCTCCGTCTGGATATGGACACAGATGACAGTGAATTTGAAAAGTTCTGATGCCAAAGCCCCCGCAACCTTCCGGTCGCGGGGGCTTCTCTTTTCAGGCGGGAATGTATCTGGAACACACGGTTTCTGCAGGGTTATACGCGGAGTCACATTGGCTGATAGCCCGTAGCCCGCCAGTCGCGTCACAATTTCTCAACCATACCGGGCGAATCATTCCCTATTATGCCTGGCAGAAATGAGACCTCGGGAATTCCGTCCGGCTTCCCAAACAATGCACTGCCTCTGCTCAACCCGCCCGTTCCTGCGGGAGGCTTTGTGACTCCCCCACTCCCGGTGTCCGGCAGCGACTCCGGCCTCAACAGATCAGGATTGAACCGATTTGGATGCTTTCGGTCCGGATGCTTTCGGTCCGGATGCTTGCGGTTTGGCCTGTCTGGGTCCGGAAGGTCGCGGTCCGGCCTGTTACGGTCAGACCCGCCACCCCCATGCTCTCCATTACCCGATCTGGCTTTGCCCCTTCCTGTCCCGTCAGGATACAAACCGGGAGGAGTCATTTCCTCAGACTGCCCGAGTCCCCCACGGCTCCATAATGGCCCTCTCTCGTCTTCTGCCATTGCATTGCCCATACCGTAGGCTGTTGTCACGCTGTCGATGATGTTTCCCTTCTTTCCGGGGGTGAACAGCAGAACAGTATCCTCACCCTTGTCGCGGGAATCCTTCAGCGCGGCAAACAGGGTGCGCACGGCCCCCGCCTTGTCCTCCGCCTTTGCCCCTTCCATTTTTCCCAGCACATTTTCCACCCCGCGGTGAAACATCCTGTTCTCCAAATCCGCGCGGGTCCCCTTTCTATCCAGCAAATCCCGAAGCGCCGAGGCATCCGCATGGGACATATCTCTGTCGGGCACGATCATATAGGCGTCCTTGATCTCGCCCTTCCCGATACGCTCCACGGTCTTGATCAAGGCATCCGGTTCTGTCTCCCACTTGTCGACCTTGAGCGATTCACGCATACGTCCGCGCACCTTCTCATCCAACGCGAAATCCCTGTCGAGCAGAGTGCGGGCAGCCTGCACGTCGCCTTCGTCCACGGCCTTGTAGAAGGCTTCAAATGTCTGCGCCCGCTGCGCCGCATCGCCCTTGCCTTTCTGATACGCCTGACGTGCCCGGTTCATCTCAAGCCGTTCCCGCACAGTGTTCCGGCTCGTGTCGTCAAATTCCGGCATGTCCGCCATGCCTGCAAGGTCGCCCAACGCCCCGTCATAATCCACACCGTCGTCACGCCGGAAACGCTCTTCCAGCATGGAGATGGCATGGTTCTCAACAGCACTCTTCACGGCAGATCTGGTTTTTTCCAGATCACTTTCCTCAAGCGTTCCACCCAGCTGCCCCAGCAGGGCATGCGCATGCGAGGGGTCATCCTGCGCCATTCTCGCCAGAAACGCCCCGGTCATGCCGGACCGTGTGGAACGGATGCGCTGGTCCGTGGCCTCCCTGGCTTCCCCGAGCGCCTGCCCAGTGGCACGATACGTCTGCTCCATGGAAAGCAGCGCGTTACTCAGATGCCCGAAGGCGCGCTGCTGCAGTTCCGGCGAGGCAGACATGCCTGCCATGCCACCGGCATCGCCCGCATCCCGCAGCATACCGGCCATACGCTCCTCGCGCAGCTGCTGCATCTCCTGCGCCCTGTCCTTCATGGCGCGCAGGCGCAACCTGTCCTCGTGCAGCGCCATGCCCAGATCAAGCTGGCCCACCACCGCAGCCTGCTCAACAGGATCAGTGCTGCCGGAAAGCGCCGACTTCGGCACCTTGCCGAACTGTGCAGCCGCTTCCTGCATGCGCCCCGGCTGCGCCTCATCAACGATGCTGCGAAAACGCCCTTCGGCCTCCACCGCACGACGCAGCGCTCCGGTCACCCGCCCTGTATCATCACGCAGGGCAGCGCCGCCCCTCGGAGCAACGGAATCCAGAATGGTTTCCCTGCCCCGCCCTGCGTTGCCTGCCGTTTCCGTACCGGGAATATGCAATCCCATTGTCTTCTCCTGTACCGCCCCCAAAAGGCGCATCTTGTATGGCTAAAGCAGGTCCGCCAGATTGGACCACACATCCTTCACCTTATTCGCTTCGGTCCACACGGTCTTGGCCTGCCTGTAGCGCGAGGCAAAGGTCGTGCGCGACTGGCTCTCGGTAAACCGGCGCTGCGAATGCGCTGCAGCGGCATCATTTTCATGCCTCCACGCCTGCATCTCGCCTTCATATTCCGCCAGTTCCTTTGCCCTTCCGGCCTCTGCCGCCCGGTCCATCAAAGCATCCACGGCACTGCCGTCGCTGATGACCACCCCGGAAACAGCCATTCCGGCCCGCATGGCTCCGTTCTGACGCCGGAAGCCCCTGACGATCTCCTTGGCGCGAATGCTTGCCATGGCCCGCGCATGATCCGCCTCATATTCGGCAATGATGGCGTCGTTGCGGTAAGAGTCGGCCTTGAACGCCAGTTCGCGCTTCCTGTTCCTCTCTTCCTCGAACATCTCGCTCACGGTAAGATAGGACCCCAGCGTGGAATCGGCTGCGGACAACCCGCTCCCGAAAAGCGCTCCGAGAGGTATTCCGCTACCTGGCATAAGCACCTGCCTGCTGCGACATGAACGATGTGCCGGTCTTGGCATAGGTCCAGCCGGAAACACGACTCTGCGATGCCTGCATCCTGTTCAGTCCGACATCTGCCAGCAGGCTGCGGGACTGGTTCTCCGCCCGCCACGCATCCATCTCGCCCTGATAGAGCCTGAGCTCCTCACGCCGTCTTGCCTCGGATGCATTATCCAGCAGCACGTCCATGGCGCTGCCGTCCGCCATGCTCACACCGCCTGCCGCCAGAAGCGACCGCTGCTCCCCCTGCGCCCGCAGAAAATCCCTGCGCATGCTTCCGGCTTCGTATCTGGCCAGCTTTCTTGTGTTATCCGCCTCATAGCGGGCCTGACGCGCCTGCGTCTCAGCCAAGTCTGCCTGATAATTGGCCATGCGACGCTGGTTGGCCGCGGCCTCTTCCTGCATGATCAGCGTGGAGCCCATCCCCACAACGGCACTGGCCGCAAGGGCAAGGTTAAGTATGGTGCACATGCCCACCTCCCATATGAAAGTTATGAAACGGCAACCCGAACGGGCCGAACGGAGCCGCCTTCTCTACGGTGAAACCGCACCGGCGCAACCAGCGAATGGAAGCATGGTTGCGGGCATCCACCCAGTTTTCCAGATACGGATACCGGTGCCGCATCAGCCCGATATACCGCAGGGAATGGATTGCAAATCCGCGCGCCATATCATTCAGGGCATCGGTGCCGAGCATCCACGGGCTACCCGTATCCGCCCTGCGCCCTGCTCCTGCTCCGAACAGGGCAATCACCTCTTCCCTCCGCAACACGGCCCACACCAGAGACGACAGGGCAAACGAGCGTTCAAGCCCCGCCTCCGGCACAAGTCCTGTGGCTGCCAGCACCTCATTGCAGTCGCTTCTGCGCAGCCTGCCATACAGCGGGGTGAGATGTTCACGCCCCGCCGCGACAATCCGCACATCCTTCATCCAGCCATGTATCATCGGTCTCCCACCTCCAACTGCGCGATGAGCGCAAGAACGGTCATGGGCAACGGATAGTCCTGACGGACAAGAATGCCCGCATCCGGCGAATAGCCCGCGTCAAACTCAGCCACCTTATCTCCGGTGAACAGGGGAATGGCCTGCCCCAGCGCATCGCTGCCCTTGCGAAAGACCACTTCGCGCAGCCGCGAAGCATCCGGCCCCACCTTAAGTCCCAGCGATTCATGCAGGCGCACCCACAGGCGGCTGATACGCTTGGTGCGCCCCTGTGCCGTGCCGTCACGCAAGGGCACTTCCGGCTTCATGGGCGACAGGTCGGAGACAAAGCCCAATCCCACATGCACCAGCGAAGCCGCCCTATCCAGCACCACGCGGCCGCCCGTGACCACCCTGTCGGGATGCACCCAGCCATCGGTGAGGATGGAAACCGTCTTTCCTTCAAGATGCTCAAGCCCGACCATCTCGTCCTGCGGAGCCCCTTCATAGGTGAGCCCGCTGTCCACGAAAAAGGCATCGCGCATGCCGCCACCGGCAAAATACGAAGCCAGACGCTCCACATACCGGCGCGGAACGCCTTCTATTTCACGGCGGACAATGCACCACAGCTCATCCCCCCCAAGACCGGGGATGGTGCATATCGATTCGAACACGCCGTCGGTATCATGCCTGTGCCAGCCCACGACCTTGTGCTCGCGTTCGTAAGTGAAGGCGACCAAGGCCCCGTTCTCAAGCACGCACCACACAATGGAATGCGGAGACTGCTGATATGCCCATTCGCGGACCATGCTGTCGCGGGTCATGTGTTCCGAGAGCACGGTCAGGTCTCCGGCGTCGTACCCGTCCACATCCAGACTGTAGCGGAACTCGCGCACCACCTTGCCGCAGCGCTGCACGAACAGCACGGTGGAACCGATGACAATGGGCATGATGTCCGCAGAACCGCGCACAGTCTGCCGCTGAAACGCCACAGACATGGGCGAAAGCGGCTCGCCGTTCACGCCGGACATGATCCATTCGCCCCCCACCGTTCCGATGAGCAATTCCTTGGTCGGCAGCATCCAGCGAATGGCATTGACCCGGTCCGCCGCAATAGTGGCGGTAACCGCATCATCAGCCCGCAGGGGGTTGGACACGTTCAGATTCTCGTAGTTGCCGGACTGGCTCGTCCACACGGTCTGCGGCTTCTGCCTGCTTGACGCAAAACACAGCCGCTGCTGAAAGAACTGCACCACAGAGGGATAACTGCCCTCTTCCGTGAAGGGATTGCGAATCTCGGGCGGACCATCATCAAAATCAGGCGTTGCGCCCCGGTCCACCCAGGAACCGCTGGAAGCCCTGCCCACAAACCCGTAGCTTTCAGAATCGTTCCAGCATTTGTAGATACGGTACTCATAGTTGCCTTCCGGCACGTCCCAGCTCAGCTCAATGCGATCATCCACATTCAGCGAAGAAGCCGCCTGCACCCGCACCGGTTCGGAAGGAAGGCTTTCTTCCTCGGTGTCCTTGTTCACGGCGGTCACCACATAGGAATACTCGCGGGTACCGGAGGCACCCACGGCCTTTCCGGCAAGTCCTGCGGGCTTGATGACGCCGGAACCGAAGACCAGTCCGGCAACGCGCCAGTCATCATGCGCATGCCGCATGATCTTGCGTGGCGCATGGGCCGGTGAAACAATATACATCACGTCCGCAGACTGGCAGAACTTGAGTCCCTCAAGATCCTCCTCGGTCCACGGAGTGGCCACCTCCACAGGGGTGCCGTCCTCCCGCACCACCTGCCCGCCATCCTTCCACACCCGCATGTACAGGTGGCCGCATTCCAGAGCGTATGACTGATCAACGCTGAAGGCGAAAGGAATGAGCCGCGCCCGTCGTTCATGATACTTGCACCCGCCCGCATACCGCAGCCCCGGCCTGCGGCTGGCTGGTCCATGCGGATGGACAAACATATTGCGCAGCAGTGAGCAGCCGTTGCCGTAGCGGCTCTGGTCCACTCTCGCATCCATCAGCGGAGACAGTTCGCCCCCGTTGAAGCTCGACTGAAGAATATTGACCGAACTCATGTCCGCTCACCCTCCCGCAGCGGGGCATATATGCCCTTCGCCGCAAACCGCCTTCCGTTTGAACAGATCGTCTTCATCGCTTTTCTCCACCGCCCGCCTGTTACCAGAGGCGGGCGCGCACCCACTCGTTCGTGTCATCGGGGTCACTGGCCCCTTCCGTGGCGTCCATGGCCTTGGCGCGCTCAAGCGCGTTGACATACTTGGTCATCATGGACTGCTCAAGCCGCGAACTGTTCATCAGCGGCACCGCCAGTTCCGCAGCCAGTTTGCGGGCAAGCACCTCGACAAACAGCGCGGGAAAACGGGCGGGGTCCGTCACGCGCGCCGTCACCACCGCTTCGGCGGATAGCGCGTCTGTGTACAGAACGCGGTTTTCCACCACTTCAAAGTCGGCATTGTCACGCAGCCTGCGCACCCGCAGACAGTCCGCAGGCAACTGATACGCCCGCGTAAAACCGAACAGAGGCGATTCGGGAAGCAGAGCAAGCGAGACATACCGCGCTGCAAAGTTCCAATGATGCTCTTCGAGCAGCTCGTCACGCACCTCGGCGTAATACTGGTTGCACAGGCGTGCACCCCGCGATTCCTGCTCAAGGGAAAGAATCTCCTCACCCCCGAGATACCGCAGCCCCTTGTTGCATATGGAAATGACAGAAGCCATGAATCACGCCTCCCTGCGCTGTGCGCGGCAGCAGTCAGAAGTTTCGGTGTCCCGTCCCGAAGCGCACTTTTTACAGCAGCCTCCCGCGCCGGTATCAGTGGTCCCGCCTCCGGCCCGTTGCCGTTCTGCATAGGCGACCAGGCGTTCCAGCATGGCCTCGTCAGCATCTTCTTCAAAGGTGACGGCCAGCCTCGTCAGCTTTGCCCGCAGCAGTGCCATCCGGAACCTTCTGGCATCCTGCTCGGTAATATCGTTCATGTTTCGCATCCTTGTTCTCCTGAATGTGTTCTGTGCCCCCCTTCCGCTCCCTTTTCCCGCCGCCCGGCCTGCAGGTGACTGGAAAAGAGCCGGCTTCATGCAACGGAAAAGGGGGGGGGAAAGGATATACAACCGGGCGCTCCGGCAGATGCGGAGCGCCCGGTTCCTGTTAACGGGGCAGGTATTCGAAGATGACGTTCACGGTGCCGGTGGCGGCCGCGTCGTCAGTGCCGAAAACGGCCTTCACATACTTCGCGGTATCCGAAGGCATGGGAAGGCGCGCCATCACCTCTCCGGCGGCAAAGGTCATTGCCGCGCCGGAAGCGGTTCTACGGAAGATCACAGGCACTTCAGCAAAGGCGCTGTCATCCGCACTTTCCTGCAGGGCAAGCGTGAGCGTACCGTTTTCCGCCACGGTCACGGCACTTGCCGCAACCATGACCACCTCTGCCGCGCCGAGCATGGACCCGGCCTTGCGGGAGCCGCCGTTTCCTTCTGCAGTAGCGTTTGCAGGCAGAACCTGCGCCTTGGCCAAATGCTCACCATACACAGTAAGCTGATTCTTATACATGGTGTTTCTCCTTTTCTGCATGCGGAAAGCCCGCAATGCTCTTAGAAAGCGACGGCCTTTTCGGCAGCATCGAGGAAGTTGTAGGAAGTGACGATCTCCACACCGTTCCAGTGCGTGATCTGGCGGTCCATGTCCTTGCCGCCCACATTCACCTGCAGGGCCTTGCCCTTGTGTTCGTGCAGCAGTGTCTTTGCCTTCTCGTGCATGAACAGGTACGTGTTGCCCGGAATGGCGCGCACATCGGCCAGCAGGTCATCAATCATCATGGCCGTGGGCAGATTGGACTTGTTGATGTTCACAATGGCCGCCACGGAATGCCTGTTGGCAATCTGAATGCCGAAGTAGGCCTTGAGGCGCATGCCGAAGCACAGCACACCCTGATGCTTGCCCGATGCGGCTTTGTAGAGGGCGCCGCTGTTGATGGGGGTAACGTCAAGCAGGGACCCCTGCTTGAAGCTTTCTCTGGAATACAGGCCGGTGGTTTCGCCGGAGATGAAACGCACGGCCAGCATGGAATAGCAGTCGTCGGTGGCTGCACCGGCGCTCACAGCCTTGCCCTTGTCCAGCGCCCAGCTGCGGAAGTTGTCGTACAGAATGCGCTGTTCCGCGGCCATGCCGGATTTGCGGATGACCTTGGGCAGCTTCTTGGAGAAGTAGTTGGCCGTACCGCCGAACATGTTGGCGGTATCTTCGGGGCATTCGATCTCGCCGCCGAGGATGGAAAGGTCCACCTTCTTCAGGTCGGAGGTCACGTCGACGGCAGGCAGGGGGGCGTTCATCTCAACCCAGCCGGCACCGTCCACATCGTTCACGTCCTCATACATGTTCCACAGACCGTGCGATGCCTCTTCAAAGGGAATCACCGCCAGAATAGGTGCCTCTTCGGTCAGGCTGTCCACCTGTTCAGGCATCTTGCGGCTATGTACGGTTGCCAGTTCTTTCAGTGTCGCACCCATGTTCGTTGCTCCTTAGTTATTCTTGAACACTTCTGTTCTCAGGTATTCTTCGGTTGTCATCATACGATGGGAACCCGCATAGGCTCCGGGATGTGAAGAGAATGCATCTTCGCTGATGCACTCCCCGATCACGGCCATCATTTCCGCAAACACGGCGTTATTGCCGAGTCCGGAAGCAAGCATGGGGCGCAGCCTTCCGCCCACCTCACGGTCCAGCACGTGCGTTGCGTAGTTGGCCCTGGCCAGCTTCTCGTCAAAGTGGCCCGCCCACGCTCCCTCCCTGAGGGAACGGAGCGACATCTCCTTTTCCTGCCGCATGCGGCTGCCCGTTTCCGCAAGATAGAACTCCGCAGCCTGCTGGGCCTGCGCGGGTGTCAGCCCGCAATCCACGCAGAACTGCCGGTAATTGCCGAGCAGGGCCTCATCCACGGGCATGCCTTCGGGAAGGGAAAGCTCCACCGATGCCGGATCGGTGAGCGGCATTTCCGCCCCGCCGGAACCATTTCCGGTCGGGCCCGCCTCGGGGGCGGCCTCGGCGGCATCACCACCTGCATCAGCCGCCTTCCCTGCACCCTGTGCATTCCCTGTTTCCATGGTCCTGCCTGCTCCCGCAGCCTTGCGTGCTCCGGAGGTTTTCAGCGCAAGTCGTCTTTCTGCGAGATGTTCCATCCCGGCGGGCAAATCGCCGGATACGACCGTGCCGCCGGCGGGGGCGTTTTTCCCCGTGTCTGCGGCTGCCGTTGCGTGTTCCCCTGCCATGGCGGCCGCGTGGCCGCCTCCGTTATCCCCTGAGCCGGGTGCGGTGTGTCCCTGACCGGCATTGGCGGTAAATTCGTTTTGCATCGTGTGTGCTCCCTATGCCCCGTGCGGGACATGGATTGATGTATGGAAGCCGGACAGTCGATCCGATCGACCCGACGATCAGATTGATCAGACCAGATCAGATCGGATCAGATCGGATCAGATCGATCAGATATGCCGGATGAACTGACGGCTCGTTTCCGTTCTCCTTCGGGCTATCCCGAGCGCCGGATTGTCATGAACGCCCCTGATCAGCCTCCGGCCCTGCAGGTCGGGCATAGGCGGCTCTGGCCGCACCTGTTCCGGTCGACCCGCCCGCTCTTTTCTCCTGCTGCATTCCGGTCCGTGACCACTGACGCGCGCCCTCCAGCTGAATGCGCACATGGCTCACCGGGTCCGAAAGCGCTATGTCAGCCATTCTGTCGCGGGCAAAATCATACAGCGCCGTGGCTCCATAAATGGAGGCGTTGGTACGCGACAGACGCTCATTCACGCAGGCCGCATCCAGCCAGTGCCGCAGCACCCGCACTCCGGCGCCGGATTCCAGCCGCAGCACCTCGCGCATATCCGCAAGGTAGGAAAGCGCCCTTGCCTCCTCATCCCGCTGAAAGTTCCGGGCGCAGGCATAATCCGAGGCCAGCAGGTCAGTCAGGGCCGCTTCATCCAGCTCCAGTAATCCCTTCAGTTCCGTATCTTCAGATGTCAGCATCACGCCTTCTCCTTCATCAGCCCGCTCCCGCGCAGCACCATTTCAAGGGCATTCCCTTCGCCGGTTTCCACGGCGGAAAGATCCTTCGCACTTCTGGTCATGCGCATGGCCTGTTCCAGTTGTGCCTGCTGCTGTGCAGCCTGCGCCTTTTCCATACGCAGCCGCTGCACGTCGTCATCAGAACGGATGATGCGGGCGGGTGCTCCGGCTATGGCCGCCAGCTCGTCCACACACTGGTCAAAGTCGATCTTGTCCAGCACCTGCGGAGCCACTGCCGCCATGCGCCCCACTTCAAGGGTCAACTGGCGGATGGCATTACCGGAAGACTGCTTCTGCGCCTGCGCAAGAACAGAGACGTACTCAATGTTCAGTTCCTCGCCTGCCAGCTCAGGCGGCACGGGCGGCAACAAGCCGTTTCTGTGCAGAATGCCGAAACTGCGGGTGATGAGCGGGTCCAGAATCTCGGTCTGATACCGTTCGATGACAGGCCCCAGCATGAGCAGCTTTTCCTGACTGCGCTCCATGATCTCCGCCGCCGTCACATTGGACCGGCTGTCGCCTGCGAACATGAGGAACAGGTCGTTGAAGAACCCTTCGCGAATGGCCTTTCGCACATCGTCGATCTTGTAACTCACCGCCTGAATGTCGGGATTGATCTGGTAAAGGGGGGCCAGCGCCTCCGGCTGGTTCGGGTTCACATAGTTCTGCGCGCCGGGGATAAGATTGAGCCGCTGCTTGTACCCGGTGGGCACGCGCATGGGCGGGTTGACCACCTTGTGCACGGCAAGCAACTGGCTCTTGGCCATTTCCTGCAGCATCTTCACATCGGGCAGCGCATCCATCCCGGGCGAACGGCCATAGATATCCGTTCCGGCCACGTCCCAGCGGGCGCACAGGTGAGGAAACTCTTCATAGCCTCCCTCGTGCAGCAGGTCGTCTGCCTCTCCGTTGGCTTCGAACACAAGCGAGGCCCACGGCATGTTGCGAAAATCCTTCTTGGCGGCATCGCGTTCCCTGCGCGGCATGACCAGATGCACCACCTCGACAAACCCATAAGGTTCCTTGGTCAGTTTGCGGCGGGTGCTGCGGCTCAGGTTGTGCTCTCCGTACTTTTCCGCAATCTGGCGGGCAGTCATCATGCACCGGCGCACAACCGTATCCACTCTGCCCCATGCGTTTGTGGCCCACGCATACTCACCGCAGGTCAGGCAGGAAAAGTTCATCACCCGCTCGCGGTCCGTTTCGTGGTAAAGATCGGCAGAGCCGAATGCGCCAAGCTCCGTGTACATGCCGTGAATGGATTGATAGAAATTGGACCGGGCCAATGCGCCGTAGATGCGCGTTTCCACGTCGTCGAGCCACATGCGCACCGGCCCGAACTCCATGAGGTCCCTGTCTTCAAGGCGCAGCCGGAACCACGGGCGGGCGGGCGAGGTAAGCCCTCCCTGCATGCCCGCAGCAAGCACCCGCACGGCACGGGTGGCCGTTGCGTCAATGATCCTGCCACCCCGCCGTTCGCCGGAATCCGCTTCGTGCGGGGAGGAGCCTATAAACCGGCCCTTGCGGGGAACGATATATTCCGCAATCTCCCGCCAGTGCGATTCCCAGCTGCTACGCTGCGATTCCAGAAAGGAATGCGTTTCACGCGCTTTTTTCAGTCTGGTCGATTCCATTTACTGCCCCAGTAACTGCTTCTTGTTCACGTTCGCCTGCGAGGTATCACCCAGCGCGCCCGTAATGATGGTGGATTCACGGCCAAGCGCAGCAAGCTGCGCCTTACGCTCGTTGTCTCTGGCCTTTTTCAATTCCACGGTTTCCCCTTCCACCTCTTTCGGCGGGTCCGGCGGCGGGGGTGCCACCGGAGCCGGAGGGGAATACGATTTGCCGCCGCCTCCGCCCATGCTTCTTCTCCATATGGTTGCCACAGTGCCCGAAGGTGCCGTGCGTTGCTGCCTGGCGCGTCCGGCCCCATGCCGTCCGCGTGTGGCAGACCCTACAACAGGGCTTTTCAGGCAAATCGCTCTCAGACCGGTCCCCCGCATGCGTTCATGCGGTCCCGCATCGACCTCACAGGGGGTGGACAGGTTTCCGGACGCAGGCTGAGTTCCCTGCTCAGGACACAAAAAAAGCCCCCGCCTTGCGGCGGGGGCCATGTATTCACATGCAGTCCCTTTCGGGACAATTCTAACTGAACGGGCTTACTTCTTGTTACGCTGCGCTTCAGCCTTCATGGCTTCCCTACGTGAAAAGTAGTCCTGCGTTTCGCGTACAATCACGGGGCTGAGCATGATCAGGCCTATCAGGTTGGGAATGGCCATCATGCCGTTGAAGGTGTCCGCAAGCGTCCACACGAAGTCCAGCTTTGCCTGCGTGCCGAGCAGCACGGCAAGAACGAACAGCACGCGGTAAGGCAGGACAGCCTTCACACCCGCAAGGTACTCAACGGACTTTTCACCGTAGTAACACCAGCCCAGAATGGTGGAGTAGGCAAAAAGGATAATGCCGATGGTCACAACATACTTGCCGCCCGCAAAACCCATTTCAAAGGCTTCGGTGGTCAGCGGTGCACCGTTGAGACCGGAATCCCAGTTGAACATGATGATGACGAGACCGGTCATGGTACAGACCACAAGGGTGTCGATGAAGGTCTGCGTCATGGAAACCAGTGCCTGGTTCACGGGGTGATTGGTCTGCGCGGCGGCAGCAGCGATAGGAGCGGAACCGAGACCGGATTCGTTGGAGAACACACCGCGTGCAACACCGAAGCGGATCGCCATCATGATGGTGGCACCGGCAAAACCGCCGGAAGCGGCAACGGGGCTGAAAGCAGATTCAAACACCAGGGCAATGGCACCGGGTACCTTGTCGGCATTCAGAACCAGAATAAGAATAGCGCCGCCCATGTAGAAGAGAATCATGACGGGAATAAGCACCGAGGTAACCTTGCCGATGCTCTTGATGCCGCCGAGAACAACCAGACCGGTGAAAGCGGCAAGGGCAATGCCCACAACCAGCTTATCAATGCCGAAGGTGCTGTACACGGCATCCGCAACGGAATGCGACTGTACCATGTTACCGATGCCGAAGGCGGCCACAGCCGCCAGAATGGCGAACAGGGTGCCCATCCAGTTCCAGCCGAGACCGCGGGAAATGTAATACATGGGACCACCGGACATTTCACCGTTCTCATCGGTCACACGGTATTTAACGGCCAGCACGGCTTCGCCGTATTTGGTCGCCATACCTACAAGACCGGTCACCCACATCCAGAAAAGCGCGCCGGGGCCACCAATGGCAATAGCCGTTGCCACCCCTGCAATGTTACCTGTGCCCACAGTTGCAGAAAGTGCGGTCATCAGTGCTTCGAAGTTGGAGATGTCTCCTTCTTCCGCATCGTCATCCTTGCGCTTGATAAGCGCAAGATACAGGGAATGCCCCAGCTGGGTGAACTGCAAACCGCGCAGCATGATAGTAAGGAGCACACCGGTACCCACAAGCAGAAACAGCATGTAGGGGCCCCATACCAACCCGTTCAACCAATTAATGAACTCCGAGAACGCTTCCATCGCATACTCCTCTCGCCAAGAGGGTCACTTCAGCCTCACCCCCGAGTGACCTCCCGACGTGTCAGAAAGACACAGCGGCGATACAGCAGAACAGTACCAAGGGCACGAAATCACTACCGTATCAAATAGCCTCACACACACTTTCGACACCAGCACCCACACAGCATCTGCCCAGACAGACAGCAAAAGTTACCTAATAACTTCGGCGTATTATCGAAGAGTCCCAACCTCTCCGAAGCGTATAAGGGTACTGAGTCTGGCGAATAATACGCCATGTGACAATAACGTCAACTCAAGGTGATCGCTCAATCTAGCGAAACACACCTGAATCAAAAGCCTATCAGAATTTTACATTAAAATGGTAAACCATTTTGATCTAAAACTCAGCTTCATCCGATTGCTTTTCACCAAAAGGGACCGAAAAGTACCTAGCAAGAGCGGTCTTGGCAACCCCCAAAGCATACTTTTCCATATAATTCACCATGTTCTAGCCACAATCACATTCTGTAAAACAAAAAATATGCATTAATTTTTTTAAAAAATGTGATCAAATCATCAGCTTTTTCCAAATTACTGCCCATAAACGCAAAACTCCGGCCCTCAACAAATGAGAACCGGAGTATGCGTCCGACATTTTGCGCACTTGCGCATTTGCCAACCTATCTTTTTAGCATTTCCATACTTTCCCGAGTGCAAACCGAGACAATTCCTCCAACGTAACGGGGCGGCTCATCTTCCATTTTACGAATTACCACGGCACCGGGAATACTCCCCATCCGGCGGAAACCAAGCCGCCGTATAAAACGCAACACATGCGCATACGGCTCGGGAGTCAGGCCGTACAGGGCATCCAGACAGTAATTGCCACCGCTATCCCTGCCGTGCAGCAGAAAGTGCACAACAAACCTCCCCACCTCGGCTTTCACTCCTCTGCCCGCCGCAAGCACGGCAAAGTGAATCATGGCCGCCCGCCCCGCAAAGTTATTGAGCCAGGTGAAGGCAACAGCCACACCTTCCAGATACACGGCGTAGCAATACACCTTGCCGGATTCCATGAATGCTATGAACTCGCCCACATTCCGCACACCTCCGTCGTGGAACAGCGATTCCACAAGCCGTTCGTCGGAAAGGCGGAACCACAGCTCCGCGAGCCGCTCCTCAGTCAGCGTCCGCACGCCGGGAATATGCGCAAGAACAGTAAACGTGCTTGGTTGTGCATCAGGCATACAGCGAATACTCCATGTTGGCGGTTTCTCCGGTATCTGCAGGCACAGCCCCTTCTTCCGGAAACTCGGCGCACAGTGCCGGATCGACAATACGCGCCATACAGTCCAGCATGTCGTCATGCGCGGATACGGGAAACGCCAGATACTCTTCCTGCACAAACTCACGGGTCAGATCGCGCCACTGCCCTTCATGATCGCGGAACGGTGCGCGCACCGGCAGATAGAACCTGCGCCTCTCAAACAAAGGCACCAGCTTGCGGATACGGTCATTCTTTGGCACCCTGCCCCCCAGCTCCACAATCTCGAACCTGTAGTTCCGCCCCTGCATCTCGTACCGGATATGTTCGATATCCGCCTGCACCCCGTACCGCTCATACCCCACAGCAAGCGGCTTGTAGCTGCGATGCAGCCGGAACAGCCACGCGGCGCGCTCCGTCAGGTTCAGCCTGTCGCGCACTCCATCAATGAGATAGTAGTTGCCGTCAGCTCCCAGCCCTATCACCAGCATAACCGTATAGTCGCTGCCGGCTTTCTTCTCCCCTGCCGGGTCCACGACGATATACCGGTTCATGCCCTGCCAGCAGGCAGGACTGCGCACCTCCCAGTAGCCCAGCCACTCCTCCCTAAACCCTTGCGATATGTCCGCCTTGGGGTCCTGCAACATCTGGCAGCCGAACACATACGGTCCCATCTGGCGACGCTTCTCGTCCAGTTCCTCGCGGCTCAGCAGCACCGGCTCACCTTCAGGCCTGCCGTCAGCCGTGGCCGCATGCACTCTGGGCACGGCCGCTCCGCGCTCAAGAATCGCCCTGTAGGTGTCGTTGTAGTGATAGCGGGTACCTATGTACCGCCGCCTTCCGCCGCGAGCACCAAGGTTCAGCGAAAGCGCCCAGCACTCGGTCACCTTGGATATCATTTCAGGCGTGGTCACGCTCTCGCGGGTCACCACGTCGTCATATACCAGCACGGAAAAATGCTTGCCCGTGGGCTGTCCGTCCACAATCCCCCACGCCTCAACGGTCGCTTCCTTCGGGTTCCCGGTTCGCCGCACCACAATGCCGTGATCAATCGACCAGCGCGGCGACTGCCGCCTGGGGTCTTCCCACAGCACGTCCGGATAACATCGCCTGAGCAGCACGTTATTCTCGAACTCGTATTTGATCTGCGCCAGAAACCCCTTGGCAATAGGCCGCGAATGCGAAAACACGCCAAAGGTCTGCTCAGGATCATTCAGAATATCCTGAATAGTCAGCCCGAAGGTGATGATGGTCGATTTGTAATGCTCGCGCGCCCACAGATCGAGCCTGCCGTCAGGCTGCTCCTGCACCTCACGGCAGCGTATGAAATGCCAGTCCCTGTCCATGTCAGCCCGCCCGAGCAGGCGTGTCATGAGAAAAAACAGATCCCGCCTGCCCAGCTCGGCCATAAGGGCAAGCACTGCTGCTTCCCCTTGCGCTTCAGCCTCCACAAGCAGGGCATTGTACCGGGCATTAGCCATATCCCTCGTCTCAGCGCTCACTGCATACCTCCTGCACCGCATTGATTCATTTTCTGCTCATGCCGCACGTCTCAACACTGGCACCGAACCGGAGACGTGCGGCAAGAACAGTGCGAGCACAGGAGCTAACACAGGGTTTTCGGCTACGTTATCGAAAGGGGGGTCTCAGAGGGGTGGCAGGCAGGTCCCGGCCATGTCAGGCAGATGTTGACGGCATTCGGAAACCCGTGTTCCCGCCATACCGCTTTACGATAAAACCTGTCATGGTGTACCGAGAAAATATGGGAGTATTACTCGCTCAACGGTCCTCTCCCACCGGACAGATGGTGCGTCTTCCGCTGACGCGGGGAGAAAACGAGTAGGAGCTCAAGGCTGATCCTCAGAATTACAGCACACGATTCCCGGAGAAGATGAATATGATTACATCTGAAGCACTGTTCAGGAACGCGATCATGGATGTACTTCGTGAAAGTTTCCATGGTGCGGGCGATCATGGAGCGTTTTTAGACCCCGGACCAAACGGACTGCTTGCTATATTGAAAAGTCTTTCAGCAGAAGAAGCATCGTTGCCGATAGCCGGCGCTTCAATAGCAACCCATGCAATACACATCGCCTTCAGTCTCGACGTATTCAATGAATGGATACAAGGGATTCGTGATACTGAACATAGTTGGGACAAAAGCTGGGAAAAACACGAAGTGAGCACGGCCGAATGGGACTGCCTGCTTTCCCAAATCGATAGACAATTTCTTCAGTTGGAGCGTACGATTTTGCAATACGATGAATATGATGCTGAAGCTGTATGGGGGAGTATCGGAACTCTGGCGCACACAGCTTTCCATCTGGGAATCATTCAAGTCAAGGCCGATGAATTACGCAAGAAATACACATGACAAAACAGGATGGATACGCTGCCTTTAAAATGACAATTGGAGACAAACCATACTGCGTATGAACACCCCCTGCAGCAGGCAGCCGGAACTCAATAACCCCATGCAGCTAACGGGCCAAGCTACTTCGGCAGCAGTCCCTGATATTCGACAGCATGAAAAGAAAGGCATTGAACAGACAACATAACAATTTCAATGCAGGGTTTCCTCTGTCCGCAGGCTCTAAACCGCATGCCGAATGGAATGCTAGCGGCAGGTGTCCGTTCCGGCATCATAGTCCAGTCCGGCCTTCTGGCAGGTGAAGGTGCGGCGCTTCAGATACAGGTCCGGGCAATCCGTCTTATCCGGACACAGGGCATCATAACGGGCCTTCCACAGCCCCTGCACTTCTCCGGCAAGCACACCGCGAAGCAGGGCAAATTCGTAATAGTATTTGTAGAAATACGGGCGGTCGGCAAGGGGTACTCTGTCCTTGTCGGGCAGACGGGTTTCCAGCAGCAATGCGGAAACAGCCTCAAGAACTCGCTCGGGGTCCTCGCCATTTCGCGCCAGTTCGAACCGCGTAATGGCTGCCCGCGCCAGCGTGCGGCCGAAATTCTTGAAGCGCTTGGTCACATGCCCGTGCATTTTGCGGGCAACGGACCGGACAAGGGCCGCGTCGTCCCCTTCCAGCGATAAGGTTCGCAGCACTTCCGACGCCAGCTCAAAGCCGAAGGGATGGTCGCGGAACTCACGCACCAGAGTAACAAAAAAACGCACATCACCGCCTGCACGCCGCACCCCGTCCAGCAAATTGATGCGGGCGATAAATTCACTGCCGGGCGTCTGCAAGGCCCACTGAGTGAGATCGCGCATATAGGCAGGGTCGAACTTGTCGGCATAGTCCGTGGCGCATACACGGCAGGCAAGCGAACGCGCCCCCTCGCCAGTGCGCCCCACATCAAAGCAGCATCCCTGACACGGCGTTGCAAGTTCCCTCTGGGAACCATGCGCATGCCCCCCGCCGCCAAGGTGGATGAACTCGTGAAACACCACGCCCTCGATAAATCCGAGGCTCTCATCCTTCAGCACAGGGCTGAGCACCATGAACGGCGATTTGCCCTGCTCTTCGCTGCGCATTCCCATGCCCTTCATCTGACGGGAAGCAAGCGGCCGACACAAAATGACAGGCTGCGCGGCATGCTCCATCCCCAGCACGGCTGCCATCTCGGAAATCAGGCTGCGCGTTGTCACCGTGGGTGTGGCCGCAAGGCACCTGATGCCCCGTTGCAGGGCGTCCGTCACAAGCACGGGCATGCTCTCACCGAAAACGGTCACGCACTCCTTGTGCAACACCACCCCGCTATCCAGCAGCATATACTCCCCTGCTGACCTCACGGTTCTGCCCTTGGCAGCAAACAGGCGCTGCAGGGCCTTTTTCCCTTTTGCTGAACAGTCACGATAGGCAGTCGCATTCGTCTCGGTCGCATTCGTCTCGGCCGCCTGCGCACCGTATATTCCGGCAAACAGGCACAACGCGAGACATACCAGCAGACAGGCTCCGGTTATGCGTAGCAGCCGCAACTCCATACTGCGCCGCTAAACCGCGGAATCCGGCACTATCCTGTTCCGTCCGTCGAGCTTCGCAAGATAGAGCAGGCTGTCCACCCGCTCCAGAAGCTTGGGCGCGTCTTCCTCGTCCCGCAAGAGCACCACGCCGCCGCTCACGCTGACAGCCCGCCCCGTGCAGGGAACAACGAATTCCTCAAGCCGCTTGCGAAACACTTCCATCTCCTGCCACGCCTCCCTCAGAGAAAGACCGGGCATAACCACCAGAAACTCCCCGCCGTTCATACGGCTGAACACGTCTTCAGGCCGCAGGCAGGCACCCAGTGTCTCCGCCACATATGCAATCACCTCATCGCCGCAGCGTCTGCCGAAGGCCTGATTGACCCGCTTGAACATATCAAGATCAAGCAGGCAGACAGAAAGCGGATGCATCTTGTCGCGGGCCTGCACCACCGCGCGGGCAAGCAGGGCGTTGGCTTCAAGCCTGCTGCAGTGGGTATCCCCCGCAGCAGTTTCTCCGGCAACACCGATAAACGTATCGCGGCAATTATGGGCTGCCAGTTCACGCCGCAGCCGGAATTCCTCAGAAACATCTTCCAGCGACACCACAACATAGCGCATGGCACCTGCTGCATCACGCACCGGAGCGGCCTGCACCCGCACCCACACCGGCGAATGGCCGGGCGCCCTGCGGACACCGAGCACCCGCCAGCCGCTGGCCATTCTCTCTCGCAGTGTCACCGCAACAGGGTGATCGTCCGCGGCAAGCGGTGCTCCTGTCTCCGAAAGAAAGGAATCAAGCGGTGCGGCCACCTCGGCCACAACTCCCAGCAGTTCCCGTGCAGCGTGGTTGGCATACACGGCAGCACCGTCCGGAGAAAACACCATCACTCCGGAAGGCAGCATATCTGTAAAATCATAGAGTTCCCGCGCCAACTTCATATGATACCTCGCAAAGGGTTATGCGATTCACTTCGCTTCAGACTACCTTATAACAAAGCGATAGCCGTGAGTAGAGGCAAGCCTTTGAATTCTGAATCCCGGCATTTTTGCTATAAAATACAGACCATACTGTTCATTACCGACCCAGATCATAATCATCCATAAACTTGTGTTGTTACAGCATGTTACCATTCAAATACCAATCCGTCCACCGACAAGCAAAATTCTGCATATTTTACTAGGAATCATTCTTAAAATTGTGCTATGTAAATATGTACTCACAACAGCCCTTTCGGGCCCGCACATCATAAAGGAGGCTCTTATGGATTCCCTGTTTCCGCTAATCGGTGATCCCCTGCCCCGTATGGAAGTGAAAACCACGCACGGCATGAAAACCCTGCCCGACGATTACAAGGGCAGATGGTTTGTTCTTTTCAGCCACCCCGCCGACTTCACCCCCGTCTGCACCACCGAGTTCGTGGCGTTCCAGAAACGCATGGACGAATTCAAGGCCCTGCATTGCGACCTGATCGGCCTTTCTCTCGACCAGATATTCTCACACATCAAATGGGTGGAATGGATCAAGGAACACACAGGCGTCGAGATCGAATTCCCCATCATCGCAGATTTCGGTGATATAGCCAAAAAACTTGGCATGATTCACCCCGGCAAGGGAGGCAATACCGTCCGGGCAGTCTTCATCATCGACCCCGACGGCATTGTCAGAATCATCTTCTATTACCCTCAGGAACTTGGCAGAAACATCGACGAAATTCTGCGCGCCATCAAGGGCATGCAGACTTCCGACCTCAACAAGGTTGCCATTCCCGCAGGCTGGCCCAATAACGAACTCATCAAGGACAGGGTCATCATTCCCCCGGCCCAGACTATCGCTGATGCAAAAGAACGCATGAAAAATAACGAAGGCTTTGACTGGTGGTTCTGCCATAAGGCATTATAGGCAACAGTCATACAGTCATTGGCGGGGCTGCCTCACGGCAGCCCCGCCTTTCGCCGGTCCCCGGATGTTCCGTGGCAGCAATCAATTACAAAGGAAAGCACCATGCGCTGGAGACAATTTCTCACCCCCGTCCGATCTGTGGATGCCCACGAAGCACGTACCATGCTCGACGCCGACCCGCAGATCCAACTGCTCGATGTGCGTCAGGAAAAAGAATATCAGGAAGAACACATAGCCGGAGCCAAGTTCATCCCCCTTGCCTCGCTGGATGACATGCTCGGCGAAATAGATAAGGAGCGCCCGGTTCTCGTGTATTGCGCCATCGGCGGCAGAAGCCGCGTTGCCGCACAGCTGCTGGCCGGCAAAGGCTTTGAAAAGGTTCTCAACCTTTCCGGCGGCATCAAGGCATGGAACGGCTGGAAGGGATTCGGCGATTACGAGCAGGGGCTGGACCTGTTCATGAACGCCGAGAACCTGCAGGAAGTCCTTGAGGTAGCCTATGTCATGGAAAAAGCACTAGGCGATTTCTACATGGACATGGCCTCCCGCGTTTCCAGCCCCAAGGTGGCCAATCTGTTTTCCAAACTTGCCTCGGTGGAAGACAAGCACAGCAAAACCGTGGCAGAACGTCTGCAGGCGGTTACCGGCAACGCTCCGCTTCCCGAAGTGGGGCCGGATGCTGCACCGGAAGGCGGGCTTTCCACCGCTGAATACATGCACAGACTGGGTACTGATACCGAATCTCCCAGAGACGTGGTGGATTTTGCCATGGCCCTTGAAGCGCAGGCAATGGACCTGTACGCAAGAGCTGCAGAAAACGCCCCCGACGATTCTTCACGCGAAGCGCTGGAACGCATGGCACTTGAAGAACGGGGCCATCTGAAACATCTTGCCGTGCTCATGGATTCGCTGGTGTAGCCGCCTGTCCCTTTCCGCCCCATCGCTATCCTGCTGCCTTACCGAGGCGTCCACCTGAAGGAGAGAAATCATGTCGAGATTACTGCTTGTCGGCGCGGGCCACGCGCACATGACCCTAATGGAGAATATTCCCGCCATCCGTGCCAAGGGGCACGAGGTAGTGGTCATCGGCCCCGGCGAGCGCCACTACTACTCCGGCATGGGACCGGGCATGCTCGGCGGCGACTACAAACCGCAGGACATCAGCTTTCCCGTCAAACGCACCTGTGAGCAGGCCGGAGCCACCTTCCTTGTGGACAAGTGCGTAGGCATAAAGCCGGAAGAAAAGCTGGTGGTGCTGGAATCCGGGCAGGAGATTTCCTACGATGTCGCCTCGTTCAACACGGGCAGTTCCATCGTGGATGACGTGGTGGAAGAAGGCAGCACGAACGTCTACAGGGTAAAACCCATCGAGAATCTGCTCCTGGGACGTGAGCGCCTCATGGAAATGGCCCGCAAAGACCACGTGCGCGTCGCCGTTATCGGCGGCGGTCCCGCAGGTGTGGAAGTGGCCGGCAACGCATGGGCCTGCGGACAGGAAGCAGGCGGCAATGTCTCCGTCGCCCTCTTCCACGGCAAGACCTTCATGTCCCGCGCCCCCGACAGTGTGCGCGAGCTCTGCCGCAAGGCACTCCTCAAGCATGGCGTTGAGCTGGTCGGCGGCGGCTACGTCCGTTCCGTCTCCACCGGCAAAGTCATGCTCGATAACGGCCAGCAGCATTCCGCAGACATCATCTTCATCGCCATGGGTGTGCGCCCACGCCCCCTGTTCGAACCGTCCGGCATTCCGGCCGGTCCCGACGGCGGCCTGCTGGTGAACAAATTCCTGCAAAGCCCCAGATATCCGGACATATTTGGCGGTGGTGACTGCATCTGGTTCGAGCCCCAGCCGCTGGACAAGGTCGGCGTATATGCCGTGCGGGAAAACCCCGTGCTCTACCACAACGTGGTGGCCCAACTTGAGGGAGCTCCCCTCATGGAATTCTCTCCCGGCGGCGATTACCTGCTCATCTACAACACCGGCGGCCGCACCGGTGTGCTGCACAAGTTCGGCATCCGCTTCGGCGGCGGCCTTGCCTTCCGCATCAAGGACTACATCGATTCCGCCTTCATGAAAAAGTTCAAGCCGGAATACGAACGCACCGGTCGGTACGCCTAAATCGCACCTCGATTCCCCCGTCACGAACAAACAGGGGCGCAACTCCATTCAAAAACAACGGAACCGGCAGGCTCATACCTGCCGGTTCCTCTGTTACTGCTGACAAATTTGTTTCGGCATTGTCTGGCTCCGCCGGGCAGGAACCTAACGTTCCTGCACCTCGTATAAGCGATGAAAATCCGTTTTGGGACCAAATTTCCGGCTTAACGGGAACGTGACTTACTAAAAACGGAGTTATTTCATTACGCTGTAGAACCGGCAGGCCCATCCTGCCGGTTCCTTGTTTCAGAGGCTAGAAGTCGCTTCCATCCTCAGGATCGCCATCGTCCTCATCGCAATCTCCCCCCATGACGCAAAGATACGATTCCGGTCCGGCCCTCTGCGGTATGCGGACACCGCCGCCTGCTTCAGCACCGGCAGTGCGCGCCGCGCCATACATGGCGTCCAGCTTTTCACGCAGTTCGGCAGACAGTACCGGCCTGCCATTGTCCTGCGCAGGCACGGCCTCATCCGGCCGCTCGTCATACAGTCCCACATGACGCGCCAGCATTTCCAGAGCCTTGAGCTTGGAATGCAGCTTCACCCGCACGGTCCCCCCGCGCGACGTGGTGGTTTCGGTTATTTCGGCAATGGCGGCCGCCCGTTCCGAACCAAGAGAGCCGGAATCCAGCAACTCAAGCGAATCGCCGGACCAGCGGCACACATCCGCCATGGTGGAAAATCCAATAGCCGCAAGCTCGCGCACCACCATGTCCTGCGTCACCTTCACCCGCTCCGCGCGTTTTTCCTGCGCCTCGCGAATTGCCTGCTGCACCCCCGCATGCCGCATGTTTCTGCCTGCCGCAGCAGCACAGGCGACGGCACTGTACCCTGCCCGCCGCGCAGCGGCCTGCGCGTCGGCGTCCATCAGATATTCTTCCACAAAGCGCTTCTGTTGCGCCGTCAGTCTGGTCATGGGCGAACCTCCCGCCGCTGACGCAACTCCACCTTTATCTCTTCCAGCATCCTGTGCATGGCGATGATGCGCTCATCAATACGCTCCACCTGCAGCACGGTCTTGCGTGCTTCACGCACCTCCTCACGCATCTGCGCAGTGCCTGATTCAAGCGCATCAAGCCGCGTTTCAAGCGACACGATCATGCCCACGGCAATGGCAAGGCTGGTCAATGCCGAAACCACCGTGGAAATGTTCACCCTCCGGTCAAGGCACCAGCCATGTTCCTCGTTACAATGCTGCATTGCCGCCTCCGCTCCCTGCCTTGCCCTGTCCCATGAGAGCGTCCTTGCGGTACGAACCGAGCGACGAACCGAGGTAGTAGTTCACCACGGCACCAAAGGCCGTGCCGAGCGATCCCAGCAACAGCAGCGCCGGTTCGTTCACCTGCCCCATTTCCACCACAGCCTGCAGCATCCAGAAAAAACCCACCACAACCACAAGAGCAACCAGTCCCGTTACCCACGCGCCGCCATGCCCCGTCTTGGCAAGGGCCACCTCGCGTTCCCGCGCACTGCGCACATTATCCAGCTCAGCCTGCAGCTGCGTCGCCTGCCACTGCAGCAGCATGGCGGCATGTTCCTGCTCCAGCTCCCTGATCCGGATAAGCGCCTGCGGATCTTGCAGCATGCGGGCCACTGCATCGGGCTCCGCTTCCACCCCGAACAGACTGCCTATGAGCGAACCGGCCGCTCCGGCCACTGCTCCCACAGGTCCCCCCAGCACGGTTGCCAGAAGGGGGGCTGCCTTGGACACGATTTTCGCCACATCCTTCCATTCCATGGAGTATGCCTCCTGTTCTCTGCGCACGCCTTCCCCGCCCGGTCGGACATACGCCGTTATCCGGCATGTGCTACCATGGGGTTTAGCAGGATTTTCGTGACAACCATGTCCCGGCACAGCGTCCCGCGGGTCCGAACATGCCCCGACAGGGGGTGGACAGCACTCCGGCCGAAGTGCCTCGACCTCCCACGCCGATGAGAAGCTATTTGCCTCATACCCCTCCGCGTACACAGCAGGACCGCAAGTACCAGCACGATGCCCTGCCAGAGACAGCGCGACAGAGCAAAACATCAGGCAACCCGCCGCAACAAAAAGGCCACCCGTACGGGTGGCCTTTGCATAGTGGCAAATCGTGTCTTCTCGAAAAATCAGAAGAACGCTCAGTCGCAGAATCCCTGCTTCACAGCATTATCCCGCCCTGTGCAGTCGCCCTTCTTGCATCCGGTTTGGAAATCGTCACATGCGGCGGATATCCTCTCGTCCAGAAGCCGTGTGGCACCGCGAAAATTCCATGCCCGGTGATAATCCGGATCAAGCTCAATGGCCCGCGACAAATCCCGCTCGGCCCCCATCAGGTTGCCAAGACGCATCTCCACAAGCCCTCTGTAGGTGTAGGACTCCACATTGGGAGCCAGCCGCACGGCCTTGTTCAGATCATCCAGCGCAAGGTCATACCAGCGCTTTTCCGAATAGGCCAATCCACGCCGCAACCACGCCTGTGCGTAGTCCGGTTCAATTGTCACGGCCTCGGTCAGCAGTTCAATGGCCTTGTCGGGGTCGGAACATTGCTCACCGCGCCACAAAACACGGGCCTTGGCAAAAGCACGCTCGGCCTGCTCATTGTGCACTCCCGAAGTACCCATGGGGTTGAAGCGCCCCAGCGGTTCAGCTTCCTTTGTGCCGCATCCGGCAGCAGCAATGATGAGGCAAAGGCAAACACCCGTAACAATCATTTTTTTCACGGTAAAAACCGTTGTTGCAGTCATTGTACGTTCATCCTCCTGAATCCCGCTTCGCGGGGAGAAAGTGGAAAGCCAAGGCTAGCCGCTAACGGAAGCAAAGGAAAGAGGCAAGATCAAGGGCAATAAAACAGCACGGAAGCGAACGGCGCATTCTGCAAAAGAGTGGCGGGAGTCACAATTCTGCAGAACCGGGGACCAGACGCTTCCGTGCGGATTCACCGCGGCGCTCCTAGCGGGAGATATGCCCATGACGACTATGGAGCATATCGGAGCACCGATTGCGGGAATCAAACTAACGTATAACGCATCTCGTGTTTTTTGGAAAGCGTAAATTAAGATTACAGATAGGCAACGCAGTCATATAAGAAATGCGGATAAACGCGTAATACAATACCCCACATGAAATGCAAATTGATGCTGTCCTGCTGTGCAGGGTAATTACTACCCGACAATGCGTGGAGAAAAAGGCCTGTTGCATTCCTCCAAGGCATGCACGCCAGATTATCGACGGCGAAAAAAAATCACCACATTCGCGATAACTATCACTATTGCCTTCCTACTTATCTCTTCAATACACACGCGGAATGCAAAGAGATTATAAGAAGCCTTGACAACCATGCCGCGCCCAACCTATCTAAGTGTAAACCTATATAGGGCAAAGCGATGAACATTCCCCCATTCTCACCACTCAGGGAACATGCCAGACGGCACATCAATTCCCTCATCGGCCTGCGCTGCGATGCGGCATCATCAACCGACGGCGACCATGCCGCATTGCTTGTCGCTGCGCTCGCCATATTCATCGAGCAGGCACAAACAATGGATATTCTCTGCGATCCGCACAGTCTTTTCGCGAAGCATTTTCGTGAAACCCTCACACAGGGCACCCTGACGGCGGACGATCTCCTCCCTGTGCTGGAAGATCTTCTCATCCTCATACGTGAAAAGAACCTGCGCGCCCCCGCATTGCATCCCTGCCAGACAGAACGTCGACTCCTGAACGAAGTAGAGGAAGGCAACACCTGGTCGCCTGCAGACAACACCGCCTTTGCGAAGCACTATTTCTATAATCTTCCCCTACACATTGCCAAAAGCATCATGGACAAAATACCACCGCTATACTGATCACAAGGGCCTTTACCCAGCGCATTTTCCGTTGTTATTTACTGTTCCCTGCAGCCCCCAAGACACGCTTCATACTTTGCCAAGCGACTCTCTTGTGTTACAGTCCATCCCCAGAACAGCCGAATTGCAGCAACAAAGGCAGGGAGAATGGACAAGTCCCCAAAGAATACACAACAGTACGGAGTTTCTGCCGTACTCGTATTTCTTCTGGCAACCCTGGCCGCCACCTTCTATCAATACTGTGCGACCGAACTTTTTCCCCAGGATTCGCCGCTCAGACTGATCTTGCCCGCCGCTGCGGGGCTGCTGGCCACCCTGTTCATACGGCTGCTCGCCGCCCGTCACTGCTCCCGCTGCCCCATGCCGCAGGAAAACGGTAATCTCAGAGAAAATCTGGAACTTCAGCAAAACGCCCTCGCCCGCCAGCACCGCATGACATCCGAAGCGGAGCGCCAATCCATGGCACTGCAACGCCATGCGGCAGAATCAGTCCACTCCGACATTGCCATGAAGCGGCATGAAAACCGCTTTCAGGTTGCCTTTCACGCCACACCCGACCCCATTCTCTTCATAAATGCCGACACGGGTCTGGTCATGGACCTGAACGAGAGCTTTCTGCGCCTCCTCGGGCTGAGCTGGCGCGAGGTGATGGGAATGCCCATCCAGAGCATCCTGCAATGGCATACGTCCGAAGACGGCAAACGGTTCGCCGAACTTCGTCAGCTCGGGTCCATAAGCAACCTGAGAGCCGACATCCGCGATTCCGGCGGGCGCACCCGTCAGGTTCTCATCTCAGCCCGAGCCATAGAACTTGATGGAATCCGCAGTGATATCGTCATCGCCCGCGACATTTCAGACCTTGAAAACCTGCGTCACGAACTGGCAAGCAAAAGTGAGCTGCTCGAATCCATTCTCCGTCACATTCCCTACTACATCTACTGGAAGGATACGAACCACCGCTATCAGGGAGGCAACGAGCTGTGCCGCGCGATGTTCCGCAGATTTTCAGCACAGCGCATAGAAGATTTCACGGACGACATGAAAGATGATTTCTTCCCGCACAGAAAGCACCAGCAGGTATCCACGCGTGAAGAAGACCAGCAGGTCATGCAGACCGGACAACCGATCATCAATGCCGAAAGAACCATGCTGGTCGGGGAAGATGACCAGTCCATACGTCAGGCCGATGTTCTGGTCAGCAAGGTTCCCCTGCGTGACAATGACGGGGTGGTTTCAGGCATGCTCGGCATCATTGCGGATGTTTCCAATCTGCGTCAGCACGAACGGCTGTTCCTGCTGCTGCTTAACGGCATACCGGACCCCGCATGGCTCAAGGATGCCGAAGGCCGCTACCGCATAGCCAACCGCGCTCTGGGCGACATGCTGGGCAGGCGCCCTTCCGAACTGGTAAACCTTACAGATAATGAACTGCTGCCCGACGAAATGGCGCGACGGTGTTCCGCCAATGAACGTGCCGTGGTGCAGACGGGCATGACACTGCGCAATGACGAGCTGTGTCAGGTAAACGATACGTCGAAGTGGTTCGAGGTAATCCGCCAGCCCCTGACAGAAGAAACGGCAGACGGACAGATACGGGTGGTCGGCACCATGGGCATTGCCCGCGACATTTCAGAACGCCGCAAGGCCGAAGACGAAATACGCAAACTCTCGCGAGCGATCGAGCAGAGCACCACAGCCGTTGCCATCACCACCCGCGACGGCATCGTGGAGTATGTGAATCCCCGTTACACGGAGATAACCGGCCTCATGCCGGCCGAAATTTACAACAGCCCGCCGGATATACTGCACAGCCTGCCGGACACCACCCCGGACGAGGTATGGCGGCTCATCCAGTGCGGCGGGCAATGGAGCGGAGAAATCCACTACAAGCGCAAGAACGGCTCCCCCTGCTGGCTCCTCACATCCATCTCTCCGGTCATGAACGATGCGGGCAACATTCTCAACGCGCTCATCGTCATGGACGACATTTCGGGCAGAAAGGAACAGGAGGAATACATCAGCTTCATGGCTCTGCACGACGGGCTCACGTCTCTGCCCAACCGCAGCCTGTTCATGACAAGGCTGCGTCAGGCGGCTGCCATGTTCCAACGCGACGGCACACCCTTTGCCATTCTCTTCCTCGACCTGAACAACTTCAAGGAAGTCAATGACACACTGGGCCACGATGCCGGAGACATTGTTCTGAAAACCGTGGCGGAGCGCATTTCCTCCTGCCTGCGGGAAGTGGACTCGGCCGCCCGCCTCGGTGGAGACGAATTCGTTGTCCTTCTGCACAACATCCGGAACGAATCTGAAATCGACAAGGCTGGAATGCGCATAGCAGAGGCCATACGCCGTCCGCTCTCCATTTCAGAGAAGGAAATACACGTTGAGGCCGCCATCGGTGTTGCCCTGTGTCCGCAGCACGGCACCGAGCCGGACACCCTGCTCTCCATGGCTGACAAGGCCATGTACCAGTGCAAGTCGGAACACCAATGTTCCTACGTCACCTGCAGCATGCAGGAGCCGTCCTGAGCCTGTCGCTTACAACACTGCATACTCCCCTTGCCCTGCATAGCGGGCATCCTGTCCACCGACCCATTCCGGCCGCCCCGCCAGTCCCCCCACGGACCAAAGTCCCGAACAGATATCCGCACCGCAGCCCCTGACCGGACGATACCGTCTGCCACTCTGTGGAGACAACCTGAACTGCCGCCCGATGCTAAGGCCATATCAGACGCACTGGCTAGACAAAGAGATCGGGGTCTGATGGTGTGCGGTCCCACTGAATTTTACCATGACTTTTCTTGAGCTTGCGCAGCATCACATAGATGGCTCCTGCTCCTCCGTCTCGCGGCTGTGCCGTGCAGAACGCCAGCACCACACGCTTGAACGGGTCACGGGTCAACCAATGCTGCACCTTCTCGCGCAGCACGCTGAACCCCTCAGGTGAGTTCCTTCCCCTGCCGGGAATGAGCAGAACCGTGCGCAGCCCCTTGGTGTAGGCCATGCGCATGAAGGTTACCAAAGCATCATAGGCTTCCTGCGCCACCATGCCGTGCAGATCAAGATGCCCTTCAGGGCTGTACTGGCCGCTGCGCAACTTGCCCAGCACCATCGGGTCAAACCCGCTCACATGCCCCTGAATGAACTCCTCGGAATATTCCAGCTGAAATTCAATGGTGCCGTCCAGCAAGTCCTGCAGGGCCTGTGCTGCATGAACCGCCCCCTGCCCCTTCCGGACCGGCTCGGGGTGCTTGCGGATATCACGCCCGCGTGAGGTAATGCCCGACACTCCCTCCATGGCCTGAATAAAATCGATATCCTCAGGGGAAGCTTCTGCCGGCTTTTCTTCAAAGGCTTCATCACTGCGCTTCACCACTGCGTCGCGCGAACGCTGACGGGCCCCGCTGTCCTCGTGTGAGGGCTTCATCTTCTGCGAAGCGCCTTTTCTCGTCACGGCCTTGAACTCGTCAAGGTCGGCCATGGAGAACATGCCCTCATCTTCGTTCGCACCTGATTTGCGGGAACTTTCCGCAGGTGCGCCTGATCCTGCTCTGCTTCCTGCTGCAGCCTCCGGCTTCTTCCCTGCTGCTCCCCCTTTACCGTCCATACGGGCAACGCCCGTCATGGCACGCATGAAATCCGCCATCCCCTCTTCCGGCTCCGCCCCTTGCGCCATCCCCACACGGTTGGCTCCCTTGGCCCGGCCGGACTGTCCCGAAGACTGTGCGCCCTTCTGCGCACCGGCAGACTTGCCGTCGGGGTTCTCGGCATCCTTGAACTGTTTCTTGTCTAGCTTTCTGAACGGATTGGCTTCCTCAAAAGACATATGTATCTCCCTGCCCGGCCTCTACACGACCGGGCAACAACTCATTGAAAAACATGAACAGGCAACACGGCAATTGCCCGCAACCGCGTGTCGCGTTACCATGCAAAAGTGCGGCAATTGCTCTGCCTTGTCCAGCACTCCCATACTCTGATCAAGACTTTAAGGAGTTGACCATGCGAACCTCCCTCCTCTGCGCCTTTCTGCTTATTCTGACAATGCTCGCCTCCACCGGCTGCGCCCCGAAAATGAAATTGTTCGGCGAACCGGCCCCTCTGCAGCAATACACGCTGCGCGGAGAAGGTGACGAAAAAGTGCTGCTCATCAACATCCGCGGCGTCATAGACAACACCCCGCGTCAGGGCTGGCTCTCTTCCCGTCCGGGCATGGTGCAGCAAATCGTCACCCGCCTTGAGGCCGCCCGCAGCGACAAGGACATCCGCGCCCTGCTGCTGGTCATAGACACCCCCGGCGGCGGCGTCACCTCCAGCGATATCATCCACCACGAGATCCTCAGATACAAGCAGGATACCGGCAACAAGGTCGTGGCCCTGTTCATGGATGTTGCGGCTTCCGGCGGCTACTACATAGCAACCGCCGCAGACGGCATCGTGGCGCACCCTGCCACAGTCACAGGGTCCATCGGCACCGTCTTCATCCGCCCGCAGGTTTCCGGACTCATGGACAAGATCGGCGTTGAGGCTGTTGTCACCAAATCCGGCAGCCTCAAGGACATGGGCTCACCGTTCAGAAAGGGGACGGATGAGGAACAGGCACTGTTCCAGACCATGATAGACAGCATGAACATGCAGTTTCAGACGCTGGTACGGCAGAGCCGCAACCTTACACCGGCACAGGCGGACCTGATAGCCGATGCTCGCATACTCACCGCCCGGCAGGCGGAAGAGGCAGGTCTGGTGGACAGGATAGGATACATGGAAGACGCCCTGCGCATGGTCGAATCCAAGGCCGGTATCACCAGCCCCAGAGTAATCGCCTACCGCGAGACCAGCTACCCCAATGACAGCGTCTATAACAACATGGAAGCGAAGGGCGGAGAGAGCGCAGCCCTCATCAACATCAGCCTTGCGGAATATCTGGCCGTACCCCGTACGGGATTCTACTATCTCTGGGCACCGGAATACGCCCGATAGCCCGTCATTCCTGATCAAGGGGCAGGCTTATGATAAAGGTCGCCCCTTTTCCAACCTCAGACTCCACCTCAAGGGTGCCGCCGTGCTTATTCACGACCACGTCACGGGCAATGGCCAGTCCCTGCCCTGTCCCCTTGCCCACCTCTTTGGTGGTGAAAAATGGATCAAAGATCATACGCAGATGCTCTGCCGCTATCCCTACGCCGTTGTCGGCAATACGGATACAGACCCTGCCGTCCTGCACTCCGCTGGAAATATGAATCTGGCCCATCTCCCCTGAAACGGAAAGAACTCCGGTAGAGCTGTCGCGGTTGATGTGCTCGGTTTTCAACTTTTCGACAATGGCATGCGCCGCGTTTATGATGATATTCATGAACACCTGATTCATTTCCGTCAGCAGGCAGTGCACCTCCGGCAATGACTCGTCCAGGTCCAGAACCACGTTTGCCACATACTTCCACTCGTTTCGGGTGACCGTCAGAGTATTGCGCAGGGCGTCATTCAGGTTCGCCTGTTGCTTTTCCTTACGGCCGGGGTGCGAAAATTCCTTCATGGCACTGACAATGCTTGATATGCGTTCAATGCCTTCCAGCGACTGCGCAATGGCATTGGGGAGTTCATCGCGGAGAAAATCCAGCCCTTCCTCTTCCGCCCTTTTTCCCCATGCGCTGAAAAATTCCTCGGTATCGGCGTCCGTCCCGGGTGCCTGACCAGCAATGACGTCACAGGCATTCACCAGCTCAAGAAGGGTATCAGTGGAATCCTGAATAAAGCGCAGATTGTCACTCACAAACTGTGTAGGTGTATTAATCTCATGCGCTATGCCTGCCGCGAGCAGCCCAATAGATTCCAGCTTCTGCGCCTGCAGCAGTTTCGCCTCCATTACCCCCCTCTCGGATATGTCGTTCTGCACACCGACAAGCCAGCGTGCCTTCCCGCTTTCATCGCGAACGGCAGAAACAGTGAGCTCCGCTTCATATACGCTCCCGTCCCTGCGCATGGCGGTCAACCTTCCGGCCCACACATTCCTGCTGCGGACAGAAGCAAGGATGCTTTCGAGAATATCCTGCTCGCGATACAGCGCTGCGGCAAAATCTCTGAACGGCCTGCCCGCAGTCTCTTCACGATTCAAGCCCGTATCCTCTTCAAAAGCGCAGTTCACATACCGGATCAGACCGAAATCCTCCTCAGTAATGAAAATGGCACTGCTGGCCCTTTCCACTGCCCTTTCAAGCAGTTCTCTGTCCCGCTCCACCCTTCTGCGCTCGGTAATGTCCACCAGAACGCCTATGATGCCGGCGGGCTTGCCCTCCCTATCATGAAACACGGTCTTGTCGATGACGAAGTCGTGAAAATGCCCGTCCGCGCATGGCAATACCTGCTCAACGGTCATCCGCCCTCCGCTTCTGAGCAGGCGGGCATGACTTTTCATTATGGTGCTGCTCAACTCATGGGAATAGGTGCCTCCGAAATCACGCAGGGTCTTACCCTGCACAGCTTCGGGCTCGGTTCCCAGCACGTCGTGGGCGTAGCTCCTGTTGCAGCCCAGAAACCGTCCGTCTGCCCCCTGATAAAATACAGGGCTCGGAATCGCCGACAGCAGAGTATTCAGAAAAGCCACCTGCAGCCTCAACTTTTCCTCTGCCAGATTCTTCTGGTCAATTTCCCGCAGATACTCGTTATTAAGGTGCGCCAGCTCGCGGGTGCGCTCCTCCACTGTCCTTTCCAGAAAATCGGTCTGCCGTTGCAGGCGCTCCATAAGCTCATTGAAATAGCGGCCCATGGCCCCGAGTTCATCCAGCCCTCCCCTCCGGCTCCGCACACTATAGTCCCCTTTGGCCCCGCGGCGGAAACACTCGGTCATTTCTCCCAATGGCCGGACAATGGACATGCCCGCGAGATGTCCGACTCCCGCGACCAGGACAAAAAACATGGCGAAGACGCCTGCAATCCAATATTTAACCCGATATACCGGAGCATAGATCGCATCAACATAGCCGGAAGTACCCACTATCCAGTTAAATTTCGGCAGCTCCTGAAACACGATCAGGCGCTCACGGAATCCCGAACTGCCCGGGTCCTTCCATTGATATTCGATTCTGCCGCTTTTTCTCCGCATCATGTCGCTGACAAACAGTTGATAGACCGAGCGCAGCTCGGACTGCGCCGTACTGTTGGAGGCATTGCCCAGAAGCAGAGAACCATCGCTGCCGATAAGAAAGGTCAGCCCGCCGGGCGACAACGCGACAGAGGAAAGCACCCCCTTGAGATCGGCCATGGTGACAAGGCTCGAGAATTCATCCCGATACCCCGAAACGCCTACATACCATCCCCAGGGACGAAACAGCGCCACATAGGCTGCCTTGGGACGCGGGGCAGCTTCTCCTGCATTCGTCCATTCATACTCGATATAGCCGTTCCCCGTTTTCAGCATACGGCGGAGAATGGCTTCCTGCCCATCCTCAGCACCGGACTGCCACGAGCGGGGGCGAAACACAGGTTTGCCCTGATCATCCAGACAGAAAATATATCCGCTCTTCCCTACCGTCTGGGCGGCAAGAAACTCGGCAGCCCTTCGGCGGGCCTCTTCCATGCCATGCCCTTTGCGCAGACTTTCAGAATACAAGGCCTGCACAACTCCGAGAATGGTTTCTGCCTGTGCCTTCAGATAGCTCCTTAGGGCCATCTCACCGGCAAATTCCATGTTGCCTGCAACCATTCCGGATGCCAGCCTGATCCGGGATTCAACCCGTTCAAGAAAGATGTGGGAAACAAAAAGATAGGTGAATCCGCCGCCCATGCAGAACAGAAGCAGCAGAAGGATGGCATTGATGCCTATAAGCTTGATCCGCACGCTGGCGTTACGCAGATAATGGATCATGAGCACCTGTATCGGAAAGATACCTGGATAAAATGCGCCCGGACAAACAACCTTTACATTACCTGAGGGCCGCCGTAGAGTGTGCGCCACAACCAATCAGGAGCACTAATTCTCATGTATACGTTCACCCCCTCAGGTGTGTGCGCCAAGCAAATCCTCTTCAGCATCACGGACGGCAAGATACATAATCTGCAATTTGTGGGTGGCTGCCCCGGATCACTCACCGCCATCACCCGCCTTCTTGAAGGGCAGGAAGTGGAAACTGTCATCAGCACCCTTGCCGGCCTGCCCTGCGGCAAAAAAAATACCTCATGCCCCGACCAGCTGGCGCTCGTTCTCCGCGACATCACAGACGGCAACGGAGACAAGCACAAACAGGGCCCGGGACTGGGGCAGGTAATTCGTTCTCTCAATCCTTTCGGATAAATCAGTTTTCCGTCTGCACAGACGGTTCTTCAAGGGGTAGACGGATAGTGAATCGGGTGCCCGCACCGGGCAGAGATTCCACCTCCATCTGCCCCTTGTGATTTTCCGTTACGATAAAATACGATACGGAAAGTCCCAATCCCGTTCCCACTCCCGGCTCCTTGGTCGTAAAAAACGGTTCGAAAACGCGGTTGCGCACCTGTTCATCCATACCCGGCCCGTTGTCTTCCACTTCCACGGTCAGATACTTCCTGCCCTCACCGGCAAGATACACCGTCTCACTGCGGGTACGCAGCGTAATAACGGGCTTTTCTATCTGTACCATAGCCTGTGCCGCATTCCGCAGCAGGTTCAGCAGCACCTGCTCAATCTCGGTTCTCGAACAGGTGATGAGGGGCAGGTTTTCTTCGAAATCCCGGACAATCTCAATATGCCGAAAATCGTAGCTTTTCTTGAGATCATAGTCAGTAGAAGCCAATCGGACAGTATTATCCATTATTTCATTCAGCTGCTGCGTACTGTAGGTAGATTCGCTCTTGCGGGCAAAACTGAGCATGTTCTGCACTATGTCTGCCGCGCGCACGGCAGCTTCGCGTATTCCTTCAAGCATCTTCAGAATTTTACGCTCTTCAATGTAGGCCTGAATGGAATCAAGCGGACATCCCACAATCTCTGCCGCGTCGCGGTTGGCCTGCAAATCCGATGAAAGCCGCCGCAGAATATTTTGCGCTCCCTGCAGAATCCCGCCCAGCGGGTTGTTAATCTCGTGCGCCATACCTGCCGCAAGCCCGCCCACAGACATCATCTTTTCCGTCTGAATCATTATCTGTTCCAGACGCACCTGCTCGGTCACATCATCAAGGCGGATAACCGCTCCGCCCGAATCGCCGCATTCATCGCACGGCAGGGGAAATATGGTCACACTTTCTATGCGCAGTCTGCCGTCCTGATACATCTGCCTGCGTGGCAAGGTAATGGGCTCACCGGATGCCATTGCCCTGCCCACTTCATCAAGCATGGAAGCAAGTCTGGGATACGCCTCGCGCAGCGGTTTGCCCATGGCCTCTGCGGCGCTCACGCCGGAATCATTCTCAGCCTGCGTGTTCCACTGCACCACACACCCTTTCGGGTCCACCCCCACAAGCACAGAGGGCATGGCGTTAATGATGTTGGCCAGCAGAATCCTGAGCCTGCGTGATTCCTCGGTGGCCCGAACCCGTTCGGTCACGTCGCGGGCCACCCCTATGCCACCAGCCACGCGGCCATCTTCAAAAAATGGCCGTTCAAGAACTTCCAGCACGCCGATGGTGCCATTCTTAAAGCGCAGTTCCGCATGGAAGGGCGGAATCTCCTCACCCTGCAGAATACGCCGGATATTGTCGTCGAGAGAGCGGTTCATGGGATTGTCCGTCCGGTACATCCGTCCGCTCTCGATAAATTCTTCAGCGCTGTAGCCGGTTACGTGATAAATGGAAGGCGAAATATAGCTGAACCTGCCGTCCATGCCACGGCGGTACAGACAATCGCCCATGTTGGACAAAAGGAACTCAAGTTCCGAAGCCATGTCGGAAATCCGCTGCGCAGACTGTTCGAGCTTCTGCTCCGCCCGCAGACGTTCGGAAATATCGCGGGCCACAATCACGGCATATTCCACGCCGTCCAGATTATGCAGGCTGGCTGAAACTTCAACTGGTATGGAGCGTTTGAGATTGCGGGGCAGTTCCGTCTGAAAGGTCACATGCCTGCACTCACCCGGGTGCCGGAAGAAATATTGAAGCCGGTCCGCCATATCCTGCCCGAAGAGTTCCTCCATACGGTGCTCTTCAAGAGATACACACGCTCCGAAACACTCCATGGCGGCATAGTTGGCGTGCACCACGCCGGGCGGGTCAAGGCGGACAAGATATATGTAATCCCGTGCCGTATCCACAAGGACCTGAAAGCGTTCCAGCTCGGCAATCTTGCGCCGCAGTTCAGGATAATAGCTTTTCCGCAGAGAGCGTTCCCCGAGCCCAATGAGCTTTTCAATCTCCAGCGTCTGCCCGTCGTCCGGACCGACAAAGGCGTCTGCCATATGCTCAGGGGCATGCCCTTCACCCTGTTCGGAGGCAGGGCGGGGTATCTGCGGTCTACCACGCCTCTTCATACAATTCCTCTATTTCGGCCTGCGTAAATCTGCGGGGGTTGGTCAGCATGCAGGCATCCTGCATTGCCGTCTTGGCCAGCTTGGGAATGAGCGCCTTGTCCATGTTCATCACCCGCAGTCCCTCGGGTATCCCTATCCCGCGGCTATAGGCCTGCAACCCGTCGAACAGTCCCTGCCGCAAAACATCGTCCGGCAGGCCCGCTTCGGCTATCCCGAATGCACGGGCAAGATCGCGGTACCGTTCCGATACGGAAGCAAAGTTCGCCCGCACCAGATGCGGAAGCAAAATAGCGTTGCACTCTCCGTGCGGCGAATCGAGCACGCCGCCCAGACTGTGCGCCATGGCGTGCACCGCCCCGAGAATGGCGTTAGAAAAAGCATAGCCCGCATGCATGGAAGCCCGCATCATGCCTTCACGCGCAACAGCATCATCAGGCTGCGCCACCGCGCGTTCAAGGTATTTGCGGATAAGGCGCACGGCATCAAGGGCAAACAGATCCGTGGTGGGAGAAGAAACCGTGGAGACATACGCCTCAAATGCGTGTGTCAGGGCATCCATGCCGGTCGCCGCTGTAAGGGCGGGGGGCATGGAGTAGGTGCATTCGGGATCGATGAGTGCCACATCGGGAATGGCGGCCTGCGCCACAATGGCAATCTTCAGCCTGCGGGCCGTGTCGTTGATGATGCAGAACTGCGAAATATCGGCACTGGTTCCCGCCGTGGTCGGTATGCAGATCATGGGCGGGGCAGGTGACTCAACCTTATCCACTCCCTCAAAGGAAATGACATCAGAACCATTTGTGGCCATGAAGCCTATGGCTTTTGCCGCATCCATGGGGCTGCCGCCCCCGATGGCCACCACGCCGTCGCATCGGGAATCCAGAAACACGGCTGTTCCCTTGCGGGCCTGATCATCTCTGGGATTGGGAGAAATGTCGTCGAAAATGGTCGTGCGGATACCCGCCTCGTGCAACGAGGCCACAAGGTCGTCAACAAGCCCTGTCGCGCGCACGCCCTTGTCGGTCACAACAAGGCAGTGGCTCAAACTGAAATTCTGCACATACTTGGTCAGCAGAAATCGCGCGCCGTTACCGAAGATCACCTCCGGCGCTGCGAACTTTCGCAGGGAATGGATTCCACTCATGCAAAGCCTCCTGCTTCTATAGGGAATTACAGATTATCACAGGGTGTTAGCGAACGAAACCCCCAAGAATGAAATAATACTTTCTCCACAGGAGCAGATTATCCCTCATCCCTGTATCTGCGTACTTCCTCAAGAAAAAGTTTAAGCGACGGGGCAGGATTATCCTTCTTCCAGACAACACGCAGCTCAGGACTGGGCATGTCCCCGAGCAACGGCCTGTAGACCACTCCGGGCCGGATGGAAGCACTCACCGAAGCCGGATGAATGGAGCAGCCGAGTCCGGCAGCCACAAGGGCCTTGCCTGTTTCAATACGGGCCACGCTCTGCACCACATCCGCCACCACGCCCGCATCACGGAAGCTGGCAATAAGCGCATCATACAAAATAGGGTGCGCCTTACGGGGAAAAAGAATGAGAGGCACCCCTTCCAGCCGTTCCAGCGGCACAGCATCAAGCTCGGCAAGAGGATGCCCTTCTGGCAGGCAGAGCATGAACGGCTCCTTGCGGAACAGCAGGCTGTCCAGCTTCATGGGAACCCCGCGCACACAGCTGATGAGCCCCACGTCCAGATCATCAGCGGCAATCATCCGCAGCTGGTGAGCGGTGGAAAATTCCCACAACTCCATCCGCACCTTGGGATAACACTGCTTATAAGCCCGGATAGCCTGCGGGTAGCCCGTCATGAGTGCATAGCCCATGAAGCCCACCCTGAGCAGCCCCTCCTCACCTCTGGACACGGCCTGTACCCGTTTAACGGCCTGCTCCATGCGCTGCATGATCTCTCGGGCGTCCACAAGAAGAGCATCACCCTCCGGCGTCAGAGAAACACTCCGGCTGGTTCTGCGGAACAGGCTCACGCCCAGTTCTTCCTCAAGCTGCCGAATCTGCTGGCTGAGCGGCGGCTGTGACATATGCAGCCGTCTTGCCGCCTTGCCGAAGTGCAGTTCCTCTGCCACGGCCACGAAATAGTGCAGGTGTCTTATTTCCATAATTGATATGTACCACGTATCAATCCTGTCATAAAGCAATATTGGACATCTCAATACCGCAAGCGCAGTATCCCCTCATCGCAGAACGGTTGATGCAGGAGGAAAGCATGAACGCGATTCATTATTTCAGCAGTTCCGACATGGCATGGATGATTCGCCGGACACTACCCCTGGTGTGCCTGCTGGCAACACTTGTCAGTCCGCAGGTTGTCCGGGCCGGAGCGCAGGCTGTCCAGACCGGAGCGCAGGCTGTCTCTCCGGACTCTCTTCAGACAACTCCGCTACCAGCGCCCGTGACGCCCCCGCAAAGGCAAGGGGTCCGCATCGTGCTGCACACGGAATCGGCAGCTCCGGTATGTCTGGCCATGGACGCGCACGGAGCCCTCTATGTGGCAGATGAAAAAGCCGGTACCATTCGCTGCGTTACCAGAGACGGCGAATCCGGCCTGCTGGTCAGCGGCCTGCACGCGCCCTGCGCCATAGCCGTGAGCCATCACAGAGAACTGGTGGTGGGTACCCGTCTGGGCGAGATATGGAAGATTATGCCCGACGGCAGCGCCGAGCTTGCAGGAAAGATGGATGAGCCTGTGGTATCCGTGACCATGGACAGAGACGGAGCAGTGCTTGCAGCCACGGAGCGCGGTACTGTGCTGCGCATTCCGGCGGCACAATAAGCGTTGTTACCTTCGCCTAAGAGCATTCCGTTAAGAGCATTGCGTGTGAGGGTGCAAGGCCCCCCCTGCGCAGGATGACAACGGGAGTGGATAAGGGACGAAGCTGGCCGTCCCTTTCTGCGGCATGGCGCGACCACATTGCGGCCCAGCCCGCCCAGACAGTTCTGCAGCCATCTAAGCAGACATCTGAGCAGACATCTGAACACCCGTAGTTTAGGATGCGCCCAACAAGCGTACAGACGGATCAGCAGGCGCAGTCAACGGGAGAAGCCAATGGGCGTACTCAATGGGCGTACCCAACGGGAGTATTCAACTGGCGTCCCCAATCGGCGTACTCAACTGGCGTACCCAATGGGCGTTCTCAGCGTGCAAACTCAGCTGGCGTTCCCAGCGGAGACACTCAGCGGACACTCTCATAGGCACCCAGCAAGGCCTGCCTTACGCACTCAGATCGGGCCCCAGCACCGGGCCCTGCTGAACCCTGCTGAACTCAGATATGTGCCGAAATCATATCGCCTGCTCCCACGACTCCGGCGGCAACGCTGGCTGCGGGCATGGCACCGGCCACGGTCGTGCTGCCTTCATCCGAACCGGACATTGCCTGCGCGCCAATCTGGCCCTGTGCACCGGCTGCGAGATTCTGCATCTGGCTCATGGTACCTGCGCCCTGACCGCCGTACGCTTCCATAGCTCTGCGGCGGAGCCACATAGGCACGCCGTGCCTGCCGGAAACATGGTCCTCTTCCTGCCCACCCTTGCCCCAGGCGAGCTTTTTGGCCTTGCCGACGGCATCGGCTGAATCAGAAGCGCCTGCTGCCCCCGACGCGGCACCCGTATTTTCCGTGCCTTCGCCCTGCCCCACAGAGGAGACTCCGTTGGGTGCAGTCTTGATTGTCAGTTCCCCGCTGGCAACCATGGACTTGGCCTTGGCAAGGCCATGCATCATCACGGCCTGCACTTCTTCGGGCGAGACAACGCCGTCTCCGTTAAGGTCCATCTGTTCGGACTTTCCTGCCTTCTTCGAGGCGTCTTCATCCGAACTGCCGACCTTGTGGGTACCCTTCTGGTTCTCGCTGCCGGGGCCGCTGAATTCCTGATCCGCACCCTTGCCGCCAGCTTCGCCCATACCGTTCTGGCCGTTCTGACCATTCTGATTGGCCGAAGCACCAAGGGCGTTGGCAATCTCGCTCTGCGTAAGATACCCGTCGCCATCCGCATCAGCGGCTTCAAAATCGTCACGGGAAAGATCGCTCTCTGACTGGGAAAGCTTACCGTCCCCGTCCGAGTCCTGCATCTTGATGATGGCGGCGGCAAGCTGATTGAGGCGGCTGTTATTGTCGCCGCTACTCATATGGGCAGAGAGTTCCCCCGCCGATACATAGCCGTCCTTGTCCGTATCCACCATCTCGAACCGGCCGCGCGACATTTGCATTTCTGAAGAAGAAAGCAGCCCGTCGCCGTCCTGATCCCGGTCTTGCAGAATCTTCTCGGCCATCTGGTCATAGTCTGGCCCGGATTCCTTTGTTCCACGCGGACCAAGACCTTGCATCCAAGTATTGCCGGATAACGATTGATTAATTCCCGATACGCTCATACTTGCCTCTCTGCGTTTTACCCCTGCCCGATTTCACAGGATACAGGCGGCAAACATTGCCGCTGCGAAGAAACGCATAGAGAGCAGCAAAAAACGGTCCGTAAAGGACCGTTTTGAAAGCTGAAGAAATCTTAAGTTTTGTAAAGATTGTATCGTATCGTAATTAAACGAGTTTCCAATCCTTGATCCGCAGGTCTACCTCTGCCCCGCCGTTATAGCGGTCTATGCGGGGAGAAAAGGCAAGACGAATATTCCGCCCCTCGATCATGGGGGGCATGGCTTCTGCCATACGCCACGCCTTGGCATGCAGGGTTATGCCGCACGTGCCGTCAAAGAGCTCCAGCTTGAGATGCTTTCTGGCAAACACGCGGCGCGATTTCACCAGCAGCGGCGGAGAGGCAAACACAGGCTCGCCGTTGCCCATACCGAAAGGTTGCAGCAATTCCAGCTCTTTGAGCAGGGTAAAGTCCGAAGCCTGAGCGAATCCCATTTCGCCGTCCACACGAAGGTGAGCCGTGAGAGGCTGCGTGCCTATGGTCTGCTCCACTATGCCGATAAACCGTTCCCTGAAGGCATCCAGCCTGTCAGGGACAAAGGACATGCCCGCCGCCAGCTTGTGGCCGCCGAATCCCACAAACAGATCGGCGCAGCGGGTAAGCCCTTCATGCAGATGAAATTCACTTATGGAACGGGCGGAACCCTTGATCACGTCTCCTTCGCGGCAGAGAATGACCGTGGGCCGGTAATGCTGCTCCACCACGCGGGAAGCCACAATACCTATGACACCGGAATGCCAGTCCTCGCCATACAGCACCAGCGCATTTCTGCCGAGCTGCGTTTGCGCCTGACTGAGCGCCGCCTCCTGAATACGTTCTTCCTCATTCTTGCGCTCCTCGTTCATGCCGTCCAGCGAGTTCGCAAGCCTGCGGGCCTCTTCGGGGTCCTGCGAGAGCAGCAGGTCCAGAGCCAGTCCGGCCTTGCCCATGCGGCCCGCCGCATTGATGCGCGGCGCAAGCCCGAACGCCACCTGCCCCGCCCCGACGGATGCGCCGGGAGCGTAGCCGGAAACTTCCTTGAGGGCGGCCATGCCTATGCGCTTGCCTTCTGCCAGAACAAGCAGGCCGTTCTTGACCAGAATGCGGTTCTGCCCTGCAAGCTCCACCACATCGGCAATGGTGCCGAGCGCCACCAGATCAAGCAGCGGGCGGACATCCAGCCTGATGCCGGTCTGCTTTTCCAGCCGCGTATTCAGAGCGCACATGAGGAAAAAGGCCACGCCCACACCGGCCAGTGCCGGACAGGGACACTCCCGCAGGCGGGGATTGCAGATGGCATGCGCGTCCGGCAATTTTTCACCGGGAAGATGGTGGTCGGAAACCACCACAAGCATGCCAAGCTCGCGGGCGCGGGCCACGGGCGCGAAGTCGGAAATACCGCAGTCCACGGTAAGCAGCATGTTCACGCCCTGCTGGTGCAGGGCCTCCACTCCGGCCACGTTCATGCCGTAGCCTTCCTTCATGCGGTTGGGCAGATGGTGCAGGGTACTTATGCCATGCCCTGCAAGAAAACTCTTCACCAGCGCGGTGGAGGTCACACCATCCACATCATAGTCGCCCCACACAGCCAGCTTGCGACCTTCCGCCAGCCCCTGCGCCAGAACATCCGCTGACTCGTCCAGCCCCGGCCATTCGCACAACGGCGCCAGCTGGCGCAGAAAAGGGCTCAGATACTGCTGCATGTCGTCGCGGGACTGCAGGCCGCGGTGCCAGAGAAGTTCAGCCAGAAAATCGGAAATTTCGAGTTGCTCCGCCCATGCGGAAAGCTCCTGCGGCGCAGACTCTGCGGAACGGGGAATCCATTCTTTGGACAAAAGATACTCCCTGAAGTGTGAACAAAGGCAGGCTAGATGAGATGAGAAACAAATGCCCGCAGATTTTCCGGGGCCAGCCGTTCGGCAAGGTCGCGCTCGAACCGGTCCGTGTCCGTCACAAATCGGGTGAGCAGCGCAGTTGCCGTTTCCGGCATGGGTATAGCCTGCTCCTCCCGGCTGTGCAACAGCGCATTGGCCACATGCAACATGGCGGCAGAGCATTTATTGTCGCCTGCGAGGTTGGGCTGGTGGTGCCAGTTGATGGGGTCTGTAAGGGCGTCAGGGAGATTCCAGTAGGAAAGAACATGGGCTGCTATAACGGCATGATCCATGCCCCAGTAGCGGTCTTCCGCCTCGGCATCCGTTAGGTTCTGCGCTTCACGCAGCTTGCGGATGGCAGACCACGTGAGCGGCCTGAACGAGGCAATGAACAGTTTGCCGAGATCGTGCAGCAGCCCTGCCGTATACAGGGTATCGGGGTCCTCGTTCATCCCCGCCTTTATCGCGTGCTGGGCGATGAGTCTGGCCGTCTCGCCCACCCCGACCTGATGCATCCAGTAGGCGGCTACGTCAAATTTTTTGGGCAGCTTGCGCTTGCTGGCCAGATCGACAACCCCGATGGTGAGCACAAGGTTGCGCACCTCCTTGAGCCCGAGCACGGCCACGGCGCGCGAGACGGAAGAAACCTCGGACTGCAGCCCGTAATAGGCGGAGTTGGCCATGGAAAGCACACGGGCGGCAAGCCCCTGCCCTCTGGATATGGTCCGCCCTATGGACTCGAGCGATGCGGGGGAATTTTCCGTGGTGAGTGAGAACAGGTCATGCAGCAGGCCCGGTTCATAGGGAAGGTCCTGCATGCCTTGCAGCAGTTCGGCCAGAAAATCCTGTGCTTCCATGTGGTGCTGCATGTGTGCTCCTGTCTGGTGAACGAATCACGCATTCATCAAACCGGCTCGCCCGCCGTACACCGCGTCACGCTGTACGGCCCACCGGAAGCTGCATGATTCCTGAACCTGCTCCCGCCTGCTTTATGCCACTTCTCCGGCTGGGAAGAGGCTATTCTCCCCCTTCCGTTGCTGCGGAAGTATCTTCCGCCGCGGGGGCATTTCCTGCAGAAGCGGGGGCGCCTTCGCCCTGCTCTTTCTGCTGTTTGATGGCCTGTGCGGATTTGACAAGCTGGGCATCCACCTCGGCCTTCTTGTCCGCCGGAACAAATTCCTTCTGCTTGAGCCAGAGCAGAAATTTCACTGCGGCATCCAGCGCGGGATTGATGGCAAGGCATTTCATCAAATGTTCCACGCAAGGGGCATATTCCTGCTTTTCAAGGCGCACCCGGGCCACATTGTAATGCAGGTTCTCGTCGTTTCCGGAAAGTTCAAGGGCGCGTGCGTAGTAATCCCCAGCCTGATCGAGCATCTTGTTCTTGCGCAGGTTTATGCCGAACTCGTTGAACAGGTGCTTGTGTTCCACGTCAAAGGCGGCATCCAGTTTGACGAGGCGCTCGAAAATATTGTCGGCCTTTTCCGTTTCGCCACGCTCAAGATAGGTGAGTCCGAGCCCGAAGTTGGCGCGCACGTTCTGCTCGTCCACCTTGAGCGCGTTGCCGTATTCGAATTCGGCACTGAAGCCCTCGCCCCGCTGGCGGTGCCTGTCGGCACGGGCGATGGTCTTGTTCAGCTCTTTCATCTTGGGGAACACGGTCTGCATGTAGAATTCCGGTTCCGGCTGAAACTTTTCGATAAGTTCTTCAATGGAGACGATGCGTTTGGGGCCGGAAGGCACATAGTTGGCGTTCAGTGGCTGCACTTCGATCTTGCCGCTCTTTTCTTCCGCAAACCAGAAGGCCTTCTGCACGGTCTTGCGCACTGTAGTGCCCGCGCCCACTTTCTTCAGTTCCTGCGTGGAGAAGATACCCTTGATCGGTTCACGTTCCTTGCTTGCGCTCGCGTGTTCCTTCTGCTCTCCCATACTCTCTCCCACGGGCGAGGGCCGACTGTGTGTGCGGCCTCCGTCTTCAGACAACAATGTTTGCATCACCGTGCGGAAGCCTGCAGCCTCCGCACGGTGGAATTATCTGTATTTTCCGATGACGCCCTATGCCTGCTTCATGGCCTCGAGAATGGCATGAGCCGCCTGTGCGGGGTCGTCCGATCCCGTGACGGGCCGTCCCACCACCAGAAAGTCCGAACCGGCCTGCACGGCCTCGGCAGGGGTCATGGTCCTGCGCTGGTCATCGCCCAAGGCAACAGGACGTATTCCAGGAGTAAGGCATAAATAGCCTTTTCCACAACTATTTTTTATGGCGACCACCTCGTGGCCGGAACAGACCACACCGTGAATACCCCAGCTGTTACCGGCCGAAGCCAGCTGCAGAACGGTTTCCGGCAGCGTGGTGGAAAAGCCCTTCGGCAGGTCTTCCTGCGACATGGAGGTAAGCACGGTTACGCCGAGCAGAATGGGCGATGCGCCGGAACCTGCCGCGCCTTCATGCAACCCTTCCATGGCGGCACGGGCCATGCGTTCGCCGCCCATGAGATGGATATTCACCATGTCCACTCCGTGCCGCACGCTGGAACGCACAGCACCGCGCACGGTGTTGGGGATGTCGAAGAACTTCATGTCCAGAAAGACCTTGAAGCCCAGATCCTTGATGCGGGAAATGAGTGACGGGCCTTCTGCAGTGAACAGCTCCAGTCCCACCTTCATCCACACATCCGCGCCTTTCAGGCGCTCCGCCATGCCGAGGGCTCCGCGTGCGTCAGGGTAATCAAGCGCTATGACGAGATCAGCCATTGTTCCTCCATCCCTTCATGATGCTGTTCACCAGTGACGGGTGACATGAGGGAGACAATGTCGCTGCAAGGTAGGCGCTGCGCAGTTCATCATACGCCCGGTCGAGATCGTCGTTCACGATCCATGCGTTGAACCAGTGAGCCTGCTGCATTTCCTTTTCGGCATTGGCAAGGCGCTTGGCGATGGTTGCCTCGGAATCGGTTCCCCTTCCGCGAAGACGACGTTCCAGTTCACCGCGAGAAGGCGGCAGGATGAATACGTAACACCCCTGCTTGAGGCTGCCGTGCAGCTGGCCCGCTCCCTGAACATCGATATCGAAAAGAATATCCTTGCCGGCTGCGAGCTTGCGAAGGGTTTCTTCCTTGGGGGTGCCGTAATAGTTGCCGTGCACTTCGGCCCATTCGGCAAAAAAGCCTGCTTCCCGCTTTTCGTTGAACTCATCTTCGGACACGAAGAAGTAGTCCTTTCCGTGTTGTTCGCCCTCGCGGGGCTGACGGGTGGTGTAGGAAACGGAAAATTCGAAGCGGTGGAATTCTTCGAGAAGACGCCTGGTAAGCGTTGTCTTGCCAGTACCGGACGGCGCGCAGAGCACCAGCACAATGCCTGTACGTTCTGCTTCTATCCTGTCCCTGCGGGACAAGGATACGCCCTGCTCCTGTTTTCCGGTTGCGTCTTGTGTGTCAGGCACCATTATGCCTCATCCTCCTGTATGAATCGTTGACCTATGGTTTCCGCCTGTATGGCGGAGAGAATAACATGATTGGAGTCGGTAATCACTATGGAACGCGTTTTTCTGCCCTGCGTGGCATCCACGAGCCTGCCTTCTGCGCGGGCATCTTCACGCACACGCCGCATGGGGGCGGAAGTCGGGCTGTAAATGCCTATGACACGGCTCGCTACCACGAAATTGCCGAATCCGATGTTGAGGAGCCTGTTACCCTTCATGCGCGGTTACTCCAGATTCTGCACCTGCTCGCGGCACTTTTCCATTTCGTTCTTGAAGTCCACCACGACATGGGAGATCTGGGGGTCCTGAATCTTGTTGCCGCAGGTATTTATCTCGCGGAAGCATTCCTGCAGCGTAAAATCGAGGCGCTTGCCTGCGTCGCCGCCGGACTGCATGAGTTCGCGCAGACGGACAAGATGGGTGTTTAGGCGGGTGATTTCTTCGCTCACATCGAGCTTGTCGGAAAGCAGCGTGATTTCCTGCAGAAAACGCTGTTCTTCCAGATCCACTTCGTTACGGGCGAGCACTTCGCGCAGGCGCTCGCGCACCAGGGCAAAGCGGTCTTCCTTGATCTGGGGAGCACGTTCGTTGATGAGTGCCGTCCATTCTTCCATGCGGGCAATGCGGTCCAGCATGTCCTTTTCCAGCGCCACGGCTTCTGCCTCGCGGGAAAGGTTCCAGTCCTGCAGTGCTCCGGCAAGGCCTTCTTCAAGCCTGCTCACAAACACTTCATCCAGCTCCGCGCCGCTGTCTTCCCACAGGAAGCCCATGCCGAGCAGACGGTTGTAGTCCGGTGCAAATGCTTCGCCCCGCGAGGCTGCAAAAGCGCCGAGCTGATCCAGCATGGCACCAGCCTGCGAGGCGTTGAACGTAACCGCCATGAGCTCGGCCTTATGCACCTGCAGGTTCAGGGACACATCCACCCTGCCGCGTGTGGCGAACCGGCGCACGACCTTTTCGAAGCGCGCCTCGGCCGAGCGCACCATGACAGGCAGCCGCCATTTGACGTCCAGATGGCGGCTGTTCACACTGCGTACTTCCCACGTCATGGTAAAGCCGTCGCCTTCCATGAAACACCGTCCGAAACCAGTCATACTTCTCAGCATCGCGAGCCTCTTGATAAGGTAACGCCCTGCATCGGCAGGGCGGAAAAAGTCTGTTCTATGGGGGGCGTCTGACCGCTGCGGTCACGCTGCGTCCGGAGCATGCAACGGTTTGACCGACAGCCGGAAAAACCGCACATGCTAAACGGTAGGCCCCGATACGCTACAACGCACCTTTGTTCAAGTACGCAGCATACACCATGCTCCGGCATATGGCAAAGACTACAGCGGGCGCACTACCAGTCCTCGCTTGCGCACGGCCGTGGCGACGCCTCTGACGATATCGCGCTGCCCTGCCCCGAAGGGAAGCAGGGGGAAATGGCATTCCGTATAGAATTGCGAAATACCGCTTCTGGTCTGCCCGGACTGCAGCACCACATCAAGTTGCGTTGCGCTATCCACCAGCCATTGCAGAAAAGCGGTCTTCTTCGCAGCCACGATTTCCCGCACGACTTTTGCGCGCCCGGCTTTGATCTGCTTGTCGAGCTGGTCCGGCATGACCGAAGCCGCAGTGCCGGGGCGACGCGAATAGGGAAAAACATGGGCATAGGTAAGCGGCATGGCTTTCACCGCCTCCACCGTTTGCGCGAATTCCTCTTCTGTCTCACCGGGGAAGCCCATGAGGATGTCCGCTCCCAGACCGTATACGGGCCATACGGAGCGCAGGTGTTCCAGAAACTCAAGCAGGGGGGTCACCTTGTAATGGCCGCGTCCCATACGCTTGAGCACGGAATCGCTGCCCGACTGCATGGATATGTGCAGCTGCGGAGCCACAAGGCGCGATGCGCCAAGGGTTTCCAGAGCGCGGGCATCGAGTTGGCCGGGTTCCAGCGACGACAGGCGGAATCGGGCTTCGCCAGCCCAGTCCGGCCCTAAAGAGCTTTCCAGCGTGGATACGAGATCCCAGAAGTCGGGGGTATATGGCAGGTCTTTGCCGAACTGCCGCAGATTGACTCCTGAAAGAATGATTTCGCGGAATCCGGCTTCGAGCAGGGAGCGGGATTCGGAAACGATGTCTGCAATGGCCCGAGAGCGGGACCGGCCGCGCGTAAGCGGCACTATGCAATAGGTGCAGCGGTGTGAACAGCCATCCTGCACTTTGACCACGGCACGGGCGCGGTTGTAGCTGCTGATGGAAAAGGCGGGAAAGGCTTGAACATCGCCGCCTTCTTCCGGCTTGCGGGGCCAGTTCTTCAGGGAGGCTTTTTCCTCCTGCGGCACCACTTCCACCACGCCCGGCAGGGAAGCAAGCTCCTTGCCCATGACCTGCGCGGCGCAGCCGGTGATAATAATCCGCGCCTGCGGGTTGGCCCTGTTGGCCTGCCGCACCACGTTGCGCAGTTCGCTCACAGCCTTGGCTGTGACGGCGCATGAGTTGACCAGTACCACCGCGGCATCTGCGGCCGATTGCACTTCGCGAAGTCCGCGACGTGTCCAGACTTCCCGAAGGGCCTGTGTTTCGTACTGGTTTATCTTGCAGCCATGGGTAGACATGTAGAATGTATGAAAATCACTCATGCGGTGTCCTGAAACCGGAACCGTGCCGACCGGTGGGATTCTATGCCTGTCCGGAGTTGCCTGAAGGTTCCTTGAGGGTATTGACGGTGCTTGAGCCCCTTCATAACGGAAGGAGCCTGCGCCGGCCCCTGCTTCGGCTTGCGGAATTGCGGGCATCCGGCACACGAACAGGCATGGAACGCCACACGCGGCCACACGCGGCCACACACGCCCAGATAAGACGAACATATCCTTACAGAGTTATGCTCCGCCCATGCCTTCCGGCAGAGTAGCCATAAACGGGATTGTGTCAACCATGCAGACAACCATGCAGACGGCCAAGCTGACCGTCAGACTCACGCAGCGACTGACAGGGCTGAACGAAGAAACGCAGGCCCGCGTGCAAAAGCCCTACAGCTTCGACGGCATGAGCACCATGCCCCGCAGCCTGTCGTAGAACCAGTCTTTCTTCACGTCGTCACGCTCTTCGGCAAACCGCAGGGTGGTTACGGCTAAACGCCCCACCACAGCACGTCCTTCCTCGCCCTTCCATTCCGTGCGGGCACCCCATACGTCGTGCAGCAGCAGCGGTTCACCCGTTGCAGCGTCCGGGCCGATGTACAGGCCGATATGCCCCTTGAACCAGAGCAAGGTGTAGAACGGAATGCCCTGTTCGAGGATGATGGCCCGTTTCTCGGCTGCGGTTTTTCCTTCCAGCGAAATGGGTGTGCCCACTTCCTTGCCCTGCTGGCTGGAGTTACGGGGCAGCCAGATACCGAAGGGGGCGAAGAGGTCGCGCATGGCTGCCGAGCAGTCGCGATTTTCGAGCAGACCGCCCCATCCGTAGGGCTGGCCCATCATCATGTCGGCAAAGTGTGCGAGCGCCTGTGCGGAAATAGCCTGCGGCATAAGCCCCACGGTGGTGGGAGGCAGATGGATGGTTGCCGCTATGGCGTTGCCCTCGACTGTACGCAGGGGAATGATAACGGGCAAATTTGTTGCGGGCGGGGTCTGCGCCGCTCCGGCAGAGGCTGTTTCCAGCATCATGGCACTGACGGATATGGGGAACACGGCGCCCAGATGGGCCATGCCCGCGAAGGCTCCGCCATCCGTGCGCAGAACGATTCTGTCACGCAGGGCAGCGGCATAGGTGCCGGTCATGTAGTCTCTGCGGAAGGCTTCGTCAGTCCAGCCGATGGCATCTGCGGGCAGCCAGCCGAAGGTAATTCCCGCCTCGGCAAAATACCATGCGCCGTCGGCGGAAACATGGGTGACGAGCAGCGGCGTGCCTATCCATACAGCAGAATTTTGCATGTAATCGAAGGGATAGCCTTCTCCGGCCCTGGAAGGATTATAGAAGAAGGGCTTGTCCGTGGGCATGACGCGGAAGGAGGTGTTGCGCGTGGCAATGGCATGACGGGCCATGGAAGGATAGCTGCCCTCCATCTGCATGGAGACAAGCGATTCCCAGCGGGGGCGCGACCATGGCTGCAGGTTTTCTGCAAATCCCTTTTTGCGGCCAAAGGTTTCTGTTCCCCAGAAGGCCACCTTGGGAGCGAGCGAAGCCTTCTGTGCACGCCACGGGGCAAAAAACCGGTCGAAGAAACGGGATTGCAGCCCCTTCTGTACCTCGGGAGACAGCAGCGGGTTTGCGGCACCATCCGGCAGATAGGCAGCGGCGCGCTGCGGCAGCACATCAAGGTCGGCAATGCCCTCGCGGCGACCGCCGCAGGCAGCAAGGAGACAACACGTCGCGATAATTACAGCGATACGGACATACGACGCAGCTTTCATGACATTTCTCCTGTAGCTGACATGGCCTGCCGGCATTCGGAAATCATGCGGGTGATAAACCGGCATGGCACCGTCTGCAGGTAAGGGAGTACTCCGCGACAGTTTGCGGCTGCCATGGAGCTGAAAATCGTTCCGGTGGCTGAGGCCTGTTCCACGCCGGAACATGACCTTTGCCCCCGCCTGCTTGTATCATTGCCAGAACATATGCTCTGCCAATGAGGATAATAACATTCGCCAACGCGGCTTACTGCAGCCGCTGGATAATACCGCCAACCGTACCGGACCGGATCAGCCCTGCCTGCGGATTTCCAGCATGCTCCGCCGGCCCCGTCGTCTCCGCATCCGTCTGATGCAGCTTTACTGCATCAACCTGAAAAGGCGACCGGCCGGGAACATAGCCCGCATATCGTGCCACAGGTTCCGCGCTGGAGGAAGCCGCAATATCAGGCGTTTCCAACACCAGAAGGCCATAGACTCCTGCCGCGCAGTCTGCGTCCCTGCGGGCATCGGCAGCCCATGAACGGGCCTCTGCTTCGCTGTCCGACAGAAAATACTCCACGTCTCCGTCCGGCCAGCGGCACTGTACCAGAAATTCCTGCATATGCCCTTCTTGCTCCATGTCCTGCTCTTTTGGTTGGCAGCAGTCCTTTGCACAAAATGTGCAATATGATAAATGAAAGGATGGATCGGGCCGGGGCGCAGGTATCGAACCGGAAAATATCAAAACGGCCCGGAATGATCTGCAGCACAAATTGTCCGGCAGACCTCATGCCGGACCCCCGAACGAATATCTGCCCGCCGGCATGTCCGGTAAAATTGCCCTCTGTGAAACAGGCACTGGCACGGGCGGCGGAGCTGCCTAAAAATCCTTGCCTGCCCAGATCACCCTGCCGATGACCTCCCAGTTGAGCGACTCGTCCGTCACGTCCACCACTATGTCCTGATACGCAAGCTCCCGGTTGTCACCGCGGAAAAGATAGCGCCCCGGTGCACGCGAAAAACGTTTCACATAGATTTCGTCATGCACACGAATAACGTATATCCGGTCCTCCACGAGCTCCTTGTCACGTTCGTTGACCAGACACATGTCACCGTTGTGCAGGGTGTTCTCCATGGAACGCCCCATGACCTCCATGATCCGCAGACGCGAGGTATCCGTGGTCTTGCGCGTCAGCCAGTCCAGACGAAAGGCGTACACACCGTCATGCTCGCCGCCCGTCTCAAGCGACCCTCCTCCCGCGCTGGGGCGGGCAAGGGCCTTTTCAACGAACACGAACGAATCGAGAAAATCTGCCGCGCCTGCTCCCCCGCTTTCCGGTGAACCATAGCCGTCCTGCGTGCGCTCATAGAGTGCCTGCCGGGAAGGTGAAGGAGTCTGCCCCCATCCCCCGTCGACCATGGACTCAAGATATTCCGTCACCCGGTTCAGATTCGTCCTGCTGGGGTGCCGCTCGCCATTCTTCCACGCATAGACCGTGCGCTCGCTGACTCCGGCAATGCGCGCCAGTTCAGCAATGCCCCCGACCAGACCGATGGCCTCGGCTATGAATTCCTGAATGCGCCAGTCACCGCTGGCTGTGCGAATATTGTTCATATGCTGTTATCATAGCGCATTACGAGAGGAAGTAAATAGCTATTTTGAACATTATCGCACGACACCTTGACGTTTCTGTGCGAATGATGAAATATATGTGCAAAGAATACAGGCAAAACGTTACTTATCGCACAAAATGTGCACAAGTATATATGACACGAACATACCACACCAACAGCGAGGCACTCATGCATCCACTTCACATGCCGGAGCACGACCACATCGCCTGCTGCGTCTGCGGACGCACCTTCACACGGCCGTGGCACATGATGCGGGAAGGCATGCAGACCTGTGCAGCCTGCATACGTCCGCGGACCACACGAGGGGGCTATGAACCGATGGTGCAGATAGAATCGGGCGAACACCAGCGCCTGCTGCATCTGTATTATGCCCTTTTCGACCATGAACTGATCCCCACCACGCGTAGCAATGCCGCGCTTTCGCAGGCCATGCAGCGCTGCAACCGTTATTTCGAGGGAGGAACATCATGCCAGTAGTCGTGTGCCGGACCTGCGGCAAGGAATTTCACGCAAAACCCGGCCGCATCGCCATGGGAAAGGCCAAGTATTGTTCCAGAGCCTGTTCTTCGGCTTCCAGAAGAGCTGCCAGTCCGGTTCCGTGCGCATGGTGCCAGCAGCTCATGATTCCCAGACGGAACAACCAGAAATTCTGCAGCCGCACATGCTCTGCCGCCGCCCTGCACGCAGCCCAGTTCCAGAAGCAGACGGATCAGCGAACCTGCAAGCAGTGCGGCACCGCATTCATCCCCGCGTCGGTGACGGATCACTACTGCTCAACGCGGTGCCGCAAGGCAGCCCGGACAGGCGGGGGCCCTTCGTTCGGGCTGTTTGAAGATCCGTGGGCAAGCGGCGCCATTCCGCCGGACCGTTACGGCAGAGATCTGTACCGGACGCCGGATACCGGCCTCGGCTTCTGATGCCCCCTGCGGGAACTCTTTCCCTCACAATATGACAACAGGCTCCGGAAACCGACTGGGCAGGCCGGAAACCGGACAACATGAACATAAGGCGTCCGCCACGCTGCAGTTGGCGGCACGCCTTTTACCACGACCGAGGAAGCCACCGCGCCCGCAATGGCGCGGCAGACCTAAGAACGCTGCAAAAGCCGGACAGGCCAGAGCCAGTCCGGCAAAGGGAGAAGGAAATGGCCACGATCGCGACAAGGCTGCAACAGGGGGGCCCATACACCAGCCGGGCTACCTTCATGGGCAAGGTACTTGATACACCGCACATGCACCACGATTCGCAAGGCGAATTTGCCATTGTCATGCTGCACGTCCATGAGCATGCCGCAGACGACATGCCCACCGGCTGCACCGCCCCGTGCGGCGGAACTGTCCGACGCCCTGACCAGCGCCAGGCGGTTCCTCTGCTGGTGCGCGGAGAGGCTGCCCGCTGGTGTGCGGGGCATCTTGCCGCCGGAAACGCAGTGCTGGCAGAAGCCCGCCTGGTGCCGCTCGGCACCACGGAATCAGGGGTTTGTCTCACAGCTCTTGAAACGGAATATCTGCAGATTGTTACAGAGGAGGTTGCGGTGCCCTTTCCGGTACAGCACGGAGTTCCTCCGGCAAGCAGGGGATTCCGCTACCCTGTGTATCTTTCTGCCGTGCACAGCCTGCGGACCAACTAGGAGGCATGCCATGTATACCCCTATCCACTTCCGCATAGAGGAACTTGTACCGCCGGACATGCATGCCCGGTGGCGGCACGCCCCGCACAAGCTGTTCATGCTCTTTGATATGGAAGCCCTGCGCACACTGGATGCCCTGCGCCACCGCTACGGCCCCATAGTCGTGAACAACTGGCATGCGGGCGGACAGTTCAAGAACTCCGGCTGGCGGGCATGGGACTGCCCCGAGGGGGCAGCCCTGTCGCAACATAAACTGGGAAGAGCCTTTGACTGCAAGTTCACCCGCATAACCGCAGAAGAAGTACGGCAGGATATGGAAAGAGAGCCTGAGGCACCGTGCTTTGCCGCCATACGCCGCATCGAGGCATTTGACGGCATGAGCTGGTTTCATTTCGACACCGGCAATCATGATCGTGAAGGCATGGGAGTGCTTGTTGTCGGCGGGCCTTCCGGCAAAGCCAAGCCGATCGCCCGATCAACCGCCGGGGCAATATCGGGAGGTGCAGCCCATGCCTAGGGAAATGCCGCAGCCACCTGCCTGCACAGCAACCCCGTGCTTACGGCCCGTGTCGGGCGAAGACTGCCGTCACGGCAACGGCGAATGGACCGCCATGCGGGAACCCGACCGCTGGAACGACGACATGGCAAGACTGCAACCGGGCATGCCCGTACACCGTGCCGTGCCGGTATTCGTGGGACTGCAGGCCATAGGCAAGGCCGTGGGTGCCGGCCCCCAGACCATAAAACGCTGGATACGGGAAGAAGCCTTTCCCGCCCGCAGATGCTCGGACGGCATTTACCGGGCATCCGCCGAAAGTCTGCTGGCATGGTTCAGGCCGCCATTCCCCGGCAGCCGCGATGAGCGGAGAATTGTCAGCAACGCAGGAAGAAACACCCCGCGTTACGAAGCCGAACGGGTTCAGTGGCAGTAGGTACCAATAAAAAAGGGCAGCGGAACTCCGCTGCCCTTATCTCTGCCTTGTCTTCCGGCCGTTTTCCGGCCCGGCAGAAAAACGCGACAGGTGACGCTACAGAGTGCAGCGCAGCACCTTCACGCCTTCCTTGAAAAGCACTTCCATCTTATCGGGGCGGGTTACACTCTGCACTTCGCCCATGCCGAAGGTGGGGTGATCCACAATATCTCCGGCAGCGTAGCTTTCGCGCATGGTGTAGGGGCGGGCATCGTTGGTGCCCTTGGAAACGATGACCGACTTCCATGCAATCATCACGGCTTCCGCTTCCTGCTGGGCGCGCTGGTTGGCGCGGGTCTGGGCGGCCTTCTTGGCAGCCTCGGAACGCGCCTGTGACACCGCCTGTTCCCTGGATTCGCCGTGGCGGACCCTGCGCACACCGGAGGTCTCGGACTTCAGCTTGGGTTTACGAATCTCTCTGTACTTATGGACACTGCCGCAAGCCTGACATTCAACCTTGACGATGACGTCTCCCACCATGGCCACAATGACGTGACCGGTGATATCGTTACAGCGGGAGCAAGTTGTTTCTATGCGGCCGCCAGCAGACAGTTCTTTCGTTATCATAACTCTCGATCTCTTTGGCTGTGATGCAAAATTTTACCAACGGGAAAAAAAAAACCACAGGCCGAACCTGCGGCTGATGTCTGTTACGCGAAGGGGGGGACAATACAGATTTGCCTCAGGCATGGCAACCCCGAAAGAAGGTGCTTTTCCTCTGCGGGCCGCGTTCCGCCCGTATAGAAGATGGCAATTACAGCAACAAGCTGAGCGGGTTAGCAAGAGCGCCTGAAGGAATAAACAGAGAAAAGGACACCCCTAAAAGCCTCGACTACCTTTCCTCCATCATGAAATGCAGGTTTTGCCGTCGTCAGATTCGATCATTTCGCGGCACAGTTCGCTCAGTTCCGCAATTCTCTGATCCAGGCCTGCGGCTTTGAGATAGTCCATGTCAAACTGCGGCACCTTGTACCCTTCGTGCACGATGCGCATCTGCCGGTCGAGCACATTTGCCACATGCACTGCGGCAAGAGCCGTAAAACCCGATTCTGCGGGAATGCCGGGAGCATCGTGCAGAAGCACAGCCTCCACCACCGGAGCAGGCAGCCCCCACAGTGCAAGTAGATACGCCCCCATTTCCGCATGGGTGGTTCCAAAAACCTGCTGCTCGGCATGCAGAATATACATGTCGGTATTGCGTACCAGGTCCAGCACCTGCATATATTCATCTTCAAAACGGGTAAGCAGCACCAGTTTGCCCACATCGTGCAGCAAACCGGCAATAAAAGCGTTATCCACAACATCTTTTGATTTCTGGCACTTGGCCGCTATGCATCGGGCCAGATGCCCGGTGAAGGTGCTGTGCTCCCAGAGCAGAGTGGCATCTACATGCAGCGATTCCTTCACATGAAAACGTTTTACCAGCTCAATGATCAGCATAAGGCTCTTGACGGTTTCCGTACCCAGAAGAACCACGGCCTGATGCGGACTGGAGACATGACGGCGCAAGCCGAAGAATGAAGAGTTTACCAGCTTGAGCAGTGAAGCGGTGAGCCCCAGATCCTGCTCAATGATATCGCCGATGTATTCCAGCGAAGGATTCTCCCTGCCCAGCTCGGTCTCCAGTGCCTGATAGGCTTCCGGCAGCGACGGCAGTGCCTCCACATCCGACAGGATGGAACGCACATGCTCGTTGCCCAGCACTCCCCTGAGCTGCATGGAGCGCTCTACCACTTCCTGCAGTTCAATGTGATTGCACGGCTTGGAAAGGAACTGGTGTGCGGGTTTAACCGTCTTCATTATCATGACCTGATCGGAATAGCCGGACAGGATGATACGCAGCATGTGCGGATGCCTTTTCTGCACCTCGGCCAGCAGGTCGCCGCCGTCCATACCGGGCATGCGCATATCGGAAATGATCACGTCAAAGGTTTCGCGATCCAGAATCTCCAATGCTTCCACGGCACTTGTGGCAAAGGCCATATGCCACTTGTCGCGCAGGCTTCGCAGTACAAGACGCAAACCATTCAGCACGTTAGGCTCATCATCAACAAACAGCACTCGCAGCTTCATCTCGTTCCTTCTCCCGGGGATGCCTCATTTTTTGGCCCCCTTTGCGGTACATGTCTCCCATCCCCCGCAGCCTTACATAAAATAAGCTGTAAAGACTGCCCACCTGTCTATTCAATATACCTGTCAGGTTTCTTTTCAAAATGATTTTAAAAAAAACGTCCGGCAAAAGCCGGACGTTTATTCATTTTGTACCAAGACGGAAAGAATGATTTCTCTAGCCTCTAGGCGTTGACCTCTATCCTGCGGGGCTTTGCAGCCTCTGCGCGGGGCAGATAGAGTTCCAGCACACCGTTGGCGAGCGAGGCAGTCACCTTGTCCCTGTCCACCATGTCGGTAAGGGTGAAGGTGCGGGCAAACTCCACAGGGCCGAATTCCGTATGGATGCGTCGCAGAGCGGAATCTGCCTGCCGCTCAGCCCTGCCGGTCACAGTAAGTTCGTTTTCCTCAATCTCGATGGAAAGAGCCTCGCGCGTCACACCGGGGATATCCAGTATCACATGGAATCCTTCTTCCCGTTCCACAATATCGGAGGCGGGAACAATACGCCGCAGCGCCGTTTCGGTCTTTGCTACTTCATTCTTCATGTCCGGCCTCCTTAGACTTCAATCGCCCTGTTGTCAGCGGCGGTTATGGATATCTTGCGGGGTTTCACACTTTCTGCCTTGGGAAGTGCAACTCTCAGAATGCCATCTGCACCCGAGGCGATGACCTTGTCACGCTCGACGGGAACATTGAGCGAGAGCACCCGCTGGAAGGTACCTGCGGGACGTTCCTGCCGCAGGAAACGACCTTCACCGGCTTTGCGCTCACCCTTGATGATCAGGCTCTTCTCAGTGAGGGTCAGCTCCACTTCCTTCGGGTCCACACCGGGGACGCTGATTTCCACATAATAATTACCTTCGTCCTCGGCGATATTGAGAAGCGGGAATCCGACCCCGCCCATGCCACCCCTGCGGAAGCGGGCCACATCGTCAAAGAAGCGCTCCACCTCTTTGGGGAAGTCATACAGGGAACTGAAATCGATAACCATATGGGCACCTCCTTTGAGTCCGGAATGGACTCTTCGTGTTATTTCGCTCTTGAAGTAATGCACATGCAAAGGCTGTCAATACCACTTTGACACTTAATTACACATCATTACCATGTGGAAAACTTTTACACAGCATACATCGAGACTTTGACGGCAGCGGCCGGATGGGAGCCCTTTTCCCCTTTTCTGCTTGCGGGCGAAGGCATGACGGTATACCCAAAACGCGCGGGGCGGTTGCCCGCGAATTTTCGTGAAAGGGAGACTCCATGCAAATCACCGTAGAAATCGGCACCAGAGAACAGCAGCAGGAAATCATCAATGAACTCGGAATGCTGGGTGAAGCTTCCAAGCATTACACCATGGCGTTCCGCATTCGGGAGATCATTGTTCCCAAAGATTTCGATGCCAAAGTCACAGAACTGCAGAAAGCCGGCACCTACAAGTCCGTTCCCGGCATGGAGCCGGTATCCAAGGCCATTTTCACGCCGCAGGGCCATGTGCTGCTCTTTCACCCGAACATCTACTCTGCCGCCTACGACAACCACATCCGCTTTGCCATTTACTGGCACGAGTTCTCGCTGCTGGTGAACAAGGGCCATTTCCCTGTGCTCACCCGCCACAAGCTGGACAGATATGCCAACTATTTCATGAACCTGTACCAGCTGTATGACCAGTACAGCGCCGCCCGCAAATCCTTTGAATTCCGCGATGCCGTGCTGCGCGAGGTGCTGAAAGAAGAGCTTTCCGAGCTTGCAAAACAGGATCTTGAACGCTCGCTGCTGGGCAGCCTTGCCATTATCCGCAACAAGGCGGAATATTACGACTGGTTCCGTTTCCAGATCATGGAATACCGTGAGAACCAGATCATCAACGACTTTCTGGGTGCCGTGCGCGGCAAGATAGCCCAGCTTTCCTACTCCATCATATTCGCCTATGCGACCATGGACCATTATGAAAACCTGCGGGAAAAGGAATCACTCATCGCGGAAGCGCCCATGCTGAACAACAACACCCGCGCCTTTCTCGAATATTTCCGCTACAAGTATCAGGAAGACGCCGTGGACCTTTCCGACGGCATTGACCTTATGGAAGCCTTCTGGGCCAACTTCGGCATCCGCTTCGTGGATGGCGAGAAGTGCATGGAATGCGAAGTGGTGGACATATAGCGCTGACACCAGCCAGATTCGCTATGCAGGGGGCGGGGCGCACAGGCGCTCCGCCCTCTTTTTGCAAATCAGGAATCATTATGCATTTGAGGGGTGGCCTTACCAGCATCGTGTATTATAGTATGCGTCACGTGCGCCGCCATGGGGATACGCGTCAGGCAGCATGCGCACCAATTCTGACCAAACATGGGTAACGCATGCGGAACCGACTTATCATACTCATTCTCATCCTTCTCGCTCTCGGCGCGGGTGCATGGTACTGGCAGTCCGGCAGAACCGCGCAGGAAACGAAAGTGCTGAAAACGGCACTACTTGAAAAAGGCACCGTGCGGGCCACGCTGGAGGCAACAGGCATTATCAAGCCCGAGGTGGGCGCCATAGTGAAAACAGGCAGCCGCGCCACCGGCCTGATAAAGAAGATGTATGTCCGCGTGGGAGATACCGTGAAAAAGGGGGACCTGATCGCGGAAATTGACGACCGCGAACAGCAGGCCAGCCTTGCCGAGGCCGAAGCCACGCTGCGCAAAGCCGAGGCTGAGCAGACACGCGTGGAAACGGTCTATCCCCTGCAAATCAACGAGGCACGAGCACAGCTCAAGGCTTCGCAGGCCGAGGGCGAATATCTGCAACTCAGCCTGAAACGCAAGAAAGCGCTGGTGGAGCAGAAGCTGGATTCTCAGGACAGCCTTGATGATGCCCGCCAGAAGCACACCGTTTCGCAGAACACGCAAAAAGCCAGAGCCGCAACGCTCAAGCGGCTGGAAACCGAATACCGGCTGGAAGCCAAAAAGGCCCGCGAAGCGGTTGCAGCAGCACAGGCCACTCTGGAATCCGTTCAGGTGCGCATTACCTATACCACCATTTATGCGCCCATAGACGGCGTGGTGAGTCAGGTTGCCGCCCAGACCGGCGAGACGGTGGTTGCCGGTTTTGAAGTGGCCAACCTCATAACCATTCTTGATCCCACCCGCCTTGAAATGTGGATATACGTGGATGAAACCGACGTGGGCCGCATACGTTCCGGCATGCCCGTGGAGTTTCGTGTGGACGCCTACCCCGACCATGTGTTCACGGGTACGGTGAACCAGATCTATCCGGAGCCGGAAATCCGCGACAACATCGTCTACTATCAGGCCCTTGTCCGTCTTGCGCCGGAAACGGCTTCGCAGCTGCGACCGGAGATGACAACACAGTGTACCGTGGTGGTTCAAGAAAAGCCCGATGTGCTGGTTTTGCCCAACGACGCCCTCAAATGGGTGGACGGCGAGCAGTTTGTCTTTGTGAAGGAGGCCGACGGCAGTGTGCGGCGCACCCGGCCCAAGCTCGGCCTGCAGGGACAGACGGCAAGCGAAGTGCTTGAGGGCCTTTCGCAGGGGGATGAAGTGGCCGTAAAAATCATACTGCCCACCGCAGCCGCCAAAAAGAAGAAGCCGTAATGGGAACCGAATCGCCATATGTGGTGCGGACCGAAGCGCTGACCCGCACCTTTCGTCAGGGAGACCTGATTGTGGAGGCCGTGAAACCGCTTGATATGCGCATCGGGCATGGTGAGATGGTGGCCATTCAGGGCGCTTCCGGTTCCGGCAAATCCACGCTGCTGCACCTTCTGGCACTGCTTGATTCGCCGAGCGCCGGCCATTACTATCTTGACGGCACGGATACGGCAGGCATGGACGACGACACCCGCAGCGCCGCCCGCAACACCCTTGTGGGCATGGTGTTCCAAAGTTTCTACCTCATCCCCTATGCCACTGCGCTGGATAACGTAATGCTGCCCGGGCTCTATGGTGACACGGGGAGCAAGGCGCTGCGCGAACGGGCTGAATCTCTGCTGGAGCGGGTGGGACTCTCTGACCGCATGCACTTCAAGCCATCCAGCCTTTCCGGCGGCCAGCAACAGCGCGTTGCCCTTGCACGGGCTCTGCTCAACGACCCGCCGCTGCTTCTGGCAGACGAACCCACCGGTCAGCTGGACACCACAACCGGCAAGGATATTCTGGACCTGTTTGCCTCTATCAATGCAGCAGGCAAGACGGTGGTGATTGTCACCCACGATCCGCAAACCGCAGCAAGAGCAGCAAGGCGCATCGAGTTTGCCGACGGTCATGTTGTTGACGACACAGCCCTGTGACCGGCGGCCCCGCATAGGGGACCAGCACGCCCTATTTCAGTTTTTTTGCGAATCCGTGTGACCTGTGCAGCCACGGGAACGTATATGGTATTGGCAAGGAGCATCCTGCAATCAGGCCGGCTCCTGTTATCAACCTCCGGCGTTCTTTATCCGGCAACGGATAAAACGGCCGGATATACTGTGAATTGACGGAGAAGACGAATGAGTTTTGCCAGAATTCTGCTCGTATCCATGCTGTTGCTCTCCTTTGCTCTGCCCCTCGCGGGCTGCAAGGAAGAAGGCCCCGCCGAAAAGGCAGGCAAGAAGATAGATGAGGCGGTGGACAGCGCCAAGGAACAGGCCAAGAAGCTGTTCGAATAACGCACCCCCTTCAGACGGAACCAGCCCGAACGCGGGCTGAGGCCTGAACCGGCTGGCTGAAGGATCATCTGAAGTGGCCGTCGGCACTGGTCGTCAGAAGTGACTTGAAGTGACCTGAAGGGCGGCGAGACCATGCGCAGAAAGGCGGCAAACCTGCCTCACGCACTGGTGCATGGTTGGCCCCTACGATAGTTAAGGGTGATCCCGAAGCGCCTGATCGCACTTTCCCACACGCGACAGTGCCGCACTCAGGGGGGCGACACCTGCTCGCGGGAAGGACATCCGAAACGGAAGGCCGGAATACTCCGGCCTTTTCCTTTTTCTGTCTCCGACATCAGCACAGCACCCGTTTGAAAGAGCTGCACCATTATAATTTCAAACACTGCGCTTCTTTCTTCCATGTCGAACTTGACAAATATGAAAAACACAGGATATACGCACCCCATGAACACCTATACCGCACGCGCTTTCGCGCTATCCTTTTTTGGCTTTTACTTTTTTAGCAGCACGCTGGCCTGCGGTACCCGGGTGTGCGCCAAACGGCGCTGCTAAAAACTAGCTACACGAACACCCAGAAGGGCCGCAGGCAAAACCTGCGGCCCTTCTTGTTTTTTCGGGCCTGCAACATGAGGAGGAAACATGCTCGGACTCGGCAGTTGGGAAGCGGCACTGGCCTTCTGGCTGTGCATTCTTTCGGCAATAGGATGCGTGGCCTACGGCTACATCAACTGGAACAACAACGGCACTCCGGACACCGTTTCCATAGACGACCTGCTGCCTGACTCCGTGTCAGACGATTGCGGGGACGACTACAGCGGCGACTGCGGCAAAAGGTAGGGAGAATACATGGCCATTAAACTGCTCACCACGTTGGCTTACTTCGCCATAGTGTTCTACCTCGGTTACAAGGGCTGGAAGGAAACCAAGGGCGCCAGCGACTACATGCTGGCCGGACGCAGGGTCAATCCCTTTGTCATGGCCATGTCATACGGGGCCACCTTCATTTCCACCTCGGCCATCATCGGCTTTGGCGGCGCGGCAGGTCTGTTCGGCTTTCCGCTGCTGTGGCTCACGGTATTCAACCTCTCGTTCGGCATCTTCATTGCCATGATCTTTTTCGGCAAACGCACCCGACGCATGGGGCTAGCCCTGAACTGCCACACATTCCCCGAGCTGCTGGGCAAGCGCTACCAGTCCAGATTCATTCAGGGCTTTTCCGGCGGTGTGATCTTCATGTTCATTCCCGTCTACGCGGCGGCCGTGCTCATCGGCATATGCCGCATGGTGGAAGTGTCGCTCGGTCTGCCCTACACGTGGGTGCTGCTGGGTGTGACAGCCATCATCGCCCTGTACGTCATCACCGGCGGCATGAAAGCCGTGATGTATACGGATGCCTTTCAGGGCAGCATCATGGCCGTCATGATGCTCATACTGATCTGCTACACCTATTCCATGCTCGGCGGCGTGACCGAGGCGCATCAGGCCCTGACCGACATGGCCCAGCTCATGCCGGAAAAACTGCAGAAAGGCGGCATGCTCGGCTGGACACAGGGATCAGTTCCCTTCTCACCGCTGTGGCTGACCATCTACACCACCATTGTTTACGGCGTAGGCATCGGCGTGCTTGCCCAGCCCCAGCTTGCCGTGCGCTACATGACCGTACCCGGCGACCGCGAACTCAACCGCGCGGTGCTCTACGGCGGCATATTCATCCTGCTCATGACCGGCGTGGCCTTCATTGTGGGCGCGCTCTCCAATGCCGTGTTCTTCAAGGAATTCGGCAAGATCAGCATAGCCATGGCCGGTGGCAACATAGACAAGATCATTCCCACCTTCATCGAAACCATGATGCCCCCGTGGTTCTCCGCCATCTTCCTGCTGGCCATGTTCGCGGCGGCCATGTCCACCCTTTCCAGCCAGTTCCATGTGGGCGGCACCTCGCTCGGCCACGACATATACGCCCGCGCCATGCGCACCCGTGTTCGCGCTGCAGGCAACTCCATGGCCGTGAACCAGATGGGCGTGGTCATCACCATTCTCGCCTCCCTCGTATGGGCATGGGTGCTGCCGGAATCCGTCATTGCCCGCGCCACCGCCTTCTTCTTCGGACTGTGCGGTGCAGCCTTCCTGCCTGCCTACCTGCTCGGCCTGTACTGGAAGGGAATGACCAAGGCCGGTGCCAAGTTCTCCATCATCGGCGGGTTCATCGCTTCCATGCTCTGGCTGCTTTTCATCCACGAAAAGGAAGCCGCCTCCATCGGGCTGTGCCAGCTTCTGTTCGGCAAGACCACGCTGGTCGCAGACGCCGCCAAGGGCAGCTGGATATTCCTGCTGCAGTGGGTGGACCCCAACGTGGTGGCCCTGCCCCTCTCCTTCCTGCTGGCATGGGGCGTAAGCGCCTTCTCCACCAGCCTTGCCGACGAGCATGTGGAAGCCTGCTGGCAGAACTGCTGATCAGCACTGACAAGAAACAACAAAAGGGCGCAGTAATGCGCCCTTTTTTATGATGGTTAAGCCAGTTTGAATTGTTTTCGTCTCCGACGGGCAGGGGGATTATCCCCCTGCACCCGATGTAAGCGATGAAATATCGTTTGTTACTTGCAGCCCCGGCTTAACGGGAATGGGGTTTTGCTAATAACGGAGGCGTTGTCATGAAACTGAAGGGCGCAGTAAGACGCCCTTTTTCATATCCCCATGCTTGGTCGAAAGCAGCGGACTATCTGAAGGTTCACGGGACAAAAAGGAGGTGGAGTGAAGCGACGATTCCGCTTGCGGTTCCTCCGCAGATGGGTACCATATACGCACCACATTCCGACAACCTTTCACCACGCCGCCCACATGAAAGCTCCTCTCGATACGGCCCCCTCGTCTCCAACCGACCAGCGCAGTGGTACTGCCAAGCAGCCGGACAATCAGTCTGTCCAGCAGGCAGGCCCTTATGCTGGCAACCACGGCCGCAACATTGGCAGCCATGGCAGCCTTGCCCACCGCCTGCGCCTTTTCTGGCGCATACGCTCCATGGCCCTGACCGTGCTCTGGGCCTACAAGCTGCGTTCGGCCTTTGTCATAGCCGCCATTGCGCTGGGCATAGCCTCGCTCACGGTCATCATCGCCGCGCACGACGGTGCCAACCGCAGAGCCGATGAGATTACGGACAACTTCGGACCGGACGCCCTGCTCATTCTCGGAGCCGACATCACCAACCGGGCCGTGGGCCAGCGTTCCTACACGCTCACATGGAATGATGCCCAGCGCATCCGCCAGTCGCTGCCGGGGACCTATCTGGTCGTTCCCATGCAGGCCCAGTATGATGTCAGTGCCAGCTACGGCAACAACAAGTGGGGGGTGCGCAGCGTCATCGGCGCAACAGACAATTACGGCGAATCGTGGAACTGGCCGCTGGCGGAAGGACGCGACATTTCCGCCACCGACGTGGAACAGGGCGCCCGCGTGTGCCTGCTTGGAGACTCCGTTGCCAAAGAACTTTTCGGCGATACCAGCCCCGTGGGGAAAAGCTTCTTCCTGAACAAGATTCCCTTCACCGTGGCGGGCGTGCTCACACCGCGCGGTCTGGCGGGTGGCGGCGGCAATCTGGATGACCGCATCATCATTCCGCTGACCACCATGATGCAGCGTTTCGGCGTGGAGAGACGCTATTTCCGCGCACTGCGCATCAAGTTCGTTGATGCCGAGCGCATGGATGACAACGTCATCAATCTGGAAAGCCTGCTGCGGCACCTGCACGGCATACGCGAAGGCGAGCCCAACGACTTCACCATCCTTTCCGCCGTCGAGGTGCAGAAGTTCCTTTCCATGATCAAGGGCGGGCTGACCATCTTTCTGGGCATTACGGCAGCCGCCGCCATTCTGGTGGGCGGGTTCGTGCTTGCGAACCTGTTCTATCTTTCCGTGTCCGAGCGCATGCGCGAAATCGGCCTGCGCCGTGCTCTGGGAGCGGACAGAAACGCCATAATCACCCAGTTTCTCATTGAAGCCGTGGCCCTGACGGTGATCGGCGCGGTAGTCGGCATTTTCATCGGTCTTGCCATGGGCCAGATGCTGGCCCGCCTTGGGCTCATAGAGATACACCTGTCGTGGAAGATATTCAGCTACGCGCTGGCATCGGCCACGGCGGTGGGGCTGATATTCGGCCTGCGCCCTGCGCGCCATGCAGCGGACATGGACCCCATTCAGGCCCTGCGGGGAGGTGACTAGCATGCACACTACCTTTCCCCACATGTTCGGCGGTCTGAAAATAGCGTTGCAGGCTCTGGGCACCCACAAACTGCGCACCGCCCTTGCCATGCTCGGTGTGTTTCTGGGCGCACTGGCGCTCACGGGCGTGATGCACGTTTCCAAGGCCATGGTGGCCAAGGCGGAGCAGGAAACCGCCAAGCTCGGCCCCAACCTTTTTGCGGCCATATCGGGCAAGGTGCGCTTTTCTCGCGGGGGCTCGGTCCGCTTCGGCAGCGAGAACACCTCGTTCACCCTTGAAGATGCTCGGGCTCTGGTCTACGGCGTGCCGCAGGTCCGCTCCGGCGTGCCGTTCATCAGAACCACCATGCCGGTACGCTACCAGCGCACCACAACCACATCGCAACTGGTAGCCACGGGGCCGGAGTACCCCGAGGTGCGGGCCATGAAACCGGCCATGGGCCGTTTCATCACGCATGAAGACGTGGAAGACCGCGCCAAGGTGTGCGTGCTGGGCAAAACCATTGCCGAGAAACTGTTCGGCAAACCGGAACTGGCATTGGGCGCGACCGTATTCTTCTACCGCGCAGGAATGGAAGTTGTGGGGGTGATGGAAGAAAAAGGCAGTGACCTTTCCGGCACCGATCAGGATGAACAAGTCTTTGTACCCGTGACCACCTATATGCGCCGCATGTCCAATCAGGACTATATCTCCGGCGTATACATGACCCTGCACGACGGCGCGGATACCGAGGCGGCCAAAGCTGCGGCAAGCGCCCTGCTGCGGCATCGCCACAACATAACCGATGCGGCAGATGACGATTTTGCCGTGCTCACCGCCAGCGATACGGCCACCCTGCAGACGCAGGCGCTTGATCTTGTATGGACGCTGGGCGTGATGAGTTCCGGCATATCCTTCATGGTGGGCACGCTGGGCATACTTTCCATCATGATCCTGCTGGTGCGCTCGCGCAGGCTGGAGATAGGCATACGCCGTGCCGTGGGCGCACGGCGGCAATCCATCGTGCTGCAATTCCTGCTTGAGGCCGGTCTCATGTCTGGTACAGGAGGCATTCTTGGTGTATGCGGTGCTCTGCTCTGCGTAACCGTGGTCTACCGCGTGGGCGATTTTCCCTATGTGTATGACCCGCTGCTCATTGCGCTCTCCTGCGGTGCCTCCATCCTGTTCGGCCTGATCGCCGGAGCCTATCCGGCATGGAAGGCCTCCCGCGTGGAGGTGCTCGATGTGCTGCGCAGCCACGATTCGTAAGACACGACTGAGTAAGCTGAGTCCGTCGGCTGAGTCTGTCGGCTGAGTCTGTCGGCTGAGTCTGGCGCTTACGGCTCGACAAGGCCGGATATTTTATGTCGCTTACGGCCCAAAATCATGGGGTATTGCATCATAAGGTATGCGGCAATAACGTCCGATTTTGACGTCCGATTTTGATATCCGACCTTACCGTTCGGCCGTAACGTCGGCAGCGACCCTCAGCATCTGTTGAAGCCTGACGGATGTCAGTGGTCACGCAGGAGCCCCACACTCGATTCAAAGGAACCAGAAATGACCGTATATGGCTCGGAAACCCTGCCCGTCCGCTGTTACGAGGTAGGTATAAGCGGCGTTGCCACCCCCACATCCTTTGCGGATTATTTTCAGGAAGCCGCCTCCAACAACGCGCGCGATCTGGGTTTTCCCGGTGAGCGCCTGTGGGCGGAAGGCGTGGCGTGGGTGCTTACGCGCCTTTCCATCACCGTGGACCGCTACCCTGCGGCTGGTGAAACCATCACCGTGCGCACATGGCCTTCCACCCATGACCGCAACGTGGCCATGCGCTGTTACGAAATTTTTGATACGGCAGACAACCTGCTCGCCAGCGGCACCAGTGCCTGGGCGGTAATGGATGTGGCCACCCGCAAGATTGCTCCCATTCCGGATTTTGTGGGCGCGGAGTATCCCAAGGACCAACCCGCCTGCCAGCCCTTTGCGACCCGCGCCGTGCCCAAGCTGCGCGAAGCAGCCCATACAGCTCCCGTGCTGACCCGCAAGGCCGATCTGGACATGAACGGGCATGTGAACAACGCCCGCTATTCCGACTGGGTGATGGAAGCTGTGCCGGACGATTTTCTTGCCACGCACGAACCTTCGCTGGTGGACATTACCTTCCGTGCGGAATGCGGCGCAGGAACACGACTCACCTCCTCCTGCTCCGATCCGGCTGCAGGTGAGAGCCTGCATTCGGTGACGCTGGAAGACGGCACCGAACTCTGCCGCGCCCGCGTTGTGTGGCGTGACAGGACCGAAGTGCACCTGAGCGGCATCAACGCCGCCTTTGTTCCCGGAGCGCGCTGATGCCGGCGATGACAGACTCTCCCACACTGAACGCCGGAACACCCTTTCTCTGTGCGGACGGCGAAACATCACTTGAAGGTGCGCTGTTCATGCCCGCCCCAGGCACACATCCCACAGGCACACATCCCACAGGCACACATCCCACAGGCACACATCCCACAGGCACACATCCCACAGGCACACATCCCAGGGCCGCCGTGCTGTTGGTGCACGAATTCATGGGACCGGGCGAATACATGCACAGGCATGCAAGGCGGCTTTCCGCCCTCGGCTTTGTCGTGCTTGCCTGCGACATGTACGGTGCCGGTGTGCGCCCCGCCAATCCCGAAGAAGGGAGCCGCGTCTCCCGCATCTACCGTGGAGACAGGGAACGCATGCGCAGAAGGCTGCGCGCCTCGTTCGATGCCCTGCGCAGCCATCCTGCAACACAGGGGCTGCCGGTCTTCAGTCTGGGCTTCTCCTTCGGCGGATGTGCCGTGCTGGAACTGGCCCGCTCCGGCGCTCCGGTGGACGCCACATGCAGCGTATACGGGTATCTGAGCACCACGCATCCCCTGCCGCCCGTTGAGGAAAAAGCCGTTCCCTGCGGTCCGCTGCTGGTGCTGCACGGCGCTCATGACAGGATTGTGCCGCTTGAAGACGTAGCCCCCTTCGCGCAGGAAATGCGTGATGCGCAGACGGACTGCCGCATCATCCTATACAGCGACGCCGGACACGGCTTCTGCAATGAGCTGCTCATTCCCGACGAGCCTCTCAAGTCATGGTATTGCCCTCGCCTTGCGCACAGGGCATGGAAGGACATACTCGGCTTTTTTGACACGGTTCTGGCCACGGCAGAGGGAACCGCGTTCGCGCGGGAATCCGTGTCTACACAGGAATCCGCGTCTGCATAGGACACCGTGCCCGCGTGCCGACAGCTATAACAATTCACGAACCACAGTTCCGGAGTTTCGCCATGAGTTTTCCCACACCGGAGACATTGCTTGCCCACCGTATTTCCTACGGTGAAACAGACACCATGGGGGTGCTGTATTACGCCGAATACCTGCACCTGTTTGAACGCGGCAGAAGCGAGTTCATCCGCGAGCGCGGCATGAGCTACGCCACGGTGGAAGAACGGGGCATAATGCTGCCCGTGCGCGAGGCCCAGTGCCGCTACCGCGCCCCCGCACGGTATGATGATCTGGTTTTCGTGCGCGTGGGCATTGCCGAATGGGGCAAGGCATCCATCACCTTTACCTACGAAATTCTCAACGAAACAAAAGATAAGGTGCTGGCAACCGGCATGACGCAGCACGCCTGCGTCAACAACACGGGCCGCCCCGTGGCAGTGCCGGACTGGCTGAAAAGCCTGTTTACGGGTGGAACTATCTGAACAGTCACTCCCTTTGGCGTGATGTAATTGATTATCACCTGCGCACGTTGACACCGTCCCGTTGGTTTGTGGTATGCAATGGGTACTAATCATCTGGAGGCAACAATGCACGCTATGAGCCAAGGCAGAATCCGTTTCAGAAACGGCGCGCTAAAAGTCGGTGAGTTGGGATATTCCTTGCGGGACGAATTGCTCGCAGCAAAGGGCATTCTTGATGTTCAGCTGAACAAACGTATCGGCAGCATGCTGGTTCTTTTTGACAAGGCCCGCATCAAGGCCGAGGTCATCTTCAAACGCATCGCCGAGTTTCTGCATATCGATGTGGTCAAGGTGCAGGAAGGGCTCAGTTCCTTTAACCGGGCCTTCGGCAGCCGTGCAGCCCGCCGCAATGTAAAGCTCGGCATGGGGCTGGCTTTGGGGACAGCCATTGGGGCGCTGGCCTATTCCGGCCGCTGGCATGCCGTAGCGGGCGGAGCCTTTCTGACCCTGCTCAGCGGCCACCTGTACCAAAACCGGCGAACCTTGATGAGCTAACGTGCCATCCGGAACAGACCGGTTGGCAGACAAATTCTGAAGAGCATAAAAAAAGGCGGAACATGGTTCCGCCTTTTCCTTTCTGTTCTGTTGAAGTCAATTACCGGAAAGCACAGGCCGCATGCTATGTGCGCAGGTGAGAACCGTACCCGAGTTATGCAGCAGAGCCAACATGGCGGGTGAAATCAGACCGGTCAGCCCCAGCCCTATGAATATGGTGTTGCTCACCACGATGAACATGAAGTTCCTTCGCACCCTGCGCATGGTCTTGCGGGATATGGCAATGGAATCCATCAGGCTGTCCAGCCTGTCGCTGGTAATCATCACATCACAAGCCTCACGAGCGATGTCTGCTCCATGCTTCATGGAAACGCCCACGTCCGCCCGTGTCAGCGCCGCAGAATCGTTGATACCGTCACCCACCATGGCCACCACATAGCCTTCCTCACGCAGCCGGTCTATGAGGTCCGTTTTCTGATCAGGCAAGGCCTGTGCGTAGTACTCGGTTATCTCCAGTTCTTCGGCCACGGCCTGAGCGGTTCCCTGCCCGTCTCCGGTCAGCATGATAATGCGTTCCATACCCGCGTTTTCCAGACGCCGGATAAAACGATGCGCACTGGGCCGCAAGGGATCTTCCAAGGCAATTACCCCGGCCAGCCTGCCTCCGACGCCAAAGTAGAGCAATGAGAGCCCCGAATCGGTGCAGCGCTGAATATAGGTGGCCGCCTCATCAATATCGATGCCTTCGTCCTCGTGAACAAAGTGGCGGCTGCCCAGAATCATCCTTTCGCCATGCAGCGTGGTGGATATGCCGTGGGCCAGAATGTACTCTACTTCGGCATGATCTTCCTCATGGTGCAGTCCTTCTTCTTCCGCCTTTCGCACAATGGCTTCCGCAACAGGATGGGGGAAATGCTCCTCCATGCACGCGGCATTGCGCAGAACAAACTCACGGCTGAAGCCGTTCACGGGGCAGATATCCATCACCACCGGGCGGGCCTCGGTCAGCGTTCCTGTCTTGTCCAGAACAATGGCATCCATGCGCGCCAGCGCCTCGATATGCCTGCCCCCCTTGATGACGGCACCTCTGTGTGCCGCTTCCAGCATGGCAGAACGCACAGCCAGCGGTGTTGCCAGCTTGATGGCGCAGGAGTAGTCCGCCAGAAGAACGGACGCCGCCTTCATCCAGTTACGGGTGAACAGGAATACCAGCCCCGAGAGTATGAAGGAAAAGGGAACAATCTTGTCCGCCAGCCTGACGGCCTGCCCGTGAATATCTGCCTTGAGTCCTTCGGATTCGGAAATGATCCGCGCAATCTTGGCAAAACGCGTTTCATCTCCCACTCCCTCGGAAAGGATGATGATATTTCCCTCATCCACAACCGTTCCGGCAAAGACCTCGGCACCAACGCTTTTCTTCACCGGCATGGGTTCGCCTGTCATGGAGGACTGGTTGACCATGGCCATGCCGTCGGCAACAACGCCATCAACCGGAATACGGGAGCCACTGCGGACAATGACCATATCTCCGGCCACAAGTTCGCCGGAAGGAATGGATACGGGGCCTGAGCCACGCATGACCCACACCGGCTTGCTGTCGCCCCGATACAGGGCAGCAAGGTCCGCGCGGGATTTTTCCCTCGTCCAGTCTTCAAGCGTTTCGCTGATATCCAGCAGCAGATGCACAGTGCCTGCGGTATTGAAATCGCGCATGGCAATGGATGCACCGATGGCCGCAGCATCCAGCACGCTGACATTGAGCTTGCCGCGCAGCAGCGACTTCACCCCCTCCAAGAGTAAGGGCATGACAGAAAAGAGCGTCCAATACGGCCTGAGCCAGGGAGGCATCAGCAGCTTGGTCAGATAAAACCGTCCAACCTTGCGGGCGATGATAAGGAAGGGTGAATCAAGCTTTTCCGTTTCCACCACATTGCTGCCGAGCATCGGGAGGGTGCAGGCTGCCGGGTCACCTGACTCCGCATGGCGGCATGGGGGCAGTGCGGGCTGTGTTAATTGCTCCGCCACCTCTTCCACGGCAATCAGGACAACTCTGGTCAATTCGTCGTCCTGCACAAAGGTGAGCAACCCGCGCCCCGTACGGGGATTGAAGACAAAGGCTATCTCAACCTGCATGTCACGGACGGCTTCGTGCAATCGTGCCTGCAAGAGAGGCATCACCTCTGCCGATGCGGCTGAAAACCGAACGCGTCCGGGTATGCTGCGAACTATAATCATGCATTATCCTAAGGCATCACAGATCAATGGACTGCCGCAACAGGATTACGGCATATACCGGTACGACAGGTTGCATCCTTACAACAGGCGTATCCTTTTCTTGAGCGAAGAATTTTTCGCCACACCAAATACGCCACGGGATCAGGCTTTGGCCTTTTTCACCGTTTTGCCCTTGCTTGCCGGTTTTGCTTTTGCAGCGGTTTCAGCCTTGGCCTTTGCAGGCTTTCTGGCGGCTGCCTTGGGCTTTGCAGCCGGAGGAGTAACAGGAGATGCAGCCTGCTCATGCTCATCGCGGGCCTTTTGCTCGTTGTTGTACCGGGCTTCAGCCATGTAATCTTCAATATCTTCTTTCAGGGTCTCAATACGGGCGAGCACCCCTTCGGTTACGCCGTAACCGCCCTGCACTATCCCGGAAAGCAGAGCCTGTCCTTTGCCAGAGCGGACAAGAGCATACCCGGAAGCACCAAGCACTGCGCCAGCCAGAAAATACGCAAGTCTGTTTATTCCCATGCTATGCCTCCTTTCCGGCGGCATTGTGAGCAGATCCGCCTGCTCCACCAGTCGCGCCCGTCGTACCAGTCGCGGCAGCCATGTTTTCCAGATCCTGCATCTGGTCCTTCATAAGCTCCTGCCCCTTGTCCAAAGCGACATCCAGCAATTCATGCAAGCGGTCGCGGTTCTGCCACGCAACCAACCCCAATGCTCCTGCAGCTGCACCGGCAGCCACAAACAACAACTTCTCTGCCCAATCCTGCATCGGCTCCTCCCTTCCTTACGTTCATTATACTGTGCGTATGCTCTGCTCAGCTGCGAGCCACTGAAAACGTGAACTATTCCGAATCTACAAAATGTACGCAGAGCCCCCGCCAACCAATTATATTTTGTCACACGGGATCACAGTTGATAATGAAAATGATTTTCATCGTCAAGGAACAAAAAAACGCCTCCATGGCGCAAAAAAAACGCCGCATTATGCGGCGTAGAGAAGTTGGTGCAGGGTTTCCAGTGCGTTGGCGGACGCCATGTCGTCCGGGGCGCCGAGTAATTCGTTCAGCAAATCAGGTGGAATGACCTGAGCGTCGTATTCTATTGTCACAGACTGCGCCATGAGGTTCAGGTCCGCTCTGAACACGGCCTTGGGCTTTGCCGGAGGTGCCTTGATCACAGCCAAGGCAGCAGGGTCTGCCAGCACACTCTTGCTGAAGCGCAGGCGGAGCCTTCCGGGAATGTGGTGTTTTATGGAAAGATGCCTTCGTAGTTTGGCCAGCGTAGAAAAATCCATATGAGAGCAACTCCGAAACGTCGTTTTATCAATGTTCTACAAGGTAGGTTCCGTCCCCTTTGCGGTCAAGTATTGTGCACCGTACTCACCCAACAAAACAAACATGCCAACCACGCCAAACATTATGATTGGCATCTGCCCTGCGGCGTTCGAAATAAGCACCCGACATACCGGCCTGATAGTCACATACCATCTTGCCTTTTCCCCGAGGCGGCTGTAAGCAACTGCCCATGTTTATAGATGTGCACACTCACGCCTTCCACCCGAAGATCGCCGACAAGGTACTGCAACAGCTGGGGCAGCATTACGGCATCCAAGGCGTAGGTTCCGGGCTTATTGAAGATTTGCTGGCAAGAGCCCGCAAGGCAGGCATAGACAGGGTTGTGGTGCATTCCGCCGCCACGGCCGCAGCGCAGGTTATTCCGGCCAACAATTTTGCGCTGGCTCTGAAGGAGGCGCATCCTTCGGTCATTCCGTTCGGCACCATCCATCCCGACTACGAGGACTGGGCATGCCAGCTGGACCGGCTGAAGAAAAGCGGCATACGGGGCCTTAAGCTGCATCCGGAATTCCAGAGCTTCCGTCTGGATGACCCGCGCCTGCACCCCATCATCGAAGAGGCACAGGACCACTTCATGTTCATGCTGCACATCGGCGATGTGCTGCCGCCAGAACAGAACCCCTCCTGCCCCTACAAGCTTGCGGCCCTCATGGACCTCTTCCCCCGCGCACGGTTCATCGCGGCCCACATGGGCGGCTACCGGCACTGGAAGTATGCGCTGGAAAGCACCATCGGCAGAGATGTCTACATAGACACCTCCAGCTCGCTGGAGTTCATAGACGACGCAACCCTTGCCGCCATCTGGAAGAAGCACCCGCGCGAGCGCATTCTCTTCGGGTCGGATTACCCGCTCTATGATCCGGCGGACGAAATGGCCAGACTGCGCAAACGCCTGAAGCTGAGCGACGCGGAGCTGGAACAGATTCTGCGTAACAGCGCCGTAGCGCTGGGATTAGATCAATAAAAAAAGGCCCTGCCGCTCAATGCGGCAGGGCTTTTGCTCTTTCTAGTCCTGACCCAGAATCTTTTCCGGGGGACGGCGTTCCGGAACGACGATGGAGGTATCCTCCCGCTCGTTCACTTCTGCCGTGACATACAGGCCGCAGAAGCATGCGCCGTATTCCTTCATGTCTTCCTCGCGGTATACGCAGGGGCAGACGATATCCTTGTCTTCTTCAAAGGTGCCGTTAGGCAGACGGCAGGGGCAGGCCATGTAGCCGTAGCGCTCCTTGTTCACGAGAAGATTCTCGAGCAGGGGCATGGTCATGGTCATGTCCTTGTTGAAGAAATTGCCCTTGGGCTCCTGAAATTTCTTGAGCATCTCATAGAGCTGCTCCACGGTCATCTGCTTACTCATATATCCAGCGCCTCCTGAAGCTCGTCCTTATGGAAGCCGACGATGACACACACACCCTCGTCTATGATGATGGTCGGGAACGAAAGCTTGGGGTTGTGTTCCTTGATACGGGCAATGGTATCCTTGCGCTCGTCGCCGGTGAGCTGGTCCACGTATACCACCTTGAACTGCACGTCGTTATCCTCAAGAAACTGCTTGGTTTTTTTGCAGTGAATGCAGGTGGATAAGGCATACAGAGTTACGTTGCAGGTCTTTGCCATAAGAATTTCCTCGTCGTATCGTGTACTGAATGGTTCAGCATAGCAGCAGCCGATGCCAATGACAACGCACCAGGCAGAACGCCCTTATCGTTGCAGCAGAACCGCTATTTCCCGGGCCACAAGCCGTATTGCCTCTTCACTGGTCACAGCCTCCCGCGTGTGGAAACGGTCTTCCGCCACATGCTGCACCTCTATGACATACCGCTCATACTGGGCTACATCATCCCGCAGTTCGCGCGGGGTGCCATCCACAGAAAAACTCGCAAGCTGGTAGGTCACGGTTATGGTCACGCCGTTCTGGCGCAGGACCACCGTATCCTCAACGCCTTCCAGCGTGAAACGCTGCGATTCCATGAGAGAAGCATTCATGTCGTTGATTGCCTGCCGCACGGGTACCATTTTTGATATGGCACGCTGTCGAAGCCGCTGCAGGTTTTCCTGCACTCTTTCATTGCGCTTGCGGCGCTCTTCAAGCTCTTCCTGCAGGATGGCACGCGGCGAACGCAGCCGCCTCGCAATCTCCTTGCCGAGAAAATACAGGGCTCCGAGTACGATCGCCCCGATAATCAGATTGAAATACATGACTGCTCCTCTGCAAAATACTGCCGCATCATCTATCAGTTGTGCGTCATGGTCAATACAAAGGGTAAACCATGGCGGCACGATAAGATACTCCGCCCTGAAGTTGTTCACTCACTCAATCGTTTTTACAAACAGGGTTGACATCTAGGTTCAGCTTCTTCAATGTGGCATCATCGGGAAAAGTCGGAGGGCACGCCGCACTGATTTCCCCTCCGCATATTCGCAATGGACCGAACGCCCGGCTGCCGGGCCTGAAAACTCCGTCTTAACTGGTTTCAACTGAGTAAGGGAGAGGTATATGTCCAAAGCACTGGAGACCCAGAGAACCTATGCAATTGTAGGCACCGGAGGTTGCGGAAAGACGTCGCTGGCTGAAATGCTGCTGTTTCAGTCTGGCGTCATCAACCGCCTTGGGAAGGTCGAGGAGGGTTCCACCACCCTCGACTATGAACCTGAGGAAGTGAAGCGCCGCGGCTCTGTGCAGCCCGCCTTCGCCACCTTCGAATGGCAGAAGAACCGTCACTTCCTCATCGACACCCCCGGCGACAACAACTTTATCGGCGATATCCAGTACCTGCTCAAGGGTGCGGATAGCGCCGTTTTTGTTGTGGATGCCGTAGACGGTGTTCGCCCCCTCACCAAACGTCTGTGGAACTTCGTCAAGAGCGCGGGGCTGCCCGCCATTGTCTTCATCAACAAGATGGACCGCGACCGTGCGGACTTTGACATGGCGTTCAACGGCCTCTCCTCCATGCTGGGCATGCGCACGGTCCTGCTGTACATGCCCATAGGTTCCAAACAGGACTTCAAGGGTGTTGTGGACATTCTCGGCGAGAAGGCATTCTCCTTCGAGGCCGATGGCAAATTTTCGGAAATTCCCATTCCTGCCGACATGGCCGACGAAGTCTCCATGCTGCGTGAGGCCACCATCGAAAACATCGCCGAAAGCGATGAAGAACTGATGGAAAAATATCTGGAAACCGGCGAACTCGAACCTGAAGAAATTGCCCGCGGCCTGCACATAGGCGTGCTCAAGGGCGAACTGGTTCCGGTGGTTGTCGGTTCTTCGCTTGAAAACAAGGGCGGCTCCCAGTTGCTGGACACCATCCAGAACCTGTTCCCCAATCCCATGGAACACGCCGCATGGGAAGGTACGGAAGGCGAGACACGCGCTTCCGACCCCGATGCCCCCCTTGCCATGTTCGCCTTTAAAACACTTGCAGACCCCTTTGCGGGCCAGCTCACCGTCATGCGCGTGCTCTCTGGCACCCTGAACGGCGAAACGGGCCTGCGCAACGTGAACAAGGACGAATCAGAGCGCATTGGCACCCCCCTTTACATGGTGGGCAAAGAATCTGCCCCCGCCCGCGGCGGTGTGGGCCCCGGTGCCATTATCGCCCTGCCGAAGCTGAAGATGACCAAAACCGGCGACACCCTCGCCGATGAAAAAAAACCTTTCAGGCTTGTTCAGCCAACCCTGCCGCCTCGTCTCATCTCCTACGCGCTCGCACCGAAAGAAAAGGGCGACGAAGACAAGGTGTATGCAGCCGTGCATAAGCTGCTTGATGAAGACATCACGCTGCGCCTTTCCCGCGCCGAGGAATCGAGCGATATCCTCATCTCGGGCATGGGCCAGATGCACATAGAGACCAGCGTGGAAAAAGCCATGCGCCGGTACAAGTGCGAAATAGAACTCAAAACGCCCAAGGTGCCCTACCGCGAAACCATCAAGGGCAAGGCGCAGGTACAGGGACGACACAAGAAGCAGTCCGGCGGACGCGGCCAGTTCGGTGACTGCTGGGTGGAAATAGAAGGCATGCCCCACGGGTTCGGCTACGAATTCGAGGATGCCATCGTGGGCGGCGTCATTCCCCGCCAGTACATTCCCGCAGTGGACAAGGGCATTCAGGAATCGGCACAGCGCGGCTACCTTGCCGGCTATCCGCTGGTGGACTTCCGCGCCAAGCTGTACGACGGCTCGTACCACAACGTGGACTCCTCTGAAATGGCCTTCAAGATCGCCGGCTCGCTTGCGCTGAAGAGCGCCATGGAAAAAGTGAAGCCCGCCCTGCTGGAACCCATTGTCCTTCTTTCCGTTCAGATTCCGGATGAATACATGGGCGATGTCATCGGCGACCTTTCTTCGCGCCGTGGCAAGGTGCTCGGTTCCGATTCCCAGCAGGGCATCACGGAAATCAAGGCCCACGTGCCCATGAACGAAGTGCTGCGCTACGCACCGGACCTGCGCTCCATGACGGGCGGTCAGGGCGTGTTCACCATGGAACTCACCCACTACGAAGAAGCACCGCCACCGGTTGTGGACCGCGTGGTGGCCGAATATCAGTCTGCAAGAGACTAGCATGACCCATTGCAGCCCCGCCGGTAACGACGGGGCTGCTTCTTTTACGACCGCTCTCAGGGGCAGGAATAGTCCTTCATTCCATTATTTGCTTGTTCAGCCCACTTGAGACAACGCGCATTTTCCGTTAGCGTGGCACACTTGACTACATTTGGAAGGTCCAATGATCCGTACCATATGGTTTTATCTCTCCTTTCTGACGGCAACGCTGGCCATCAGCATAGCCACCATGATCGTTGGCGTCTTTGCGCCGGCGGGCAGGGCCTGCGCCTATCTGGCCGCCCTGTGGAGCCGCTGCGCCGTCGCCTTGTCCGGTATCCGGCTTGAAGCCGACCTCAACGCCGTGCCCGCCCGCGGGCCCGTCGTCTTCATGGTGAACCATCAGAGCCAGTTTGATATTCCCATCAGCACCCTGCTGCTGCGCTCGCATTATCCGGCCTTCGTTGCCAAGAAGAGCCTGTTCCGCATTCCCTTCGTGGGCTGGGCCTTCAGTCTGGGCAAGCATATTCCCATTGACCGCAAGAACAGCCGCAGTGCCATGAAGTCCATGGACAAGGCAGCGGAAACAGCCAAAGCAGGACGCTCCATAGTCATTTTTCCCGAGGGCACCCGGCAACTGGACACGTCCAGACTGGGCAGCTTCAAACCCGGCGGCATCATTCTGGCGCTCAAAGCAGGTCTGCCCGTGGTACCCGTGGTCATGGACGGCACAGGCGAAATTCTTCCCAAGGGACACATCACCCTCAAACGCCGCCATGTGGTGCGGGTGAAAGCCCTGCCTCCCGCAGACCTTTCCGGCTACACGATCAAAGACCGCAACCGTTTTCTCACCGAACTGCACACACTGATGAACAACGCCTATCTGGAGATGCGCGCATGCCGGACCACCAAGACTTTCTAACGCTCACCCCGCTCGGCGGGTATGGCGAAATAGGCATGAACTGCACCATCTGGTCCACGGCCACCACGTCGGTGCTTGTGGATTGCGGACTCATGTTTCCGGACGACTATCTTCTCGGCATCGACGTGGTCATTCCCCAGTTTGACCACATTCTCCGCCAGAAAGAGAAGGTGCGCGGCATTGTGCTCACCCACGGGCACGAAGACCATATAGGAGCACTGCCCTGGCTCATGCCGTGGCTGCACGTTCCCATTTACGGTTCACGATTCACCATGGCACTGGTGGAACACAAGCTGCGGGAAGCCAATCTGCTCGACCGTTCCGAGCTGGTGGTGGTGGAACCGGGCCAACGCCTTGCCCTTGGCGACATGGTTTTCAACTTCTTCCCCGTGTGCCACTCCATCATTGAAGGCTTCGGCCTCGGCGTAGAAACTCCGGTGGGGCGCGTGGTGCACACGGGCGACTTCAAACTGGACCCCAACCCCATAGACGGCCACAGCACCGACCTTGACGCCTTCCGCCGTTTCTCGGACGAAGGCGTGCAGCTGCTGCTCTCGGACTCTACCAACATCGAACGCGACGGGCATTCGCTGGGCGAACGCGAGATCCGCGACACCTTCGACGGCATTTTCCGCGATGCGACCGGCCGCGTGGTGGTCACCCTGTTCTCCAGCCACATACAGCGCATACAGGAAGTGTTCGACATTGCCGCCAAGTACGGCCGCAAGGTGGCCGTTTCCGGCCGCAGCCTGCTGAACAACATAGATATTGCCCGCGACCTTGGCTTCATGCGCGTGCCTTCCGGCGTGTATATGGACCCGCAGGATATGCCCGCCCTGCCGGACAACGAGATTGTTCTGCTGGTCACAGGCTCGCAGGGCGAACCGCTTTCCGCCCTGTCGCGCATCACGCGCGGCGAGCACCGTTCCCTCGCCATCAAGGAAGGGGACACCGTCATCATGTCGTCCCGCTTCATTCCGGGCAACGCGCGGGCCATCACCCGCCTTATCAACGACATGTACCGCCTCGGGGCGGAGGTCTATTACGAGAATTTCCGTAACATCCATGCATCGGGACACGCCTACCGCGAAGAACTGCGTACCATGCTGGAAACCGTGCGGCCCCGCTTCTTCGTGCCGGTGCACGGCGAATACCGGCATCTGGTCAAGCATTGCCGCCTTGCCCATGAATGCGGCATTCCGCAGGAGCACACCATCATTCTGGAAGACGGAGATCCCCTCACCCTGCTGCCCGAAGGCATACGCAAGGAACCGCGCATCAACCTTGAAACCGTTCTGGTGGACGGCAAGGGCGTGGGCGATGTAGGCTCTTCCGTACTCAAGGAGCGCCAGATTCTGGGCGGCGAAGGCATGGTGGTAGTCTTCCTCGTGCTCGACGAACAGATCTGGGAGATTCTGCACGGACCGGACATCGTTTCCAAGGGCTTCATATTTGAGGCCCATTACAACCACGTGCTGGAAGATGCCAAATGCATCGTTCTGGATATACTGGAGAACATGAGCCCCGGCGATCTGGAAAAACTGCAGGACCGTATCCGGTCCACCCTGCGAAGATTCTTCCGCAAGGTGCTGGAGCGCGACCCTGTGGTTCTGCCCGTTATCACCATGGTATAACGGCTTACGAATTGCAGCATGCACGTGCCGCGGATACGCCGGAGGCTGTGTCCAGTGCTGTGCAGCTTCAGGAAACCGGAAGAATAATGGACGCTTCCGGCCCTGCACCGCATACTGCCCCGCAGTGCCGGCTGCCACAAAGCCGGAACACTGCCGCACGCTCACAACGTCCCGCAACGGAGGAGACATGCGCGTTCTCAGGGTCCGCTACAACAATACCGCCTTCTACGCCGCCTTGCGCGAGGATACCGTACTCTGCCTGAACCCCCAGCTCGGGCTGGTTGATCCCATTCCGTTGGAAGACGTTTCCATCCTCCCCGTTGTCACGCCGTCCAAAATCGTGTGCGTGGGACTGAATTACAGGGCCCATGCGGCAGAACTTGGCATGCCCGTTTCGGATGAGCCGGTCTATTTTCTCAAGCCCCCGTCCGCCGTCATCGGTTCCGGCCAGCCCATTCTGCTGCCGGAAATCTCCAAACAGGTGGACTACGAAGCTGAGCTGGCCATCGTCATAGGCAAGGAATGCCGCAGACTGCGCCACGATCAGGTGCCGGACAGCATTTTCGGTTTCACCTGCGCCAATGATGTCACCGCGCGCGACCTGCAGAAAAATGACCCATGGTTCGGCCGCTGCAAGGGATTTGATACCTTCCTGCCCATAGGGCCGTGGATTGAGACGGACGTGAAGAACCCCGACGACCTGACCATACGGTGCATAAAGAACGGTCAGGTCATGCAGGAAGGACACACCTCGGACATGCTCTTCTCTCCCTATGATCTGGTGGTGCATATCTCGCAGGTCATGACGCTGCTACCGGGTGACGTGATTCTCACCGGCACCCCGCCCGGGATAGGCCCCATGCAGCCGGGAGACGAGATTCGGGTGGAAGTGGAGAACATGGGCCTGCTCATCAATCCGGTGCGCGACAGCATGGGGCGAACCGGCGAAGACGAAGTGCCCCTGCAGTAGGGCTTCGCGGACGGATTTCCGTCCCGCACCCCCTTCTTTATTATCTGATAAAATTCGCCGCCAACGCGCACAAACGCTTGCTTTTTCCCTGAAAGCGGCTTATCTACTCGTGCCTTTTATACATAAAGCACACTCCGAGTTTCGTCCTTGGGTGCCTTCAAGTCGGCGTAAACACGTACCTTCTTGCAGGTCGAGGGTCATGGCTCGGGGTGGAAGAAAACCCAATTACAGGAGTTACACATGTCTTACGTATCAATGAAGCAGATGCTGGAGACCGGCGTCCACTTCGGCCATCAGACCCGCCGCTGGAACCCCAAGATGCGCCCCTTCATTTTCGGCGCACGCAACGGCATCCACATCATGGACCTGCAGCAGACTGCAAAGCTGTTCCGCCGCGCTCATGACAAGGTTGCTGAAACCGTTGCCAAGGGCGGCAAGGTCATCTTCATCGGCACCAAGCGTCAGGCTCACGAAGCTGTTCGCACCGAAGCTTCCCGCGCAGATCAGTTCTTCGTAACCAACCGTTGGATGGGCGGCACGCTCACCAACTTCCAGACCATTCGCAAGTCCATCGACCGCCTGAAGAAGCTGGAAGCCATGTTTGAAGACGGCACCATCAACCGTTACCAGAAGAAGGAAATTCTGACTCTCCGTCGCGAGATGGATAAGCTGGAACTGACCCTCGGCGGTATCAAGAACATGGATCGTCTGCCCCAGCTGGCATTCATCGTGGACCCCAAGCGCGAAGAAATCGCCGTTAAGGAATGCCGCAAGCTCGGTATCCCGATTGTTGCCATCACCGACTCCAACTGCGATCCCGACGTGATCGACTACGTTATTCCCGGCAACGACGACGCCATCCGCGCCATCAAGCTGTTCGTAGCCCACATTGCCGAAGCCTGCATGGAAGGCGCCGCAATGGGCAAGGACGGCAAGGACGCTGATCCTGAAGTTGCCATGGCTGCCGCTGCTGAAGCTGAAGCCGGCAAGGACGAAGAATAAAATCACCACGGGAGAATACATATGTCTATTTCCGCCGCTATGGTGAAGAGCCTGCGCGATAAGACCGGCGCCGGCATGATGGACTGCAAGAAGGCTCTTGCAGAAAACAACGGAGACGAAGAGAAGGCAATCGACTGGCTGCGCCAGAAGGGCCTCTCCAAGGCTGCCAAGAAGGCCGGTCGTGCCACCACCGAAGGCCTCGTGGGCTGCGTGGTTGAAGGCAAGGTTGCCGCTCTGGCCGAATTCAAGTGCGAAACCGACTTCGTTGCACGCAACGAAGCCTTCATCGCCCTTTCCCAGAAGTTCGCACAGGACGTTGCAGCCAACGGCGCAGAAGGCTTTACTGACCGCGTAGCCAATGACGTGACCGACTGCATCGCCACCCTGGGTGAAAACATGTCCGCCGGCCGTGCAGCCCGTGTTGCACTGGCTAACGACGGCGTTATCGGTTCCTACGTGCACTCCAACGGCAAGATCGGCGTTCTGGTTGCCATCGAAGGCAGCTCCGACGCAGAACTGGCCAAGAACATTGCCATGCAGGTAGCCGCTACCAACCCCGTTTCTCTGGACTCTTCCAGCATTCCGGCCGACCTGATCGCCCGCGAACGCGAAATCCATCGTCAGAAGACCCTGGAAGAAGGCAAGCCCGAGAACATTGTCGACAAGATCGTGGACGGCCGCATGCAGAAGTTCTTCAAGGAAGTTACTCTGCTCGACCAGCCCTACATCCGCGACGACAAGATGGCCGTTAAGGACCTGCTCAAGGGCGGTGCCAAGGTTGTCGAATTCGTTCGCTTCGCTCTGGGTGAAGACGCCGTAGCCGAAGAGGAAGAGGCAGAATAGCCTTTTTCTTTCCATAGCTCGCTAAAGGGGGTCGCAAGACCCCCTTTTTTTGGGTACGGTATCGTCGGTCCGAAACAATGGCTCCAAGACCTCCCGGACACCTGCAAAATCACAGGCCCGCGCGTGTCTTGACTTTCGTGACCAAAGGGCGCACAGAAACGCAAATCTGAAACCGAATCCCCTTTTTCCATGCGCCTTCCGCCCCCTCAGGCGTGGCCGGAAAAACAGCTTACACACGCACAGCAAGCGGAGTTTACATACATGCGCGATTCCTTTCTGGTCTTCGGACAGCCGCTGATCGAGCAGGACGAAATTGATGAAGTGGTGGACAGCCTGAAAAAGGCGTGGATCGGCACCGGTCCCAAAGTGCATCAGTTCGAAAAAGATTTTGCCGCGTACAAAGGCGTTTCCTGTGCGGCTGCGGTTAACTCCGCCACCGCCGCCCTGCACCTTTCCTGCCTTACCCTTGAGCTGGAACCCGGTGATGAGGTCATCACCACGGCCATGACGTTCTGTGCCTCGGTGAACTCCATCATCCACGCAGGTGGCACTCCCGTGCTCGCCGATGTTGACCCGCTGACGCTCAACATAGACCCCGCCGCCATTGAAGCCAAAATTTCTCCGCGCACACGCGCCATCATGGTGGTGCACTATGCCGGACGATGCTGCGACATGGACCCCATCATGGCCCTTGCCGCCAAGCACAATCTTGTGGTCATTGAAGACTGCGCCCATGCCATTGAGACCACCTACAAGGGGCGTCAGGCAGGCACCATCGGCCACATAGGCTGCTTCAGCTTCTATGCCACCAAGAACATCGTCACCGGCGAAGGCGGCATGCTCATTTCCAATGACAAGGCCGCCATCGACCGCTGCAAGATCATGGCCCTGCACGGCATGAGCGCCGATGCGTGGGCACGCTTCTCTGATTCGGGCTACAAGCACTATCAGGTTGTGGACCACGGCTTCAAATACAACATGATGGATCTGCAGGCTGCGCTCGGGCTGCACCAGCTGCCCCGCGTGGATACATACTGGAAGCGCCGCGAAGCCGTGTGGAACCGCTACATGGAGGCCTTTGCCGATCTCGGACTCGGCCTGCCCGCAGCGCCTGAAGCCGACACCGTGCACGCCTACCACCTGTTCACCATCCGCGTGAACAAGGACTGCTGCAGCGTTGAGCGCGACCAGATGCTGGAAGCCATGCGCAAGCACAATATCGGCGTGGGTGTGCACTATCTCGCCATTCCCGAGCACCCTTACTATCAGAAGCGGTTCGGCTGGATGCCTGAAGACACTCCCCATGCCACCAGCTACGGCCGCGAAACCGTCAGCCTGCCCCTTTCGGCCAAACTGTCCGACAAGGATGTGGACGACGTGATCGAAGCCGTGCGCTCCATCTGTAACGCCTGCTCCGGAGTGTCCTAGTGAAACCTGCGGTGACCGGACTGGTGCTCACCTACAACGGTGAGCGTCTGCTGGACAAATGCCTTGTCTCTCTGGCGTTTTGCGACAAGGTACTGGTTGTGGATTCCTTTTCCACCGACCGCACCGTCGCCATTGCCGAAGCGGCCGGAGCAACCGTTGTTCAGCGCAAATGGGAAGGCCCCGGCCCCCAGTTCCAGTTCGCCCTCGCCCAGATTGACACAGAATGGGTTGTGAGCCTTGATCAGGATGAGATTTGCACCGATGATCTGCGTGAACGCGTCCTTGCGGCGCTGCCCGCTGCTCCGGCTTCGCTTGCCGGATTCTACGTGCACCGTCGCAACTGGTATTATGACAGGTTCATGAAGCATTCCGGCTGGTATCCGGACCGGTTGCTGCGCGTGTTCCGCACAACCAGGATGCAGGTAGAGGTAAGCGGTGCGCACTACTCCTTCCGCCCCAAGGGTGACACGGACGTGATCAAGGCCGACATCATACACTACCCTTACGAGAGCTTTGCCCAGCATCTGGACAAGATCAATTCCTATGCCCAGCAGGGTGCGGATGATCTGCGGCGCAAGGGCAGAAAAGGCGGAGTGCTGCGCGGCATAGGTCATGGCATGATGCGTTTTGCGAAACTGTATTTCTTTCAGTTGGGAATGCTGGATGGCCGTGCCGGTTTCATCAATGCCGCGCACGGCTCGTTTTACGCCTTCCTCAAATACGTTCGAATTGACGAAGGCATGTGGGGCAAGCCCTACAGCGATCAATAATGTATTTATGGCGGCAAGTCCGCCATATTTTTTGAATAGGTTTAGTAACGACAACCCCAGAGGTCGGACATGAGCGATTTGCGTTTCAAGCGCGTGCTGCTGAAGCTCAGCGGCGAGGCTTTGGCTGGTGATGAAAAATTCGGTATTGACCCTGCAACTGTTTCAAAGATATGTCGAGAAATCGCTGAAGTGGCTGATATGGGTATAGAAGTTGCCCTGGTCATCGGCGGCGGCAACATCTTCCGCGGATTGTCCTCTTCCGCCAAGGGCATGGACCGCTCCTCAGCGGACTACATGGGGATGATGGCAACGGTGCTCAACGCCCTTGCCGTGCAGGACCAGCTGGAAAAGCTCGGGCATCCCACCCGCGTTCTTTCCGCCATCACCATGCAGGAAGTGTGCGAGCCCTACATTCGCCGCCGCGCCGAGCGCCATCTGGAAAAGGGGCGCATAGTCATATGTGCCGCCGGAACCGGCAACCCCTACTTCACCACTGATACCGCTGCTGCGCTGCGCGGCATGGAACTCAAGTGCGATGCCATTATCAAGGCAACCAAGGTGGACGGGGTATACGACAAGGACCCCGTAAAGCACTCTGATGCAGTGATGTTCAAGCAGCTCAGCTACATCGACGTATTGCAAAAGAAGCTCGGCGTCATGGACTCCACCGCCATTACGCTGTGCATGGAAAACAATGTTCCGATTCTCGTCTGCAACCTCCACAAGGGTGACATCAAGCGCATGATGCTTGGCGAGAATGTCGGCACCATCGTACAAGGAGAGTAACCCCATGGATGAGATCCTGCTCGACGCCGAAGAAAGAATGGAGAAGGCCATCACGTCGCTTGAACGTGATTTCGGAAAGCTGCGCACCGGCCGCGCATCCACCTCGCTCGTGGACAACATCATCGTGGACTACTACGGCACACCCACGCCCATAAAGCAGATGTCGTCCGTTTCCATTCCCGACAGCCGCAGCATTACCATACAGCCGTGGGATAAGGCCGCCTTCGGGCTGATTGAAAAGGCCATCATCAATTCCGATCTGGGTCTCAACCCCATGAACGACGGCCGCGTCATCCGCATCAACATCCCGATGCTGACCGAGGAACGCCGTAAGGAACTCGTGAAGGTCGCCAAGAAGTATGTTGAAGAAGCCAAGGTTGCTGTCCGCAACGTACGTCGCGATGCCAATGAACAGATCAAGAAGCTGGAAAAGAGCAAAGACGTAACCGAGGACGAATCCCGCCAGGGTCAGGACGAGGTGCAGAAGCTCACCGACGCTTACGTGGCCAAGGCCGATGAGCGCGGAACTGCCAAAGAAGCCGAAATCATGGCTATCTAGCCCTTTCCTGTTTTTGTTGAAGAGTGAAGGCCGGTCCTCGTGGACCGGCCTTTTTCTATATAGAAGATTGATATCACACCTTATCCGGCTACCTGTTGTATCGTTGATATTCTTGAAGGACCGCATCTCTGTACTACCAATGCCTATGCAACTATGCTATGAGCAAAGGTAATTTAGCCATTTACCGCTCCGCCAGCCGCCAGCGCGGCAACCAGCGAGCCTTGCGGAAAACCCATAAAAGGCAGGTATCAACATGGAATCGAAGGCGTTGTATAAAACAATCTACAAAATCGCCAAGGTCGTGAACTCCTCCCTTGAACCCAAGGTAGTGCTCGGGCAAATAGTCGAACAGGTCACCCGTACAATGGGGGCCAGAGGCTGCTTTATCCGCCTGCTGAACAGAACCGGAACAGTGCTCAAGCCCGATGCATATTATGGCCTCAGCGACCGCTACGCCCAGAAAGGTCCCGTAGAAGTGAGCAAGAGCAAGCTGGATCAGGAAGTGCTGGCCGGCAAGGCTATCTATATTGAAGATGTACGAAACGATACACGTTTCCAGTATCCGGAGCAGGCTTCTGAAGAAGGCCTTGTCTCCCTCGTGGTTGTGCCGCTTATCGCACACGGCAACAAGGTTATCGGCGTGCTGCGCGTCTATTCCGGCGAAACCCGCAAGTTCACCGAAGACGAACTGGAATTTCTGAGCTGCATCGCCAACCTGTGCGGCATAGCACTGGAAAATGCGCGTATGTATGCGACTCTCAAGCGTGCCAGCGACCTGGCCAACGCCTACGTATATCAGGTGTTTGAAGACTAACCCTGACGCACCTGAACATTACCACTAACGCGACATATCGCGAGCGGAGGATAGCATGAGTAAAGTACGTGTAGGCATCAACGGCTTTGGCCGCATTGGTCGCCAGGTTCTCAGATCCATATGGAAATATCATCGGGACACCATTGAAGTGGTGGCCGTGAACGACCTTTTCGATATCAAGACCAACGCGCATCTGCTGGCGCACGACACCAGCTACGGCCCCTTTGAGCCCAAGGTGAGCGTGGACGGCGACATGATTATTGTGGGCGACGACTTCAAGGTGAAGAACTTTGCCGAGCGCGACCCGCGCCTCATTCCGTGGGGTGCCGAAAAGGTGGACGTGGTGGTGGAATCCACGGGTATCTTCCGCACCGGCCCCAAGGCGGCCATGCATATTGAAGCCGGTGCCAAGAAGGTCATCATCTCTGCCCCCGCCAAGGAAGAAGACATCACCATCGTCATGGGTGTTAACGACAAGGCATATGACCCTGCCAAGCACCACATCATTTCCAACGCATCGTGCACCACGAACTGCCTTGCCCCTGTCGTGAAGGTAGTGCACGAAACGTACGGCATCAGAAAGGGTGTGATGACCACCATCCACTCATACACCAACGACCAGCGCATTCTCGACCTGCCCCACTCCGACCTGCGTCGCGCACGGGCAGCCGCCTGCAACATGATTCCCACCTCAACAGGCGCAGCGAAAGCCGTTGCCCTGGTCATTCCTGAAATGAAGGGCAAGTTCTCGGGCTACTCCGTCCGCGTTCCCACCCCCACGGTTTCGCTCGTTGACTTCGTCTGCGAGCTTGAAAAGGACACGACCACTGAAGACCTTCGCGCCGTGCTCAAAGCCGCAGCAGAAGGCCCGCTGAAGGGTATTCTGGGGTACTCGGAAGAGCCGCTGGTATCTTCCGACTTCATCGGAGATCCGCGTTCCTCCATCGTGGAAGCGGACTTCACCATGATGCAGTCCGGCAACATGGCCAAAATCTATTCGTGGTACGACAACGAGTGGGGCTATTCCTGCCGCGTGGGCGACCTGATCGCCATGATGGCTGCCAAGGGCATGTAGCCTGCGGCCATATGATTACAATACAAAGGGAGGCCATGTGCCTCCCTTTTGCGTTGCCGCCCTCTTCCATCTTCCTGCAAATACGTATACATCCCAACCCATGAACAGCACAGTCCACAAAGATCTCATCAGTTTCGTTGAAGAGAAGATTCCCTTCCACCGTTTTCTCGGCGTGAAGGTGCTCGATGTTCGCCCCGGGTATGCCAAGGTGTGCCTCCCCTACCGGGAGGATTTTAACGGGAACGAAATGCGCGGCGTGTTGCACGGGGGCATAACCGCCCTGCTGGTGGACATTTGCGGTGCTGTTGCCCTGTGGACCCACTTTGGCCCCGAGGACAAGACGGCCACCATAGACATGCGTGTGGATTACCAGCGCCCTGCCCCTTTTGAAGATCTTGTGGCGGAAGGCGATGTGCGCATGCTCGGCAACCGCATTGCCAACGTGCACATACGCGTGACCTCCGCCTCCATGCCCGATACGCAGATTGCCGAAGGCCGTGCCGTCTATTACGTCAAGCGTGTCGGAGCACCGAGCTGACCTGCAGCCTGAAAGCAGTCTGATCCCATACGGCTCGCGCCAAGCTCACAACGGCTAACATCCGGGTAGCTGCTTACTCTGATCCGTTTTGAGGGCGGTTCGCAGCAGATCATCTTCAGCCGTCCAATCATACACTCACCCATCAGGACATACCCGCCGCCTGCAGACCCGATATTCCACATTACCAATGATAAAAGGCCGCCCCCCTGTGGAGCGGCCTTTTAAAAAACTGTGAGCAGGGAAGGAGAGGCGTAGTTCCAAACCTGGTCACAGGGTCTACCTATTGTGTGCTGCCGCGTCGTGTTCCCCCCGGAACAGAAGGGCTATGGCGTAGCCCTATCACGCGGCATCGTGTATCCACCGGCACGGACAATACCCACTGCCGGAGAACAACAGTCTGCAAAGGGCGGCTAGGCCACGGCTTCGTCAACAGAAGACCGCAGCGGCAAACCACACCTTCTATGCGCCCGCTGCCGGAGTATAATCCGACGGGCAGACGCTGTGCTTCAAATTCCCTGCCTAATCCGCCTGTTTGCGGATGAAAGACGGAATCTCGAACTCATCCTCATCGAATACGAAGTCGTCTTCGCCGGGATTATGTACATTGGCTGCCTGCTGTGCAGTCTGGGCAACCTGTCCCTGACGACGCAGATATGCGGGGATATTGCGATCTTCTTCACTGAAATTGCCAAGTCCGCGCGCGGGTGCAGGACGGGTGATCACTTCCTGCGCACGACGGGCCTGAGGAGCCATGGCCTGTCCTGCGGAATGGCCCATGCTATGCCCCATGGGCTGAGCTGCGGGCTGGGCAGGACGTGTGGCAACCTGAGGCTGAATCTGCTGCGCACGCGGAGCGGGTGCTGCCTTGGGCGCGCTGTTGCGCATGGGAGTCACCTTGCTTCCGCCGCCGGAAACCATGGTCCGGCTGCCGCTGCCCTGCGTTTCTGCACGGGAAGTGTCGATGCCGGTGGCAATAACGGTAATGCGCATTTCGTCGCCGATGTTGTCATCGAAAACGGTACCGAAGAAGATGCGTGCCTCTTCATGGGCGGCTTCCTGAATGGCGCCTGCGGCCTCGGAAACCTCTTCGATGGTCAGATCGGAGGAGCAGGTGATGTTCATGAGAACACCGCGTGCGCCGTCGATGGATACATCTTCCAGAAGCGGGCTGGTAATGGCCTTCATGGCTGCCTCGCGGGCGCGGGCTTCGCCGGTGGCGCTGCCTGCACCCATCATGGCGAGACCGGATTCGCCCATCACTGCCTTCACGTCCGCGAAGTCAAGGTTGATGAGACCGGGAACCATGATGAGGTCAGAGATGCCCTTCACTGCAAAATACAGAATTTCGTCGGCCTTCTTCAGCATTTCCACGAAGGTGGCTTTTTTGGCGGCCAGAGACAGCAGTCGGTCGTTGGGGATGGTGATGAGGGAGTCCACGTGCTGACGGAACTCTTCAATACCGGCTTCGGCTGCTTCAAGACGCTTCTTGCCTTCGAAGAAGAAAGGCTTGGTCACAACGCCAACGGTGAGCGCGCCCATTTCCTTGGCTACCTGTGCGATAACGGGTGCTGCACCGGTGCCGGTGCCGCCGCCCATGCCTGCGGTAACAAAGACCATGTCTGCTTCGCCGATGGCGGCACGGATCTGCTCGATGGATTCCAGAGCGGCATCGCGGCCGACTGCGGGGTTGGCGCCTGCGCCAAGGCCCTTGGTGAGCTTGTCACCCAGCTGAATCTTGTATTCAGCCTGCGAGTTGTTGAGAGCCTGCACGTCGGTGTTTGCCGTGATAAAGGTAACGCCGCGCAGTACCGAGCTGATCATGTTGTTGACGGCATTCCCGCCACCACCACCGACACCTATGACTTTTATTTTCGCCATGCTGTCGTTTTCAATTTCCATGAATTCCATTTCGCCTCTCCTTTAACCGATACTCAGTTCAACAATGTAGACCTTAAACGTGTAGACCATACAGGAATCAGTTCTCGGAAACGCCTAGGACACATCCGAGAACCACTTCTTCATCCGGGACAGGACCCGGTTGAAGACATTGCCGTCGCGAATGCGGAATTTCAGCTCCAAGCCTTCCTTTTCCGCGCCATACCGCAGGAGACCAACCGCGGTGGCGTACTTGGGGCTGTTCACTACATCCTTCAGGCCGCCCACATTGCGCGGATAGCCAATCCGCGTGGGCAAGTTGAAGATTTGTTCACCAAGTTCCTGGCATCCGTCAATAAGCGCCGTGCCGCCAGTGAGCACCACGCCTGCACCGATAAGGTTCTTGTATCCGGAACGGACGAGTTCCTGATCCACGAGGGACAGAATCTCTTCCATGCGCGGTTCACATATTTCCGCCAGTACCTGACGGGAAAGCTTGCGGGGCTCACGGTCGCCCACGCTGGAGACCTCTATGGTTTCATCGCCGCGCACAAGTTCGGCAAGTGCGCAGCCATACCGGGTCTTTATCTTTTCGGCGCTTACCATGGGGGTGCGCAGGCCGAAGGCGATATCGTTGGTCAGGTTCTGCCCGCCAAGAGCCAGCACCCCTGTGTGCTTGATGGAGTCGTTGGCGAAGACGGCGATATCCGTCGTGCCGCCGCCAAGGTCCACCAGAGCAACGCCTATTTCGCGCTCTTCTTCCGTCAGCACGGCTTTGGAAGAAGCCAGCGCCTCAAGCACGATATCGGAAACATCAAGACCGCTGCGATGGCAGGAACGCACGATGTTCTGGGCGCTTGTCACCGCGCCGGTGACTATATGCACCTTCACTTCGAGACGTACACCGGCCATGCCGAGCGGATCGGCAATGCCGCGCTGGTCGTCCACAATGTATTCCTGCGGAAGGATGTGGATGACCTCCCGGTCGAGCGGAATGGCCACAGCCTTGGCCGCATCCAGCACGCGCTCCACATCTTTGGGGCCGACTTCGCCGCCCTTGACCGCAATAACGCCGTGGCTGTTGAAGCCCTTGATATGACTGCCCGCAATTCCGGCATAGACGGAGCGGATCTCGCAGCCTGCCATGAGTTCAGCTTCTTCAAGCGCCTTCTTGATGGACTGCACGGTCTGCTCGATGTTGACGACAACACCCTTGCGCAGACCCGTGGAGGGAGCAGTGCCGATGCCGACGATGTCCACACCGTCAGGAGTGGGCTCGCCCACCACGGCGCAGATTTTCGTGGTCCCGATATCGAGTCCCACTATCAGATCAGACTTGCCCATACTGCATACCTCCGAAATTCATTATCTATCTGCGGCAGGAGAACGTGCCGCCTCAACCCAAACACTGTCACCATCCACCTTTACCGACCGAACATACTTCAGTTCGCCCCTCCTGCTCAAATCCCCCAAAACAAGAGCCAGCCGGTTCAGGTTTGTGGTCCAGTCCTCGACCCCTATGCCAAGGGTCATGTCCGCATTCTCCAGAAACAGCTCCATCCCCCCACTTCTGCTGAGCCGAACCCATGCGGCGTTATTCACATCCAATGGCAGACTTGCCGTTTCCAGCGACCCCACCATGTCGGGCAGCAACCCGAACCAGGGCTCCATTCCCGGATCTACCGAGAGGAAAGGCAGCGATGTGAACTTGGCGGGCTCCACCTCGCAGATAATGTCTCCGCGACTGTCGAGATACACCACCTTGTCATCACGCCTTCCCCAGTAGCGGGGTACCCGTTCGCGCACCGTTATGTAGAAGCTGCCGGGCAGTTCACGCTTCACCGACACACCCGCGATCCAGGGATTGTCGAGCAGGCGGGCTTCCACCGCCCCCATGCGTACAGCCAGACTGTTCATTCCGGGGCTTATCTCGGCAAGCTTTTGAATTTCAGCGCTTCCGAGGCGAACATTTCCCGCCACCTGTACATCCTTCACGGCAAAGTATTCACTAACTGTGAAGAAACGGTATAAATAGAGCAATGCGACACTGAGAATAACAATAAACAGGAAAGAAGTAAACAGTGTAAGCACCCAAGGCCACAAATTAGGAAACTTTCTATTACTGGGCTTCCTGGTTTTTGACCTTGTGTACGTGTTGCCGGAGATACTTATCGGCGCACGCTTTTTTTTGATTGCAGCAACCCTGGCCATCAGATGATTCTTACTTCCAGTTCAAGGGAATATCCCGTTTCTTTCTTTACTTTTTCCTGCGCATTTGATAAAAGATACTTTGCTTCTTCACTTGTCCCATCACCTGTGTTGATGAGAAAATTAGCATGCATTTCAGAAAATGCCATGCCACCATATCTTTTTCCCTTAAATCCAAGACTGTCTAAAATCTTTCCTGCGCTTGCTTCTTGCGTAGGATTTTTGAATACACAACCGGCACTATAGGCTGTAACTGGTTGCGTTGCTTTTTTCTTTGCGTAGTTTGTCTGCATTACAGTGTGAATACAGTCCCTCGATCCGACTTCAAGACGGAATGTTGCGTCCAGAATGATAACGGGAGAAAGGGAAGCAGATACATCATCAGTCTCTTTCACTGAAAAATGTCTGTACGCGAAATGCAGTGCATCACGCATAAGAGTCCGCACACCATTCGCGACATCAAAAACCGTCGCACTCACCAGTCGCGAACCGGTTTCACACCCGTAGGACCCCGCATTCATTGCCACGGCACCACCAACGGTTCCGGGAATTCCTGCCAGCCCTTCCAGTCCCGTCAGACCTGACGAACACAGCCAGCCGAGCAATCGCGGCAGTCTGAATCCTGCTCCCACGCGTACAAGCACGCCGGATGCGTCTTCACCGACAACCTTCGGGGCATCCATGACTGCAGGATTGACCACGACAAAGGGCAATTCTCCGTCACTGGCCAGAATATTGCTGCCATAGCCAAGCACCAGAGGCGTACCGCCAAGGCGTTGCAATGTCTGCGGCAAGGCATCACAGTCACGGGCGCAACCGATGACCACTTCTGCCATGGCGGTACCGCCAAGCCGGAGTGTGGTGCGTTCCCTGAGACTGGGACCTTGCAGAAGAGCCAGCGACATACTGTTATTCTCCGTCCAGATACTTCTGGCCAACAGTCCAGATGTTGCCTGCGCCAAGCGTTATGAAGAGATCGCCTGGCTGCAGCACGTCCGGAAGTGCATCAGATACCGCCTGAAAATCCTGACAATACAGAACATCAGTATTGGAAACCTGCCGGATGCCCTGTGCCAGACTCTGACCGCTCACTCCGGGAATGGGCGCTTCAGATGCAGGATAAATTTCGGTAAGCAGAAGCTTGTCCACGCCTTCAAAGGCCTTGCAGAATTCACCGAACAGCGCCTGTGTGCGGCTGAACCGGTGCGGCTGGAAAGCAACCACAAGTCTGCGGTTGGGGAAACACTGCTTTGCGGTGCCGATGGTAGCGGCAACTTCGGCAGGATGGTGGCCGTAATCATCCACCACCAGCACACCGTTGCGCTCACCCTTGCGTTCGAAGCGGCGGCCCACACCGGTAAATCCGGAAAGGCCTTCAAGGCAGGCAGCTTCGGAAATTCCTGACTCAAGCGACACACCAATGGCACCCAGTGCGTTCAGGATGTTGTGACGACCGGGCTGGGAAAGATTCACCTCACCGATGTCACGTCCCTTCACGACAACGCGGAAACGGCTTGTCTCTGCGCAGGAAAGCACCTCGGCTCTGACTTCGTTCTCGCGTCCGAAGCCGTAGGTGATGACAGGGCGCTTCACTCTGGGCAGCAGCCTGCGGACACCGGGATCATCGCCGCACACAACGTTGGAACCATAGAAGGGAACGTTGTTCATGAACTGCACAAAGGCATCGTCAATAGCCTGCTGGTCGGCATAAAAGTCCATGTGGTCGCGGTCCACGTTGGTCACCACGGTCATGATGGGCAGCAGACAGAGGAAGGAACCGTCGGATTCATCCGCTTCCGCGATCAGGAATTGCCCTTCGCCCAGACGGGCATTGGTGCCGTATGCATTGAGGCGACCGCCGATAATGACGGTGGGGTCGGTCTGCGCGGCATCGAAAATGGCGGCGGTGAGCGATGTGGTGGTCGTCTTGCCGTGCGTCCCCGCTATCGCCAGACCGGTACGCAGGCGCATCAGTTCGGCAAGCATTTCGGCACGGGGGATGATGGGAATCTTCTTCTCACGTGCGGCAATGACCTCGGGGTTGTCGTCCTTCACGGCTGAGGAACGCACAAGTACCTGAGCATCTGTCACATTGTCGGCACCGTGGCCGATGTAGATTTCAGCACCCAGATTCTTCAGGCGACGCACCACGGGGCCGTCGGATATATCGGAGCCGGCCACTTCATAGCCGAGGTTGAGCAGAACTTCGGCTATGCCGCTCATGCCTGCCCCACCGATACCCACCATGTGAATCTTGCGAACCTTGATCATCTCGCACCTACTTCTTGTATTCATGCACCAGAGACGCCAGAGGCGCCTTGCGCGTTATATCGAGCAGCCCGCTTGCCACGTTGGAAGCGGCTTCGGGCCATCCCTGTCTGCGGGAAGCGCCCGCCATGGTTTTCAGGCGGGATGCATCGCAGATCAGTTCGGTAACCAGAGTTGAAATTTCCACGTAATCGGATGCACCTTCGGCCAGCTGGCGCTCTTCAACCACCAGAGCCGCGCCCTGCCGCTCAAGGTAGCGGGCGTTGTGCACCTGATGGTTGTGCGTGGCATGCGGAAAGGGAATGAACACGGCAGGCTTGCCCGCCACGGTCAGCTCCGCCACGGTGGTGGCTCCGGCACGGCACAGCACAAGGTCGGCCTGCGCATAGGCTGCTGCCATATCGTCGATGAACGGGGAGACAATGCAATCCTGCATGCCCGCTTCCGCATAGGCAGTGCGAACCCGTTCGAAATCGGCCTGCCCTGTCTGGTGCTGCACGGTTACACCGGCATCACGCAGTGCAGGCAGCATGGCGATAACCGCCGTATTCACGGCACGGGCACCAAGGCTGCCCCCCACCACGAGAAGACGGCGCGCACCCGTCGTGTTCATGGAATGATCACGCAGCGCCCTGATATCAGCGCGGACGGGGTTGCCCGTCAGCACTGTTTTGCGGGGCAGAAAATTTTCCGCCGGATCAGGCATGGAAATGAACACGCGGTCGGCCACCTTGGCGATGAGCTTGTTGGCAAGGCCGGGAACACTGTTCTGCTCGTGCACTGCCACCGGCTTTTCACGCAGCTTGGCGGCCATGCATGCGGCAAAGGCGGCATACCCGCCGAAGCCGATAACGGCATCGGGGTTGAACCTGCCGATAATGCCCATGGCACGCACCGTTGCAGCAGCAAGGCCGAACACGGCACCCACGGCGCGCACACCGCGGCCGAGCACTCCGCGCACGGGCAGGCCCACGAATTCGATTCCGGCCCGCGTGACAATGTCGCGCTCCGGCCCGTACTCGCCGCCTATGAACAGGAATTCGGCCTCGGGAAACCGCTTCCGAAGTTCCTCTGCCACGGCCAGCGCCGGGAAGATGTGTCCACCGGTTCCTCCGGTGGTGAATATCACGCGTTGCATATCCTACGCCGTCCCTTCAGACGTTCTTGAAAAATTGAGCAGCAGGCCCACACAGGCGAAAGTGGCCAGAAGGCTACTGCCGCCGTAGCTCATGAATGGCATGGCAACACCCTTGGGCGGTGCGGCCCCCATGACCACGGCAAGATTGAACACGGCACCGAGCGTGAGAATGAGCGCCAGCCCGAACGCGGTGAGGCGGTCACGCAGGTCTTCCTGCTTGTAGGCCACTCTGTAGGCGCGCCACAGGAACACGCCCATGATAATGAAAAACAGGGATACACCCACAAAGCCCAGTTCTTCGCCTACCACCGCCATGATGAAGTCGTTGTGCGGTTCGGGCAGGAAGAAAAGCTTCTGCTTGCTTGCGCCGAGTCCCTGCCCTGCTATACCGCCGGAACCCATGGCAAAGAGCGACTGCACGAGCTGATAGCCTGTATCCTGCGCATCCTTGAACGGGTCGAGAAAGGCGAGCATGCGGCGCGAGCGGTAGCTGGAACGCATGATGAGCAGCCACCCTGCTCCGCCTGCCAGTACTGCGGAAGCGACCAGATAGATAAGGCGCGTTCCGCCTACAAGACACATGAAGAACAACAACATGGCCATCATTGCGGCAGCGCCGAAGTCCGGCTGCTTGAGCAACAGCAGGCAGAAAAGGCCGGTTACGGCAAAGGGAGGTATGACCCCCTTGGAGAAGGTCTTTACCAGCTCCTGCTTGGCGCTGAAGAAATAGGCCAGATACAGCACCAGGGCGATCTTGGCGAATTCCATGGGCTGCACGGCAAAAAATCCAAACGATATCCATCGACTGGCACCGTTGATATTGGTGCCCACCGGAGTCAGCGTAAGAATGACCAGCACAAGCGCTATGCCGAGCGCCGGATACTGCAGCTGATAGAGAAGCTTGCGCGGCATGGAGGCAAGCGCCACCATGCCCAGCCCGCCAAGCCCTGCGAACAGCAACTGGCGTTTGAAGAAGAAGTACTTATCCGCATAGAACTTCTCGGCCATGATACCGCTGGCGCTCAGCACCATGGTCAGGCCGAAGGCGACAAGGCACACCGCCGAGGCGAGCAGTACCCAGTCCATGTTCCATGCGGTCTTCTTCAAAGGGGACATACTTCCTATTCTCCTGCCAACAGGCTGTAGATGCGGCGGAAGTCCTCACCGCGGGCCCGGTAGTTGGCGTACTGGTCAAAGCTGGACGTGGCGGGAGCAAGCAACATCACATCGCCTGCGGCAGCCTTATCCATGAGCCGTCTTGCGGCTTCTTCCATGGTCGTGTCGTAGGACATGGGCGCACAACCGGCCCATGCCTGTTCAAATTTCTCACGGCTGCTGCCATACAGTCCCACAGCCTTCACCTTGCTGCGCACGAGTCCGGCAAGGGTGGAGAGGTCTCCGCCCTTGTATACGCCGCCTGCAAGCAGCAGGATGGGAGCGTCAAAGGTTTCCAGCGCGGCGCGCACGGCGTCCACGGTGGTGGCCTTGGTGTCGTTCACAAAGGTCACGCCCCTGGCGACGCCCACGGTTTCCAGCGTGTGCTCGGCTGCGACAAATTCGCGCAGCGTGGCTGCCGCACTTTCTTCAGTCACGCCGAACACTGAACAGGCAAGGAAGGAGGCTTCCATATTCAGACGATTGTGCCGCCCCTTCAGCAGTGCATCGGGGAAGCGGGAAGAATCGTCGAAGAACCAGATTTCCGCCTTCACGTCGTGGCGGTACGGCAAATCCTCAAGACCGGGACCGAAAATGGCCTTGTCCTCAACGGTCTGACGGGCGAACAGGCGCATCTTGGCGTCCGTGTATTCGTCCATGTCCTTATGGTAGTCGAGATGGTCCACGGTGATATTGGTCAGCACGCCCACCTTGGGGCGCAGTGCCGAGCAGGTCTGCAACTGGAAGCTGGAGAGTTCCAGCACCAGCACATCGGCCTCGCCGCCTTCCAGCACGAAACGGCTGAGAGGGGTGCCTATGTTGCCGCCGAGAAACACCTTCTTGCCAGCATCTTCCAGCATCTTTGCACACAGGCGCACGGTGGTGGTCTTGCCGTTCGTGCCCGTCACCGCCAGCACGGGAATGTGCTGCACGCAGTGCCACGCGAGTTCGGTTTCCGCCATCACAAGCGCATCGGCAGGCAGATACTGCTGTATCTTGAGCACAGGAACACCGGGGCTGGGCACCACAAGCGACGCTCCGGCAAACTGCTCCACGGAGTGATCGCCAAAGGCGGTCTCAAAACCCAACTTTTCGATAACCTCACGAAATGCGGGTGTAACCTTGTCCGCGCTGCGGTCCACAATGCGCACCTGTGCGCCAAGGGCATGCAGCAGCTCTGCGGCAGCCATGCCGGTGCTTCCCACACCCACAACCACGGCCTTCATGCCTGTGGTAACGGGACTCTGCTGGCAGGATATCTTCATGACCATGAACCTAGCGGAGCTTGAGCACGCTGAGGGCGACGAGGCCCAGCAGTGCCGAGGTTATCCAGAACCGGATGATGACCTTGGACTCCGGTATTCCCTTCAATTCGAAATGATGATGCAGCGGGGCCATGCGGAAGATGCGCTTGCCGCCGGAAAACTTGAAATAGCCCACCTGCAGGATGACCGAGAGGGTTTCCACCACGAACAGGCCGCCAGCCACGAGCAGGATGAGTTCCTGCTTGCAGAGCACGGCAAGGAAGCCGAGCGTGCCGCCGAGCGAGAGGCTGCCCACATCGCCCATGAACACCTGTGCCGGATAGGCGTTGAACCAGAGAAAGCCCATGCCCGCGCCAATGAGCGCACCGCAGACAACGGTCACCTCACCCACGCCGGGTACGGCGGGTACCTGAAGGTAGGAGGAAATCTGCGCGTGACCGGCCACATAGATGAACACCGAAAAGACGATGCCCGCTATGATGGTGGGCCCTATGGCAAGGCCGTCCATGCCGTCGGTGAGGTTCACGCCGTTGGAGGCACCGACCATGACGAACATGGCAAACGGCAGATACAGCCAGCCAAGATCAGGGGTGATGTTCTTAAAGAACGGCACGGAGAGCTGCGTGGAATAGGCGGGGTCCTGCACCAGTACCCACATGACCACAGCGGTGATGGCCATTTGCCAGAGGAACTTTGCCTTGGCGGAAAGGCCCTTGTTACGCTTGCGGCGCAGCTTGGAAAAATCGTCGATAAAGCCCACAAGGCCGAACCCGGTGAACACGAACAGGGTGAGCCACACCCGCGTGTTTGTCAGGTCGCACCACAGCAGTGAGCTGGTGATCATGGTAAAACCTATGAGCAGGCCGCCCATGGTAGGCGTGCCGGCCTTGCCGCTGTGACAGGCCACTTCTTCCTGAATGTACTGACCGCACTTGATGCGCTGCAGCCACTTGATGAAGCGGGGGCCGAGCAAGATGGACAGCAGAAGTGCCGTAAGCAGCGCCCACACGGCACGGAAGGTGATGTACCGGAAGACGTTGAACAGGGGGAATTCATCGCTCAGGGGGTAAAGCAGATTATACAGCATCGCCTTCCTCCAACTTGCAGGGTTCTACGCAGAACGCTTCCACAAGCCGTTCGAGCTTGTTGCCGCGCGACCCTTTGAAAAGAACCAAACCGGCCCGCAGGCCCGTATCCATGAAACGGTTCACAAAATCCTCTGGAGTTTGAACAATCTGCATCTCGCCCGACCAGCCTGCTTCGGCCAGTCCGCGGCGAACCTCTTCCGCGTGGCCCCCGACCCAGAAAACCGCTTCAGGAGCAGCTTCCGCCATGTTCTTGCCGAGCTGGACGTGAGCAGAGACCGCTTCACCACCCAGTTCGCGCATTTCGCCCATGACCAGCATGAGCGGTCTTCCCCCCGCCATTTCCGATGCCGTTTCAAGCATGCGTGCGCTTGAAAGCGGATTGGCGTTATAACTGTCGTCAATGACCAGCCAGTTGCCGCGCTGCTGGCAGCAGAAGCGCTTTTCCGGCAGTCTGGCATCAGCAAAGCCCTTGATGATCTCTTCGGATTTGAGTCCGAGAATGTAGGCGGCTGCCGCTACGGCGACCACGTTCTCTGCAGCGAAGGCACCGCGGAACGGCGCAACGATCTCGAAGTCCCTGCCCTCCAGACGCACCTTGTAGCGGCCGTGAGTTTCGGATTCGGGTCCGGCATACTCGGCAAAGTAGGTCGCTTCAGGGTCCTTGACGCTGAACAGACGCACTTCGCGGAAATTTCTTCTGGCTTCGCGGACAAGGTCCGGATAGTCGCCGCTCACGAGTCCCACACCGCCCTTGGCGATGTAGTTGAGCATGCGGGCCTTGTAGTAGGCCACGCCCTTGTCGCCCAGACCCTGCGTGTGGCCGCTGCCCACATTCAGCACGATGGCGAGGTCGGGACGGAGCACACCGGCCAGTTCATCCATGTCATGCGGTTCGCTGATGCCTGCCTCCATGACCCAGAAGCGCTCTTCGCCGGTGGCGGCAAGCATGGATACGGGCAGGCCGATCTGGTTGTTCAGGTTCAGATGGTTGCGGGCGGTTTCGCCGCGCACGGAGAGCACCTGTGCCAGCACTTCCTTCACGGTGGTCTTGCCTGCGGTTCCGGTCACACCGACCACGGTGGCCGAGGTCTGCTGGCGGTGATACGCGGCCAGTCTGCCAAGTGCATCCACGGAGTTGCGAACCATGAGCAAAGGCACCCCGCCCTCTTCACATTCCATGGAGCACATCTCGTCCATGGAGAAGGGAGGACGCTCGGCAACCACTGCGCAGGCACCGTGCTCAACGGCAAGGCGTGCAAAGTTGTGCCCGTCGAAGCGCTCGCCGGAGATGCAGAAGAACAGTTCGCCCTTCTTCAGCACACGGCTGTCTGTCTGCACTCCCGTTGGGATCACGTCTCCCGCATCGCCGAGAAAACCGACAGCGCCCATGGCGTTCTGTATGGTGTTCAGAGTGAGTTTCACCCGAGCAGCTCCTTCAATACGGCCTGGTCGCTGAAAGGAAATTTCTGTGTACCGATGATCTGGTAGTCTTCATGCCCCTTGCCTGCCACGAGAATGCAGTCGCCGGGACGCGCTTCCGCCACGGCCAGCGCAATGCCCTTTCTGCGATCGGGGTCAATGAGCACGCGGGTGCAGCCGCCGAGTCCGGGCTTCACGTCTTCCAGAATGGCAACGGGATCTTCGGTGCGGGGGTTGTCGGAGGTCAGCACGGCCACATCGGTGTGGTGGCACACGGCCTCGCCCATCAGGGGACGCTTGCGACGGTCGCGGTCGCCGCCGCAGCCGAACACGGTGATGATGCGTTCAAACCCCACCCTGCGCAGGGCGGTAAGCACGTTTTCAAGGGCATCGGGGGTGTGGGCGTAGTCCACGAAGGCATGCACGCCCTTCGCGTTGGGAATGCGCTCCAGCCTGCCGGGAACGCCGTTGAAGCCTTCCAGCCCGCGCATGTCTTCGGCGCTCAGGCCGAGCGCGCGGCCCATGCCCTGCACGGCCAGCAGGTTGGAAGCGTTATGGTAACCGACCATCGGCGAAACCAGTTCCCAGCTCTCGCCGTCAAGGGTCATGCGAAGGTGCAGACCTTCAACGGTGCACGAAAGCACTTCGCCGCTGAGAATACGGCAGCCTTCAATCTTCACGTCATGCAGCGTGAAGCCGATGCCGTTGGGCAGTTCGGGCAGCAGGCGGCGGCCATAGGGATCATCCACGTTCACCACGCAGGCCTTGCCGGCCTTGGGAACCGAAGTGAAGAGACGGCGCTTGGCCTGAAAATAGGTTTCCATGTCGCCGTGGTAATCAAGGTGGTCCTGCGTCAGGTTGGTCAGGATGGCACCGGAATACTCGACTCCCGCCGTGCGGTTCTGGTCAAGCGCGTGCGAAGAGACTTCCATGAACACGCCATCCACGCCTGCCACGGCCATGCGGGCCAGAAGCGCGTGCACCTTGAGGCAGTCCGGAGTGGTCATCTTGGCTTCCAGCTCGGTGCCGGGCCAGCGGTAGCTCACGGTGCCGATGACACCGGCCCTGCGGCCAGCGGCATTGAAAAGATGCTCAAGCATGTAGGTCACGGTAGTTTTACCGTTGGTTCCGGTCACGCCCACCACGGGGAATGAAAGCTCTGTGGTGCTGAACTTGACGCCGGCCAGAATGCCCAGCGCGGTCTGCGGGTCCTCATGCAGCACAAAGCGGGCATCACCTGCATCTGCAGGCATGCTGCGCTCGCGGCACACAACATACGCCGCCCCTTTTTCAAGGGCATCGCAGATGAAGTCGCCGCCGTCCATGGATGCACCGGGCACTGCGACAAACGCGTCACCGGGCATAACCTTGCGCGAATCCGTGTGCAGAGAAACCAGACCGGTGCGGATCTGTTCCGCCAGCTGTTCCAACGTCATTACCTGTGTCATGCTAAGAGCGCTCCGAAAGCCAGAGAATGTAATTCTGCGAGCCTTCCCTGGGCCAGGGGGTTCCCGGCTGGGGGCTTTGTTTCTTCACAAAAAGTCCGTCACCCTTCACGGTGGGGATGATGCCCTTGCGGGCAAAAGCTTCTACGGCCCAGCGCAACGATCTGCCGCGCACGTCCGGCACTGCGGAATCGTCTGCCAGTGCGGTCTTCGAAACATCGCGGCGGATTTCCGATACCCCCGGCGTACGCTCATTCAGCTCCGGTTCACCCGCGACGGTGAATGTGCTGCCCGCTCCGGTATCCGGCAATGTTCCCATGTACGCCATGGAACGCATGGCTATCTGGCGGAACGCAGGCGCGGCGATGACGCTGCCGTAATGGTTCTTCTCGGGTTCATCCACCACAACCATGAGAATGTAGCGCGGGGATTCTGCCGGAATCAGGCCCACAAAAGAGCCGGTATATTTGTCACCGTAGCCGCCCTGGGGGCTGGCCTTCTGCGCGGTACCGGTCTTGCCGCCCACGCTGATGCCAGGAATGCGGGCCGCCCTGCCGGTGCCGTCGTCTTCAACCACGGAGCGCATCATGGAGAGCACGGTCTTTGCCGTTGCCTCGGAGAAAATGCGCTCGGTGGGGCCGTGCTCTGTGCTGTCTGCCAGAAGCCGCAGGGGCTTACGCACGCCGCCGTTGGCAAGGCACAGATAGGCCTGCGCCAGCTGCAGCATGGTGGCGGAAAAACCCTGACCGAATGCCGCGTTGGCAAGGTCCACTTCCTGCCAGCGGTTGGCAGGACGCAGAATGCCCAGACTTTCGCCCCGCACGGGCAGTCCGGTCTTTTCGCCGAAGCCCAGCCGGGTCAGATAGCTGTAGTAGGCGGAAGCACCCAGATCGAGGCCGATCTTGGCGGTTCCGATGTTGCTCGAATAACGCAGCACTTTTTCAACGGGCAGCCATTCATATTTATGCGTATCCTTGATGCGCACATTGTGAAGCTGCCACCGGCCATTCTCGCAGTAGTAGAGGCTGTCCGGCGTTATCTTGCCTTCTTCGAGTGCCGCGGCAATGAGGAAAGGCTTGATGGTAGAACCCATTTCCAGCGCGTCGGCAGCAACACGGTTGCGCCACTGGCTGGGGGAATACCGGTTGTAGACGTTGGGGTTGAACGAGGGAACCTGTGCCCAGGCCAGAATATCGCCTGTCTCCACGTCCACCATGAGCGCCCCGCCCCATGACGCCTCAAAGGAGGTCACTGCTTCCGCAAGTGCCTCCTCTGCAAAAAACTGTATCTGCGCATCCAGTGTGAGCCGGACATCAAGCCCGTCTATCGACGGGTCCCGTTCCGGACCATTAAGGTATAACCTTCGTCCGGCAGCATCGCGTTGAACCACATATTTCGAGTCCTGCCCCATGAGCTGCTCGTCCTGTGTAAGTTCAAGGCCCTCCAACCCTTGATCGTCCATCCCCACAAACCCCAGCAGCCTGCCCGCCAGTTGCCTGTTCGGGTAGATGCGGCTGTAATCCGTTGAAAGGTACACGCCGGGAAGCTTGGCATCCTTGATGGTTACGGCGGCGCGGTCGCTGATTTTGCGGGCTATCCATGTAAAACGGCGGCGTTCCTGAATCTTGGCCCGCACGGCTGAAACCGGCATTTCCAGTGCAGAAGCCAGAACCCGCGCAGTCTCACTGACATTCGTCATCTCGACGGGTCGGACAAACACGGACTTGCTCGCCACGCTACGGGCCAGAATCTGCCCGTTGCGGTCAAGAATGGAACCTCGGCGGCCCGTAACAAGTTCGGGGGCAAGGTGCTGGCGCGTGGCCTTGGCGGCAAACTCCGGTCCGCGATAAATCTGTACATAGAAGGCACGGCACCACAGAGAGATCCAGACCAGACAGAAGAAGGCACCCACAAAACCAAGACGGAACCGGCCCCAGTCGCGTCCGCTGACACGCTGATGGGCAGGTTTCTTTACCGCCTTGTTACGGGGGATTTTTGCCTTTCTTCCGAAAACCACGCCTGTACTCCTCAGATACTACTGTACGTCTTCCAATCGACGAATCTGGCCGGGAACAGCCGGTCGCATTCCGAACTCCTCCGCCTTGCGGCGCAGGCGGTATGGTGCGAGCAGGTTATCCCGCTCAAGTTCGAGCTTGGCTCCGTGTGCGGCGCTGTTGTCCAGCTCCACCTGCAGCTTCTGCAGGCCGTATGCTATATCCATCCGCTCGATGTTCAGCCACACCAGTGTCAGGCCGAGCACAAGGCTCGTCATCGCTGCGAGAATGGTTCCGAGTATCCAGCCGCTCATGCCATTGTTCATGACGGCCCCCTCTACAACTTTTCCGCCGCCCGAAGCTTGGCACTGGAAGAACGGCGGTTACGCGCCAGTTCTTCTTCGCCGGCCATGACGGGTTTCTTTGTCAAAATACGAACCTGTGCCGTGTGATGACACACGCACACCGGTATCTGCCGCGGACAGATGCATCCCTTGGCCTCGTCGGCAAAGGCATGCTTGACCAATCGGTCTTCAAGAGAATGGAAAGAAATGACGACCACTCTACCTCCGGGGCGGAGGCGGGGTATAATCGTTTCCAGAAAAGATTCAAGCTCGTCGAGTTCACCGTTCACCGCCATGCGCAGCGCCTGAAACGTGCGGGTGGCAGGATGGTTGCGGGCCTGCGCGCGCCACTTGGCCGGATAGGCCATCTCAACGATCTTTGCGAGTTCCAGAGTCGTTTCAATGGGAGCCTTGGCACGCGCATCGAGAATGGCGTTGGTAATACGCCCACCCATGGGTTCTTCGCCATACTTGCCGATGATCATGCGCAGCGTATCAGCGCTGGCCTTGTTCACTATGTGGCTTGCAGGGGGCGTGTCACCGTCGGGGTCCATACGCATGTCCAGAGGGCCGTCGGCATTAAAGCTGAAGCCACGCTCCGCCTGATCCAGCTGCATGGAGGAGACGCCGATATCAAGGAGAGCTCCATCAAGCAAGTCCCAACCGAGCTCATCGAGAACTTCTTCGTAGTCGCTGTATTTTGAATGGAAGAGATGAACGTTGTCGCCGAACCGCTCAAGGCGCTTGCGGGCACGCCCCAGCGTGGCCATATCGCGGTCAAGACCTACGAGCTGAGCCTTGCCCTGAGCAGCTTCCATGATGGCTTCACTGTGGCCGCCAAGACCCAGAGTACCGTCCAGATAATAACCGCCCGGTTTGGGTGCCAGATATTCCAGCACTTCATTGAGCAGCACGGGAACATGATCACTCCATTCTGCCCCGGAGCGACTTGATTCCTCGCCTTGTGTCACAGGCTTCCCTTCCTTGTAAGTATGACAGGCTAAATCGGGAAATCGATCCCGCTGTCGGCCAGTTCATCGGCCACGTCATCAAAGCTGTCTTCGGACATGAGCGCCTCGAACCGCGCCTTGTCCCAGATTTCGAACTTGCTGCCCTGCCCGATGATGACAACATCCTTGTCCAGTCCGGCATAGGCCATGTGATCCGCGGAAATACGGATGCGTCCCTGCTTGTCCAGAGCCATTTCCTCTGCGCCGCCTATGACCAGACGGCGGAAGTTCCGAACCTTGAGCGAAGGGGTCTTCAACTTCTGGAACTTCTGCTCGAACTCTTCCCAGTCCGGCAGAGGATAGCCGACCACACACCGGTCATACGTGGTGAGCACCAGCCTTCCCTCTTGCGAACGAGAAAGCAGAATGTCCCGTATTTCCGGGGTCAACATGAGCCTGCCCTTGGGGTCGAGGCTGCGGTGTGATCGTCCTCTGAACAACATAGCTCAACTTCCTACCACTTTTTACCACACTTTACCACTTTTTCTTTTATATAGTTGCAAGTGTCAAGTTCATAACCTTTTTTTATCTAGAATTTTTGTAGATTATCGAATATTCTCGGGACAAATACACTTGACAGAAAGTGGCAAATCACCAAGAGTTTCAGGTATGAGAACAAAAATTATCGCCACCATAGGTCCGGCGTCCAACTCGCCGGAAACCCTGACCAGGCTGATCCAGAATGGGGTGCGCATATTTCGCCTGAACTTCTCTCATGGTGATGCCTCCATGTTCACGGATCTTATCGCGCTCCTTCGCGCACTGGAGAAGGAGCACGGTGTCCCCCTCACCCTATTGCAGGACCTTTCGGGCCCCAAGATACGCATCGGGGAGCTCCGGGAGGGTACGATCACCCTGGATCAGCGCGACAGGGTGGTGCTGGGTCCCTCCGGATCGGAGATGGTGCGAGATTTGCCGTTCATTCCCTTTGACAACCCGCCCATCATGGAAACCCTTGAAGTGGGCGACAAGGTTGTGCTCAGCGACGGCGTTCTCCAGTTCGTGATTACGGAAAAGCTGCCCCTCGGGGCGTTCGAGATGGAATGTCAGAACAATGGCATTCTCACTTCCCGCAAGGGACTCGCCCTGCCCGGCAAGCCGGTACGCCTTCCGGCCATGACAGACAAGGACAAAAGAGACCTTCGCGACGGTCTTGCACTGGGTGTGGATGCCTGCGCTTTGTCCTATGTACAGACGCCGGAAGACATTCTCACCGCCAAAGCCATCATCAGGGAAGCGGGAAAAAATATTCCCGTGGTTGCCAAACTGGAACGGCAGAACGCCGTGGACAGGCTGGAAGACATACTTGAGGTGACCGATGTGGTCATGGTTGCACGCGGCGATCTCGGGGTGGAATGCCCCCTGCCCATGCTGCCCGCCATGCAGAAGCGCATCATCAGGGCCTGCAACAGGGCTGCCAAGCCCGTTATCGTGGCCACGCAGATGCTGCTTTCCATGGTCAACAACCCTGCGCCGACCCGTGCCGAAACCACGGACGTTGCCAACGCGGTGCTCGACGGCGCAGACTGCGTGATGCTTTCCGAAGAAACGGCCATGGGCAAATTCCCCGTGGAGACCGTTAGCTTCATGGTAGAGATCGCCAAACAGGCCGAAGAAATTCAGTTCGAGGCCCAGAAGGTGCGCCCCCCGGACGACGAAAAAGGAACGCCGGACTTCCTCGCCTACTCCGCCTGCCTGCTGGCAGAAAAGACGCAGGCCGATGCCATTGTCTCGCACTCAATGTCCGGCTCCTCGGCGCGACAGCTCTCTGCCCGCAGACCCCGGCAGATCATCTACGCCCTTACCCCTGATCCTGAAGCCCTGCGCGGACTCAATTTTTCATGGGGCGTAAAGCCTGAAGGCGTGAACAAGGCTCTTTCCGGCCACCTTGAACGGGCTGAATATTTTATCGAGACCTGTCCGCTTCTGCCCGAAGGGTCCAATGTCGTCATCACCGCAGGCCAGCCCAAGCCGGGGGCTAAGGCCAGAGGTACAAACCTGGTCAAAATATACCGCAAATAACATGTGTGCAGCCGGAAGCCTCATCCCTGACGCGATTCAGGAAGAATACTACCAGATAGCCTTGCCTATTCTGGAAAGCTTTCCCAAATACCGCCCTCCCGTGGACCTTTTCGAGTTCAAGGAGAACATTGCCCGGCTGCAACCTTACAGCAAAAAGGGTGCCCGCCTCACCAACGAACAGGTTGAGGCGGTGCATAATTTATGCGAAAGCGGCAACCTTTTCGTATCCCGGGCCGACCACCCTATCTACTCCAAGCACATCATCAAGCAGCTCGACCTTGTTCTGGTGGACCAGAACCTCAAACAGGGCGAAATCGCCGACGTGTTCATGCAGGCCCTCGCGCTGCGCGTAAACGAATTTGCCGAACAGCCGGTGATGCCCGTTTTCGAACAGCTGTATCAGGACGTCATGGTGTTCACGGAATTTCTCCAGCAGGACAGGCACCGCGCCAAACTCTTCATGCGGCGTCTGAACCGCGACCATTCGCTTGCAACCCACTCAGTGAACACACTGGTCATAGGGACGTGGCTGTTCTTTGCCTCACGCACCGAATATCGCAGGCGCGACCTCGACAAGGCTGCCCTTGCCCTGCTGCTGCACGACATAGGCATGTGCAAGGTACCCGCCTTCATCCTTGCCAAAACCACGCCCCTGAAGGTGGAAGAAAAGGACAAGCTGACACCGCACCCCCTTATCGGTGCCAAGATCATGCACAAGCTGGGCTTTGCGTTTGATGAAATGAAACAGGCCACTCTTGAGCATCACGAACGGCTGGACGGTTCCGGTTACCCCCAGAAAACCAAGGGAGAAGCCATCAGCCGCTTCGGCAGGCTGGTTGCGGTTGCAGATTCCTTTTCGGCCATGGTCTGCTCCCGCCCCTATGCTCCGGGCATGGAACCCGCCGAGGCCGCACGAAAGCTCGCCGAAGACAAGCGCCGTTATGATGAACGCTTCACCATGCTGCTCAACCACGCCTATCTGACGGATGCATTCCGTACTGCGCAATCTGCGCAGGCACAGACAGCCCAGCAGGAAAAAGCCCCGGCCGCTTCATAAAAAAACTCCGGCAACAGGCAGACCTGTCGCCGGAGCTTCGAAACTATCTGTGGCACGGGTGCCAAGTGCCAAATATCCAGCCAGAATCAGGGCAAACGCATAGTTGCCACCGACCAGACGCCGTACTGACTCCCTATCCTGTCCGATCCTATCCGATCCTATCCGTGACAAACGATCTGACCGCTGATCTCCTTGAAAATGTCAGCAATCATTATCACACCAAGAACACGCGGACCTTCCTTGACCACCGCGTAGCTGCGGCCCTTCTTCACGAAGTCCTCCAGCACCACGAGCAGAGGCTCATCGGGTGCCACCACAGTCGGGCTCGTATCCATGACATCCTTCACGGACGTGGAACCGGCAACCTTGCAGGCGTTCACATACATCTGCTCAAAACGGTTTTCGTCCAACCCGCGAAGCGCGTCGCCACGCAGCAGATTATCTTCCATGAAACGCACAGTGTCCCACATGGAAACAGCTCCCTTGAGGCGGCTGTTGTCATCCATCACAAGAGCGCACAGGCAGCCGCTGTCGCTGACAGCGTTCAGCTCGCGCATGGCATCGGCCAGCGAACTGGACTCCCTGAGCACGGGGAATTCCTCGCGAACTATATCCCAGGCGCGGGTACGTAACAGCATATGATTCTCCCTTGGGGACAGCACGGCCCCGCTAAAAGGTTACACGCTTACAATTCAATGTAACCAGTTGTCCTTGTTTGGTAAAGGGGACAACTGCAAAGGGCGACAAATCAATCGAAATCAGCCAGCAGCGCGCCCACGTGAATATTGCCGATAACCAGCTTGCGGTGCTGCTGGCGGAGCCGCCACAACGCCTGATGCAGTTCATCCACGGAAATGCCGTTGCGCACTGCGGTGTACGCTTCGATAAAGGCAGCCAGCGTATCGCAGGCCTTGAGCATGACACCATCCTTGGGGTCGAACTGGTCCTCGTTGTAATGGCTCTGCAACTGTTCGAAATTCAATTTCTTGATGCTGCCATCCACGACAATGGCCTCGTCGAACTCCGAACCGGTCTCCAGACCGAGGAAGTAGCCGAGACGCCACGCAAGGCGTTCGTATCCTTCTGCCCGCAAGGGGGCGAGCACCCGCCGTTCAAGTTCTTCCGCCTCATATTCCTTGATGAAGTCATCGAGCTTATCCACAGACTTCTTCACCGGCGAGATGATGTCGCGGGTCAGCAGTTCGGGCAGATCGTGAAACAGCCCGCAGAAGAAGTTGTTCTGCCTGCGCGCACCGCAGGCATCCTGCACGATGGAGAAAAAATAGCTGTAACAGGCCACAAGAAACATGTGCCCGATGACGGATGTTTCGGGAACACGGGGCGTCTGCGACCATCGCTTCTGAAACCGCAGCTGCCCGCACAGGTTGGCCAGCCGGCCGAGTACGTTGTCGGAACCGGAGAGCAGTTCCGGCACCCCCTTGAGGTAGGAATAAGCCTTGAGCCGCTCGTTGAACGAGGCATCTATTTCCGGAATTTCGTCATCGAACCCGTTCAGGTTCTTGAGCAGGTCGAATTCCCATTTACTGGCATACAGATGGGCGGCATCCAGAATTTCATCACCGAGCGTTTTCTTCCGGTTGGGCGCGAAATAGGCGACAAAGCGCTCCCAGAATTCGTTGCCCAGCGGCGCGAGCACCGGTTCAAGCTCTCCCTGCACCCAGCTTATGAGCTGGGCATAATGGGTGGGATTCTCGCGTATTCTATAGAATATGGGTGGCTTTATGTCTGTGATGACAAGACGGAAGAAGTAATCGAAAATACCCCCTTCCACGATGGTCTCGCCAAGCTTGATGCGCTCTCCCTGCAACCGGCCTTCCACATTGAGCTGGTAGAGCAGCCATGCCACGATCATCTTGTGTGCCTGCTTGTCCACCTCAAGCAATTCCATGGGGCGCAGCTTGTCGTTCCAGCGCTTCATGTAGGCTCCGGCAAAGGTGAACTGCAGCAGACTCTTGCGAATATTGGACATATGGCGCTCCCATTTTTTTTCAAAAAATCACTTGGCAAGGTAGGCTGTCGTAGTATAGAGATCAACAGTTTCCACGAGGGACTGACGTTTTTTTCCAGGGCCACGAGGCCTTGCCCCACCCGTTACCCGTCTGCTCCCGTCGTGCCGGTGACCGGTGCATGCTGCTGAATCCAACTCGGCAACTGCAACAGTGACCCTTACGCCATACTTTGACAAGTGGCGCAAGCCGGATGAACATGTTCTCCGGCGCACTGACGTAACACAGGACTTTGCTGCGCAAAGTTTTGTGCGGATGCTATTGACTATTGACAACGAACCTGAAACTCCCTATGAAGTTCACCTTTCGAGCTTCGCACTCAGGAGTATATAATTATGAAGACGTTCAGCCCCAAGCCTGAAGATATCAACCGCGAATGGTTCGTGGTAGATGCCGAAGATAAGATCCTCGGCCGCCTGGCTACTCAGATTGCTCACCGCCTGCGCGGCAAGCACAAGCCCGAATTCGCCCCCCATATGGATAACGGCGACTTCATCGTGGTTGTGAACTGCGAGAAGATCAAGGTTACCGGCAAAAAGATGTCCGACAAGAAGTACTACAGGTACACCGGCTACATGGGTGGCCTGCGTGAAACCAGCCTGTCCGACATGCTGGCCAAGAAGCCCGAAGAGGTTATCCGCAAGGCTGTTCAGGGCATGCTGCCCAAGAACCGTCTCGGCGCAGCCATGCTGAAGAAGCTCAAGATCTATGTCGGTCCTGAGCATCCCCATGTGGCACAGAATCCCCAGACTCTGGAAATCCAGGCTTAAGAGCTAGAGGCAGGAGAACAACATGTCCAACGAATTTAATTACGGCACCGGCAGAAGAAAGAACGCCACCGCTAGGACCCGCCTCTACGCTGGCTCGGGCCAGATCCTTGTGAACGGCCGTCCCTACGAAGACTACTTCCCGCGTAAGACCCTGCAGATGGTTGTGCGTCAGCCCCTTGAGCTGACCAAGAACCTCGGCAAGTTCGATATCAAGGTGAACGTTGCCGGCGGCGGTATGTCCGGTCAGGCTCAGGCTGTTCGCCATGGCATTTCCCGCGCTCTTCTGGAAGTTGACGCCGACCTGCGCGGCGCACTGAAGAAGGCCGGCTTCCTTACCCGCGACGCGCGTAAGAAGGAACGTAAGAAGTACGGTCAGCGCGCAGCTCGCGCACGTTTCCAGTACTCCAAGCGTTAATCGTTTTCCGCAGCCTGCTGCGGATACTCGACACATCGCACTTTACAGGCCCGCTTTTGCGGGCCTGTTTTGTTATGTGCCTCCGGGCAGGCAGGGTATGAAGTTGACACAACGCCCACGCAAAGGCACAACTACCCTGCTTGATGCAACATGATAATTCCAGAGGGATAGCTTTTCATGTCCGATACGCCGAACCTGAGACAACCTGTTGCCACCGACGAAGAATGTGTTTCCATCATCGGCATGGCGGGAGCGGGCAAAACCACTGTGGGCAAAACGCTTGCCGCCCAGTTGAGCTGGGCGTTCATTGATTCCGACCACATCATCGAGGCCCATTACGGCACCCGGCTGCAGGACGTGGCGGACAGCATGACCAAGGATGAGTTCCTTGATGTGGAAGGCTCCATAATAGGCCGCATAGGCGCACGCAGAACCGTTATTTCCACCGGCGGCAGCGTGGTATATCGTCAGCCCGCAGTGGACCATCTGAAGACGCTGGGACCGGTCATCTATCTGGATGTGAGCCTGCCGGTCATTCTGGAACGCATCAGCCGCAACCCTGAACGCGGCCTTGCCATTGCCCCGGGGCAGACCATCGAAGACCTGTATAACGAACGCAAGGCGCTGTACGAGGCTGCTGCCGACTTCACGGTATGCTGCGATGACCTTGCCCCCGACACCTGTGCCCAGACCATCCGGCACTGGCTGGAGGCGCGATAATGAAAAAGACCGCAAAGCGCGGCAAGGGCGTGGGCGTTTTCGCCCGTCTTGGCGATCTGTACGAGCGCATGTCTTCGGCCTACGGGGAAACCGCCGCAAAAGCCGGACTGAGCTGCGAAGGCTGCCAGCAGAACTGCTGCTACAGTTACTTTCAGCACCATACCTATATTGAATGGAGCTATCTGTGGCGGGGTATGAACGAGCTGCCGCAGGAACGCCGTGAAAGCTATCTGCAGCGGGCACATGAAGCCGTGCGCCAGTATCAGCACTCGCTTTCCATGGGGCTGCCGCCGAGCGTGATGTGTCCTCTCAATGATGACGGTTTGTGCGGCGTGTACAAGCACCGCCTGATGATCTGCCGCATGCACGGCACCCGCAACACCATGCTGCTGCCCAACGGCGACAGAAGAGTGTTTACAGGTTGCTACCGCTTTGTGGATAATGTTAAGGACATGCCAGACGAACTGGTGCCCGCTCTGGACAGAACCGAACTCTACAAGGAACTTGTGCAGCTTGAGATGGAGTTTGTGGGTGCCAAGCTGCGTGTTTTGCCGCGGGTGAACATGACCCTTGCGGAAATGCTTGTTCAGGGTCCGCCCATCATCAAATAAGAGACAGGAACGCTCCATGAAACGCGCCTTTATGCCGCTTGCCGCTGCCGTGATTCTGTTGGCGCTGCTGACGCTCTCCGGCTGCACCTACCTCAATGTGAGCCACCTCGACCGCCGCCCCTGGCTGACGGACACACCGCAGACCATTTCCATGAAGTTCTGGCGTTTCGAGTTTCACAACATGCCGCTCAAGCATGGTGTGGGCCTGCAGGGAACGGCCTATCCCAATACCGAGCTCTTCCCCGAATGGGCCCGCTATTATGACCAGCTTTCATTCACGGCATATCTCAGTGACAGCACGGGCAATGTTGTCGATTCCGCAGAGGTCGAAGTCCTGCCCCGCGCCCTTGGAGACGAGCGAGCCATTCCCTTCGAATTCCGCCTGAGCCCGGAAGAAACCCATGCCTCGCTCTATGTATCCTTCGGCTACCGCATGGTGCTGGCCGAAATGCCCTGGCGCCCTGAAAAAGAACAGGAAGGACGCATCCATCTGGCTCACGAAGGTGCGCTTACCCGCTGACCGCATAACGGCACACGCAGCTCCTCATAATTTTGCTGAATTTTCAAAGCTCCGCTTTATGCGGAGCTTTCTTTTTATGTTTCCTCCGGTGGAAAAACTGCTATGCTGAATCAATCGTTCATTCTTCCGGAGGTCTACATGCCATCCTACGCAGTCAGAACTTTTCTCAAATATTCCATGATATTCAGCGAGGGAAGCAGGGGAGATTCCGCATACCTGCTGCAGGAAGGCAGAGTGGAACTGTCCAAGGACGTGCATGGCAAGAAGAAGGTGCTGGCCATTCTCAACCCGGTGAACATGTTCGGCGAAATGTCTCTGATTCTGGACGACAAGCGGCGCACGGCCACAGCCGTTGCGCTGGACGATGTGCGGGCCGTGGAGCTGAAGCAGAAGCACTTCGACAGCTTTGTCAGAGAGTCCCCGCAGATCATGCAGACGCTCATTGACGTACTGGTACACAGGTTGCGCTCCAGCACGAAAAAATCCATGCATGTTCCCAGCCTGTTTCAGGGCGTCTGCAGAACCTTTGAACTCATGGCGCACAACGGAGTGCGGAAATGCGACTACATGCACACAATCATGTCGCTCAAAGAGGCCTTTGTCAGCCCGGAAGACAAGGTGCTGGACATCCTCTACAAGCTTGAACATCTGGGCATGATCGAACAGACGTATTCCCCCGATGGCGCTAAGTGCATCACCTTACTGCACCCTGACCACTTCACGGTAGAGGCGGCGCGCAGGGTTCAGGCCCATGCAAAGGGCGAGGAATTCTAACTGCAGCAATGAAAAACGCGCCATTACGGCGCGTCAGTATAATATCAACCTTTGGTAGTATCAGGAAGCAGGCTCTTTCCTGCTCTCCTCATCAATACAGTGTATGGCTGGATATCTGCCCCCCGGTAGCTCCAGCTCCGATATATCGGGATTCCGCGTATCCGTGAAAGACGGAATGTGAATCTGTCGGCCCATAATCTTTACAGCGATTCTATTGTACAACTACTTTACGACGTTTTTCCCACAGCGCCATAGACTTCATCTTCTTGCGCCGTTCACGCTGCAACGCCTTGCAAACGAGCGGCGTATTCTTCTTGAATCCCCACTTCTCGCGGTACTCGGCAGCATCAAGCCCGTGCAGCACAAGGTGCTTGCGGGTGAGTATCTTGAACGACTTGCCGCATTCGAGACAGGTTATGGATTTTTCCTTGATCGACTTCTTGGGATCAAGCTCGGGATCGACTTCAAACCCGACCTCTTCCGAACCATTGCTGATCTCACGAATATTATCAGCGAGCGTGCGTACCATTGAGGTGATTTCTTCTTCAGTCATTGTGCGCACACTGGCTTGCGCCTTCACAATTTCCAATGCCCCTTTCAAATAGTCGTCCACATCTTTCTCCGGATAAGCAGCTACAACGTTAATAGTCACCTAAAACAACCGAAGTTTGTTAAGCATCGCATGCACAATCATGCAATACTCGCTAACACTATGGCCTGAAGTGCTCATATCATCGGCACAGCATCCATTCTTCACTCAATTCTGACACAGGACACACTGTTCATGCAATATAAAAAAGTTTTCATGGCAGGCAAAATACACACTTGCAGCAAAATCATCAAACGTTTCTTCTTTATTTTGCAAACTACATGAAAATGCATAATCAGTATCTTACACATCAATAAAAAAGCGGCCCCCAAGGGGGGCCGCCATATTTCGGTAGTCTGATACCCATGCTCAGGCATGAGGTTCGCAGCATCCTGTTTCACGTCACAAATCCGCCGGGTACGGTCAAATCTCAGACGTGTCACATTATGCGATATACAAACTGCAATACGCTACAGTTTCTTTGCGAGCAGTTCGTTCACCAGGGCCGGATTGGCCTTGCCACGCGTCTTGCGCATGACCTGACCGACAAAGAAGCTCTGCAGCTTGGTCTTGCCGCCTCGGTATGCCTCCACCTCGGAGGGGTTTTCGGCGATAACCTCATCGACAGCCCGTTCGAGTTCGGATGTGTCGGAGATCTGCACCATGCCCTTCTCCTTCACATATGCCTCGGGAGATGCTCCGCTGGTGAAGAGATCGGGGAAGATATCGCTGCCGATCTTGTTGGAGATAAGCCCTTCCTCAATAATACGCACAAGCTCTGCCAGCATCTCGGGGCGGATGGGTGCCTCTTTCGCCGTCAGGTTGCGCTCATTGAGTTCCCGCTGGAACTGGCCCATCATGAAGTTGCTGATCTTCTTGGGGTTGTTGAATGCTGCAAGTGCCGCCTCAAAATAGTCGGCCATGTCCTTGTCCTGCGTCAGCACCTCAGCATCATACTCGGGCAGGCCCAGTCCGGCCGCAAAGCGGGCCTTGCGCTGCTCCGGCAGTTCCGGAAGTTCTTCACGCCATGCGGCGATCTGCTCATCCGACAGCATGATGGGGATGAGGTCCGGATCGGGAAAGTAGCGGTAATCGTGGGCTTCTTCCTTGCCGCGCATGGCAGCGGTGACGTTCTTCTCCGCATTATACAGACGGGTCTGCTGCACCACGGGTTCACCGTCGTCCAGCAGGTCCTGCTGGCGGGCAATTTCGTACTCAATCCCCTTCTGCACATGGCGGAAGGAGTTCATGTTCTTCAGCTCCACACGGATGCCGAACTCCTCCTGTCCCGCAGGACGCAGGGAAACGTTGGCGTCGCAGCGGAAACTGCCCTCTTCCATGTTCCCGTCGCAGATGCCCAGATAGAGCAGAATGGCGCGCAACGACTTGAGGTACGCCACGGCTTCTTCGGCGCTGCGCATATCAGGATCGGAAACGATCTCGATAAGCGGCACGCCGGTACGGTTCAGGTCCACGAAAGAGGCATTGTCCGCTGCGGAATGGATGGACTTGCCGGCATCGTTTTCGAGCTGGATGCGGGTAATACCCACTCTGCGGACATACTCACCCATATTCAGCTCAATATGACCGCCATGACAGATCGCCTCGCCCAGCTGGGAAATCTGGTAGCCGTTCGGGGAATCGGGATAGAAATAGTTTTTGCGCTCGAACACGGATCGGTTGCGCACCGTGCAGTTCATGGCCAGCCCCATTTTGGCGGCAAATTCCACGGCCCGCTTGTTCAGAACCGGCAGCACGCCGGGCATGCCGGAGCACACCTCGCACACGTTCTCGTTGGGGTCGTTGCCGAAACGGGTGGAGCAGGAACAGAACAGCTTGGAGTCGGTCTTCAACTGGGCATGCACTTCCAACCCGATGACAACTTCATACTTCGCCATGACAATCTCCTTGAAATCCATATCTTGCGGAACCCGGCAGTGGTCCGCCTGCGGCGGTCGGGACCGCCCTTCCCTTCTCTGCCTACGCGCCCTTGTAGAGCTGGGGGTTGAGCGAGGGATCGTTATACATCTTGAACTGGAAATACACCTTAGGCCGCTTCACGCCTGTACGGTAGTCGTCCAGCAGTTCGAGCACGGCACGGGCAAGGTCGGCACGCTGCTCCTGCAGCACGGCCAGCTTATCGCGGCAGGAGGCACGATGCGCCTCATCCACGTCGGTACGCTCGGTCTGCTCGCGCATGTGGAAAATCTTCAGGCTGAGAATGGAAAGCCTGTCCACCGACATGCCCAGCGACTCCGTATTGTGGCGCAGCATTGCTCCATCGGCAACCGGCGGCAGCATAGGAGCGATCATGCCCACGATGCAGGCATCCACCTTTTCCATAAAGTCGTTTCGGCGCTGGTTGAGCCCGTCAATGCGGTACTTGCAGTCCGCAATGACTTCGGGGCCCACGTCCTTGCGGCGGGCTATGTCTTCCACGTGCCAGAGCTTGAAGTTCATGAGGTGCTGTGCCAGAACCAGCCCCTTCAGGTTCTTCAGTTCCGCGCCTTCTTCCGCGCCGGTTGCATCTTCCGGTTCCGTCGCGTGCCAGTCAGCGGTGCTCTGCACCTGCGCCGCAAAACAACGTTCCAATTCTTTCGAAATATCTTCAAAACCGATCATGATACGGTAAGCCTGTTCCTGATTCAGTTATGCGCGCACAAGCCTAGGGCTGCTTGATACCCGCGTCGTAATATTTGCCTACGCCGTACTCCGCCCTGCGGAAGAACTTGTCGGCGCTGGGGCCGATAATCTGCATTTCGGAGTGCAACTTCTGCATATCCAGCGCTATGCGCATTTCCTTTGTGCATCCGGTGGAATAGGTCGAATCCTTGCCCGACCATGCTGAAGGCACCTTGCGTCCCATAAGCGCGAAGCTCGTTTCTATATCCTCAACCGTCTGAAAACGCCAGACGTCAAGCAAGCCGCTTCTCTGCACCCGTTCCCACATGAACATGAGATCGTCACCATCCATACCTTCTTCAAAATGCTCGGCGGGATTGATGATGAAGGTGTTTTCAAGCCGCTCGCGAAGATGGCGCACAAAGGTATCCACAACCCGTATGGCCTGCGAGGTCTGCCCGGGAATGGAACCGATGACCGCACTGTAGAACATCACGCTCTTGCCCGTTGCACGGGCTTCGCGCATTTCACTGATAATTTCCTTGGCCTTGTCGTGCAGATCAGCCTCGGTGAACTTGCGCACCCATTTGGCGCGGGGCTTGGTGGTCAGATGGAATTCGCCGTCTTCGGAACGATGGAAGCACACGATGTCCCGGGTAAACTCCAGACCGCAGCCGACAAGATTCATGTAATTCCGGCCGCCCTTGGCGATGATCAGATCACACTCCTTCCATGCGCGGGCAAAGGTCACGCTTGTCTTGTACAGATTGAGCTGCTCGCGCGTGCCGTCGGAAATGATCAGGAACCGGTGCTCGCGCAACATGCGCAACAGGTCGTTCTTGCTCACGTTGTCGTCATGCAGGATATGGGCATCGGCCGTGGCCTGCTTCAGAACAGGGTCTCGCTCAATCTCCCACAGGGTGGGGGTGTTGAAATAAAATCCTTCCTTGAGCGCCAGAACAACCTGATGCCCCTGACGGAGGAGCGAGTGGATGATCTTCAGGTCGAACACGAACGCCCCGCTCACGTCGGGAAGATACAGAATCTTCTTGCGCTCTTCGTCCTCCGGTCCGAGCAGCAGGCGCAGGCGGCTGCATTCTCCGCAGGGTTTTTCCAGCTCGGCTTCCACCTCCAGCGGCGAGGGATCGTTATCCTGCCACAGCACGGGCAGGGTCGAAAGATAGAGCAGGCGGCGCAGTTCGAGAAAATCCAGATCCCAGCGCATTTCGCGTATATCGGCGGCGGAGTTGCATTCCGGCGGATTGGCAAGAATGAGCCGCTCAGTGGAGGGACGCTTCAGAAACTCGCCTGCAAGCCGGTTGGCCTTGAGCTTGCCTTCCCTGTAGGGGTCCGTGACCGCGCACTGGGTGAGCACTATGCTGACAAGACGCTTTGCCAGACGCGAGGGAATCATTATCCGCGAATTGAAGTGCTGGCGGAACCGCATCTTGCAGAACTGAATGACCCGGCGTTCATTGTATCTGTCGAGACCGTGCTGGCGGATGAGCCGCACGATGAAACGCCATATGCGTGTATATTCCAGATGCAGGGTCTTGGGCCGGTGCTTGCTCAGCAGCTGTGTGAAGATGACATCGGAACAGGGCATGTAGACCTGCTGCTCGTCAAGCGCCACCATGAAACGGAGTTGCTCGTCAGGAGCTACGTTTTCCGGATTCATGAGGTGTTCGATATTGTTTTCGGTCTTGAAGTTGTGCAGCCAGGCATCCATGTAAGGGTCTTTGCCCCAACGCACCTCCCGCACAGACTTCAACTCAGGCAACACGCTCATGAATGGCCTCCGGTATGGTTATGGAAAACCGGTCCGCCCCTGCCCCGCGTGGCGGTTGCCTGCGGCGGCCGGAACAGTCCGGCTTGGTGTTCATGTCCTGCCGCGCATACTCTGCGGGGCAGCAGCTACTGCTGATCCTTGTAGAACCCTCTGGTGCGCAGCCTTTCAAAATAGCTGGCACAACCCAGTTCGGCCACAAGCAACCCCTTTGGGGCCGTTGAAATGGTAACACGGTCGCCCGCTTTGAGAATGACACCGTCCTGCCCGTCCTGAGTCAGATACAGGTCCGTATCCGTATCCTGTATATCGATAGCCAGCTCCATATCACCGCACAGCACAAAGGGCTTGAGCGCGTTGAGGAAGGGGCAGATGGGCGTAACCGAAAACGCGTTGAGGTCGGGATGGATGAGCGGCCCGTTGGCGGATACCGCATAGCCTGTGGAACCCGTGGGAGAGGAAACGATGAGCCCGTCTGCGCGCAGGCCGCCGAGACGCTCACCCTGCACATGCAGTTCCAGCTTTATGACCCGCGCAAGGGCACCGCGATGCACGACCATGTCGTTTACCGCCACACCGCTGTAGATACGATGCGAGCTGCGCTCCACAATGCAGGACAGGGCGACGCGGCGCACATAGCGCACGCGCTCGTCAAAGAGCCGTTCAATCTGCGTCTGCCACTCATCCACGGACACTTCGGTCAGGAACCCCACGCGCCCCAGATTGACACCCAGAACGGGGATGTCCGAACCCACAAGGCGGCGCGCCACGCTCAGCATGGTTCCGTCGCCGCCAAGCACAAGCACAAGCCCCCCGGTGGCGGGGAACACTACCTTCTGCCACTGAAGACGGCCGTTTTCGAACACTTCCGCCTCGCATCCGCGCCCGAGGAACCACTCCTTCATGGAGGCCGCGAGCTCAAGTGCAGCAGTGTGTCCTGCCTTGGTAACGATAAAAACTGTATGTATGGTTCGGCTCATCGGATTTCCCTAGTAAAAAGCCGCGATTCCATCAAGGTTGAAGCGGCATTCGGGCCATATATTTTTTCCTGCGGGAAAAAGCGGAGTGCTTACCGTTGTCACTTTGCGCCATTTAGTATACTGCCGGAATGGATTTACGGTACAACGACGGATATGTGATACGTTTTCACAGGCAGGAGCACTAATGACCGATACCGCCAAAGAGATGATTCTGGAACATGCCCGTGCAGGCGCCCGCCTGCGCGAAGCCTATTTCGAAGCCAACGCCGACAAGGTGAACGAAGTGGCCAAGATTCTGGCCCTGTGCCTTGCCCGCGGCGGCAAGATTCTCTTCTGCGGCAACGGGGGCAGCGCGGCAGATTCGCAGCATCTGGCTGCCGAGTTCGTGAACCGCTTTCTCATGGAACGTCCCCCTCTGCCTGCCATTGCCCTGACGACGGACTCGTCCATTCTCACCGCCATCGGCAATGACTACGGTTTCGACCTTGTGTTCAGCAAGCAGGTGCAGGCGCTTGCCACAGAGGGCGATGTGCTTGTGGCCATCTCCACCTCCGGCAACAGCAACAACATCGTTGAAGCCCTCAAGGTGGCGCGCGAACGCTGCATAACCACCATAGGCATCACGGGACAGGGCGGCGGCCGCATGGCCCCTTTGTGTGAACATCTGCTTGATGTTTCCCACCGTCATACGCCTCTTGTCCAAGAAGTGCACATTGCCATAGGTCACCTGCTCTGCCAACTGACAGATCACTATCTTTTCGAGAACGTCATGGAGTTGCAGCCCTACCTGAACGAGCCGGACGGGGCCTGCCACGAATAACCACACCATTTGACGATCGCGCGATCGGCATTATCTCATGCCGTGAAACATTCACGGAGGAATTGTTATGCCCATTTACGAATACAAATGTGAAGCCTGCGGCAAGGAATTTGAAGAACTGGTTTTCGGTGATGCCGCTCCGGCATGCCCCGCATGCGCTTCCGGTGCTACGCACAAGTTGCTTTCCGCCTCCCAGTTCAAGATGCCCGGCGGCACTGTTTCTGCTCCTTCCGGCAGTGCGGGCGGCTCCGGCTGCTCCGGCTGCTCCGGCGGCAACTGCTCCACCTGCAAGTAAACGCAGGCACGGTACGAAATCCCGTGCGGCAGCATGAACTGCCGCCGCACCCGAATATCCGGCGGCCTGCTGCGCCAAAGCGCAACACGTAACCACCGGCACGGAACCTCAAGCTCAAGCGGACGCGAAATGAAGAACATCGTCATCGCCACGCGCGGCTCCAAGCTCGCACTCTGGCAGGCCAACCACATCAAGGATTGCATCGAACGGCAGCATGCGGGCAAGGTTTCCGTTGAACTGCTGGTTCTCAAAACCAAGGGCGACATCATTCTGGATGTTCCTCTGGCCAAAGTCGGCGGCAAGGGCCTGTTCGTCAAGGAAATCGAAGAAGCGCTTCTGGACGGCAGAGCCGACCTTGCCGTGCATTCCATGAAGGATGTGCCCATGGAATTGCCCGAAGGTCTGGTGCTCGGCACCATTCCCCAGCGTGAAGACGCCTCGGACACCTTCCTTTCCGTCAACTACGACACGCTGGATTCCCTGCCGCAGGGTGCCACCGTGGGCACCAGCAGCCTGCGCCGTCAGTCGCAGCTTCTGACCCTGCGCCCCGACCTCAAGGTCGTTTCGCTGCGCGGCAACGTGGATACCCGCCTGCGCAAGCTCATGGACGGCGAGTTCGACGCCATTATCATGGCCACTTCCGGCCTGAAGCGTCTGGGACTCACCGCTCCCAGGCACGAAATTCTGGGGCCGCCCCGCTTCCTGCCCGCCGTGGGTCAGGGCGCGCTCGGCATCGAATTCCATCAGGACCGCGAAGACATCCGTGAAATGCTGGCATTTCTTGAGCACCGCCCCACCCGCATCTGCGTGGAAGCCGAACGCGGTTTCCTCTTCGGTCTGCAGGGCGGTTGTCAGGTGCCCATTGCGGGCCACGCCACCATGACGGGCGACGACACCTTCACTCTGGTGGGCTTTGTGGCCGACCTTGAAGGCAAGCGTATCATCCGCGAAACCGTGAACGGAGCCGAAGCTGCTGCCCGCAACGTGGGCCTTGCCCTTGCAGAGACCGTAAAACAGCAGGGTGCAGGCGCCATACTCGAAGAGGTGTATGCCTCTGAGCAGGCAACCCGCTCATAAGCACCGCGCCTGCCGCACTGCGGCGGATTGCATCACTGATTATTCATTCCGGCCCTTCGGGGCCGGAAATACTTTGCAACAATCACCATTCCCGCTACTGTCAAAGGACGCATGACAAGTACCAACTACCCCCACCTTGCCGAACTTGGCTGGAACGACTTCTTCGAAAACCAGCTTGATGACGAACGCCCTGCGGAAAACGCCATTGTCCGCGTCTGCAGCGTACACAGCATGGTCCTGTTCGTGATGGGGGCAGAGGGAAAACGCCAGCTGGCCATTCCCGGCAACTGGCTTTCCAGCGATCCTGAAGACAGGCCCACAGTGGGGGACTGGCTTATCCTGGACGAAACAGGCCAATGGCCTGTGCGCATTCTGAAACGCCAGACCCTTGTGACCCGCCGCGCGCCTTCCGACATCACCAGCGTACAACTGGTTGCAGCCAACCTGGACACGCTGTTTATCGTCACCTCGCTCAACGACGACTTCAACCTTTCCCGGCTTGAGCGCTATCTCGCCATTGCTTACGAATATGGTGTCACCCCCGTCGTCGTGCTCAGCAAGCGCGATCTGGTCACAGCCGAACATGCGGAAGACTGCGCCGCACAGGTGCGCGCCCTGCATGACGGGCTGGACGTGGTGGTGGTAAACGCCCTGACCATAGATACCGTAAACGCCCTTTTCCCGTGGGTTGAAAAAGGCATGACGGCAACCCTTGTCGGCTCTTCCGGCGTGGGCAAGTCCACCCTCGTCAACACGCTGAGCGGCGAAGAACGCACCCCCACGGGTGCCATCCGCGATTCTGACAGCAAGGGACGGCACACCACCTCAAGCCGCACGCTCTATACGCTGCCCAACGGCGGACTCATCATGGATGTGCCCGGCTTCCGCGAGCTGCGCCTGCCCTCGTGCGAACACGGCATAGCCAAAGTGTTTGCGGATATCATCGAGATAGGCCTTCACTGCGGGTTTACCGACTGCCTGCACGACGGAGAGCCTGACTGCGCCGTTGAAAAGGCCGTGGAAGAAGGCCGCATCACGCGCCGCCGCGTGGAGAACTACCGCAAGCTGCTCAAGGAACAGGCCGCACAGGACGATGAAAAGCAGCAGGCCAAGATATATGCCAGACAGCGCCGCGTGGCTGACCGCGTCGCCGGAAAAACTTCAGGCAAGAAGCAGCGCCGCCGTCGCTGATCCCCTCCTCTCAACTCCCCGCATTTTGTAGATTTCGACACGAAATCGACATCCAATTGTGATATTAATCACAATTCAGTCCTCTATTTCCTCTTCTGCTGCGCCATTCCGCGTTCTGAAAGTTCTTTTCTTCCCATAGTCATATCTGTTCGCTTTATTTCCCGCCCCTGCATAAAATCATATTCATCTCTCTAGTAATTACTATTAATAGGGAAATCCTTTTATATATCCTACCGGATGAAAGGCAGTGTGTTCCGGAGCGTTAAACTCCGACAGAATATGCAGGGCGAGTGAAGTGCTCCCACAACCCAAAATACTTCACGAGGGGTCAGATGAAGCTCATCTGGAAATTATCCATTCCACAAGTCATCTTTGTTCTCATACTTGGAATCATCAGCTACATGGTGATCCATTCTTCTTTTACCGACATGAAGCAACGGTACGTTGAAGACACCGTGCATAACCGCTTCACACGCATCAGCACCGACATACACAAGACAGCCGAAGCAGCCACAAACCTTGCCGCAGTTTTTGCCAAGGTACCGGCCGTGCTTGATGCCTATGCCCTTGCCCACAGCGGCAACATGGATGACGAAAATTCTCCCGAGTCACAGGCCGCCCGCGAAATGCTGCGAAAAGCCCTTGCCCCCATGCTGAACAGCTACAAAGAAATTTCCGGCGAGAGCATGCAGCTGCATTTTCACCTGCCAAACGGCAGAAGTCTTGCCCGCCTCTGGCGCAAGCAACAGGCAAAGCGCAACGGCAAATGGGTTGATATTTCCGACGACCTTTCCTCTTTCCGTCAGACCGTGCTTGATGTGAACAGAACCGGCCAGCCTGTCAGCGGTATTGAGCTGGGGCGCGGCGGCTTTGTGGTACGCGGTCTTGTTCCTGTCAAATCGCCTGACGGCAGGCAGCTCGGCTCTGTGGAAATGCTGTTCGGCTTCGATCCCATTCTTTCCGCCGCCACGGAAGAGGGAAAGAACGAGATGATCATGTACATGAACGGCGACATGCTCAGCATCACCACCGCATTGCAGGATGAAGCCAAGTTCCCGCGGCTGGGCAACTTTGTCCGGACGACCACCCCCAAGGATTCCGGCGTGGAGCAGTTTGTCACGTCCGAGCTGCTGGAACGCGGCAAGACAGACAACACCTTTGACGACCACGGCGAACTGGTGCTGGCCACCTACCCCATTCCCGACTATCGCGGCAAACAGATCGGCGTGCTGGTCTGCGCGGTACACACCGGTTCACTGATGCAGCTCGTAGCCAGAGCGGATACCACGCTCATGGTCATGCTGGCTGGCATGGCGCTGGCTCCGGTGCTGGTACTGCTGGTTTTCCTGCGCCATCTTGTGACCAGGCCGCTCACGAACATCAAGGCCAAGATCAAGGACATTGCAGAAGACAAGGCCGACCTTACAGAGCAGATTCACTGCACCCAGAAGGATGAAATCGGCGATCTGGCCCGCTGGTTCAACACGCTTACCGGCAAGCTGAGCACCATGATCGACGAGATGGAAGGCTACGTGAACGTGCTGAACACCGTTCCCGATCCCATTTTCGTTGTGGACGAACAGTACCGCATCCTCATGGCCAACAAGGCCACGCTGGACTTCCTCGGCATTACCGAAGAAAACCTCAAACAGTGCCGGTGCCACGACCAGTTCAAGACCAGCGTATGCAGCACCCCTGATTGTCCCATCGACATGGTCAAAAAACTCGGCAGACAGGCCGAGGCTGACATCATTGAACTGAAGCAGCCCGACGGGCACAGTGTATTCATCAAACCCTCGGCAAACCTGCTCAAGGATTCCAAGGGTCACAAGGTCGGGTATGTGGAAGTGGCCCGCGTGGTAACCGACCTTGTGCATGCCGAACGTGAAATGAATGTGAAGCTTGAGCGCATCCGTCAGGTGAACGAGGCAACCAGAGAAGCCGCCGTGCATCTTTCAAGTACATCATCCGACCTTGCCCGAGAGTTTTCCGGTGTGCAGCAGGCTCTGGACAACCAGCAGAACCGCCTGCAGGAAACCGTTACAGCCATGGAACAGATGAACGTAACCGTGCAGCAGGTGGCCCAGAGCGCCACGGAAGCGGCGGAGCAGTCGCAGTCCGCACGGGAACAGGCCCAGCAGGGCGCTGCCATTGTGGACCAGTCTGTAAATGCCATTCTGCGCGTCAGCGAGCAGGCATCGGCCATGAAGGTATCCATGCACCAGCTCGGCAAGCAGGCGCAGGAAATTGGCGCGGTTCTGGGCGTTATTTCCGACATTGCCGACCAGACCAACCTGCTGGCGCTGAATGCGGCCATTGAAGCCGCCCGTGCCGGTGAAGCAGGCCGCGGTTTCGCGGTGGTGGCCGACGAAGTTCGCAAGCTGGCCGAAAAGACCATGCAGGCCACCAGCGAGGTGGAAAAGGCCATCGGCTCCATACAGCGCGGTGCGCAGGATTCCATCCGCATGGTGGAAGAGACCGGCGGACTGGTGGAAAACGCCAGCACCCTTGCAACACGCTCCGGCGAGGCACTGCAGTCCATCGTGCATCTGGTAACAGCCTCTTCCGATCAGGTGCGCAACATTGCCACCGCTGCAGAAGAGCAGTCTGCCACCAGCGACCACATCAACGGCGCAATCGACGAGGTGGCCAACATGGCTTCCGACGTGTCGAGCCGTATGGACGCATCCACCGGTTCCGTGCAGGAACTGGCTGCCCTTGCGAAGGAGCTGGACAAACTCTCCAAGGGGTAGACTCCCTGACCCGAATGCAATCAGAGCCGGAAGCATATGCTTCCGGCTCTGATTGCTGACAAAGTCATTTTGGGTATTTTTGGCTCCGCCGGGCAGGAACCTAACGTTCCTGCACCTCGTATAAGCGATGAAAATCCGTTTTTGGACCTTAGCTCCGGCTTAACGGAAATGCGGTCTTACTGAAAACGAGGGTTTGTCATTAACCTGGGCCGGAAGCATATGCTTCCGGCCTTTTCATTTTCTGTTGTTCCAAAGCGGTGCGACTCTCAAAGCCTCTTACGCCGCTCCCTGTCTGTCCAGCGTGCGGCAGTTTATGGCCTCGGCTATGTGCGGCACGGCGATGACCTCTTCATGCGCAAGGTCCGCTATGGTGCGGGCTATGCGCAGAATGCGCGTATAGGCTCTGGCGGAAAGGGCCAGCGCGTTCACGGCCTTGCCGAGAAAGGCATGCTCCGCCGCACCGAGACGGCAGAATTCCTCCAGCCATCTGCCGGAAAGATCCGCATTGGTCATGCAGGGGGTGCCAGCATACCGCGCGGCCTGCAGAGCACGCGCCGCCTCAATGCGCTGACGCATCTCACCCGATGTCACGCCGGTGCTTTCGCTACGCAGATCTTCATACGGCACGGCAGGCACTTCCACATGCAGGTCTATGCGGTCGAGCAGCGGGCCGGAAAGGCGCGCACGGTAGCGTTGAATCTGAAAATCGCTGCACACGCAGGTGTGGCGCTCGTCCGTCTGGTATCCGCACGGGCAGGGATTCATGGCCGCCACCAGCATGAAATCGGCAGGATAGGTCAGCGAAATGGCAGCGCGGGAAATGGTCACGTTGCCTGCCTCAAGCGGCTGACGCATCACCTCCAGAGCAGGCTTTTTGAACTCCGGCAGTTCATCGAGAAACAGCACACCGCGATGGGCCAGCGAGACTTCTCCCGGTCGGGGGTAGGCACCGCCGCCGATAAGCCCCACATCCGAAATAGTATGGTGCGGTGAACGGAAAGGTCGCGTGCGGATAAGCGACTGCTCGCCCAGCATGTCCGCCACCGAATAAATCTTGGTTACTTCCAGCGCCTCATCAAAGGTGAGCGGCGGCAGCACAGTGGGAATGCGCTGCGCAAGCATGGTCTTGCCACTGCCGGGAGGTCCGAGGAACAGCAGGTTATGCCCGCCCGCCGCTGCTATTTCGATGGCGCGCTTGGCATGCTCCTGCCCCTTCACCTCGGCAAAGTCGAACAGCCAGCCATCGCCGGCCGAGGCAACCTCTATATCTCGCTGAACAGGCGTAAGCGCAGTCTCACCGGATAAAAAGCCCACGGCCTCGCCAAGAGAACGGACTGAATATACGTCCAACCCTTCCACCACAGCAGCTTCGGCGGCATTATCCGCCGGAACAAGAAATCCCTTTGCCCCTTCCTTGCGGGCCAGAATGGCCATGGGCAGCACGCCGGGTACGGGCTTGAGTTCGCCGGTGAGCGAAAGCTCTCCCACCACATACCAGCCATCAAGCTTCTTCTGAGGCAGCACCTCCGCAGCACCGAGAAGCGCAAGGGCCAGAGGCAGGTCGTATCCACTGCCCCCCTTGCGACGGTCTGCCGGAGCAAGGTTTACGGTGATACGTGAAGGCGGCAGCTTGTAGCCGCCGTTTTTCAGGGCCGCAAAGACACGCTCTTTGGACTCACGCACAGCCCCTTCAGCCAACCCCACAAGCGTGAAGGCAGGCATACCTTGGCGTGCAAGGTCCACTTCAAGATCAACCCTGAATGCATCAATCCCCAGCAGGGCTGCGCAGGCAACTCGTGCTATCATCGTATCGTACTCCCCCGTTGCCTGCCATTCCTTGCAATCATCGCAGCTCCAAGACCTTATGCTTTCGCAGTTACGGCCGATAAAACGAATCAGCACGGTGCGTTATGAATAACGCACGATGCATTATCCCCTTGCGAAAGTCTATTGAACTATTCTCTGACGTATACGCCAGAAACGTATCCGTTCAGGGTTGGTTTCAAGAAACGGTTATTTTGTCAACGTGTCGCCCGAAAGCGGCATCCGATATCCACCTTTCCAAACAGAGAAAAAGCCGGAGCACCTGAAGTACGCTGCATTTCACTGCAAAAGAAAATTAAAAATCGATGGGGTTCTACATTGCTATTGAGAGCCTTTCTCCTTATCTTTACGCCGCTGCACATCTCTTGCTCAACCCATTTTGGGGGGAAAAATGACTATACGCACAAGGATTCTCATATCAATCCTTAGCCTTTTCTTTGTTTCGCTGACCATGCTCGCGGGAACACTGATCGTTACCCGCTCACAGGACGGAGACGGACTGGCCATTAACCTGTCCGGTCGCCAGCGCATGCTCAGCCAGAAGATCGCCAAGGAAGCCCTTGCTTTTGAAATATCCAAGGACGCCGCTTACAAGGACAGCCTGTCCAACTCCATCCGCATATTCGACAAGACCCTTGACGCTCTCGCAAACGGTGGCTCTGCTCCGCTCACGCTGAACGTTTCCGGTCCTGCGGGAACCCTTTCCGCTCCGGACCCGGACGTTGCCGAGCAGCTCGCACAGGTTTCATCGATCTGGAGAGATTATCGCAGACAGGTTGAAGCCTCGCTCGAAGGCAAGGCGGACGCAACCGCAGCCCTGCCCGCTGCCAGCGACAAGCTGGTAGCCTCCATGAGCAAGGCTGTTTCACTGATGCAGGCTTCCGCAGAAGGCAAGGTTCAGTACCTGCTGTTTCTGGAACTCGCCTGCGCCGCCTTTGGCGCCTTTGTTCTGCTGATCATCCTGCTTGGCCTGCGCCGCGACCTGTTCTCGCCGCTTGCCAGCCTGCGTGCCTATTCGCAGAAGGTGGCAGACGGCAAACTGGATGCCCGGCCTGAAGGGGAATACGCTCACGAGCTGCTCTCTCTCAAGGACGACATCGGCACCATGGTAGCCAATCTCAAGACCAAGATGGCGGAAGCCGACGCGCTCGGCCGCGAAGCAAACCTGCGCGCGGAAGAAACCGCCAAGGCCCTGCAGGAAGCCGAAAAGCAGCGCCAGACCGTTCAGCAGCTCTTTGATACCATGACGGCCGTTGCCAACAAGGCACAGGGCGTTTCGCAGAAGGTGTTTGCTTCGGTTGAAGAGCTTTCGCGTCAGATCGAGGTGGTGAACAACGGTGTCGATATCCAGCGTGACCGCATGACCGAAACCGCCACCGCCATGGAAGAAATGAACGGCACCGTCTACGAGGTAGCCCAGAACGCTTCCAGCGCGGCCCAGTCTGCTGCGCATTCCAAGGACAACGCTGAAACAGGCGCCAAGGGTGTACGCAAGGCTGTCGAATCCATAGAAAAAATTCAGCAGCGCATCATGTCGCTGAAGGATACTATGGGGCAGCTCGGCAAGCAGGCCGATTCCATCAGCCAGATCATGGTCACCATCTCGGATATTGCCGACCAGACCAACCTGCTGGCGTTGAACGCCGCCATTGAAGCGGCGCGCGCAGGTGATGCCGGTCGCGGATTTGCCGTTGTAGCCGACGAGGTGCGCAAACTGGCCGAAAAGACCATGAATGCCACCAAGGAAGTGGGCGATGCCGTAAAGCTCATCCAGAGCCATGCCCGTGAAAACGTGCAGGCCGTTGAACTGGCCGCCAAGGATATTGTCATATCCACGGATGCTGCCAGCGAATCCGGCAGGTTCATGGAAGAGATCGTACATATCGTGGATGAAACGGCCATGCAGGTTTCTTCCATTGCCACGGCGTCCGAAGAACAGTCTGCCGCCTCGGAAGAGATCAACCGCGCCGTATCCGAAGTAACCCGCGTGGCCTCGGACACGGCAGAAGGCATGACTGTGGCGGCACGCGCGCTGGTGGAAATATCCGGTCTGGTGGAAGAGCTTGATACCGTCATCCAGTCCCTTGCCTCGGGCAAGGCTACCGGCGTGGATACCAACGGCAACGGCGACCTTTTCACCTGGACTCCGGACCTTGCGCTGGGCATCAAGTCCATTGACGATCAGCACAAGCGCCTTGTGCACCTCATCAACAGCCTGCACAAGGCCATGAAGGAACGCCGCAGCAAGGACCATCTTATCAGCATCGTTGATGAGCTGAAGAACTACACGGTGACCCACTTCAAGTTCGAAGAAGATCTCTTCGCAAAACACAAATATGCAGAAACTCCCGGACACATTCAGCAGCATGTCAAGTTCGTGGAAAAGGTTCTGGATTTCGAAGAAGGCCTCAAGTCCGGCAAGCTCACCGTTACCATGGATGTCATGCGCTTCCTCAAGGAATGGCTCATGAAGCATATCAACGGCACGGACCGCCGCTACGCCCCCTTCCTGAAGCAGAAAGGCGTTCGCTAGCTGTCCGTAGCTGTCCGGCATCAAGCCCGACAATCTGCCCGGCTATCTGCCCGACTATCAGCCAGACTATCATCTGATGAAACAACAAAGCCCCTGTGCGCCAGCGCAGGGGCTTTTCGTATGCATTCTCGGGAGATGCATTTGACTCGGACTGTATGGGTAACAACCTCTCCCTGCACGGCCAACCGCACTGCCCGCTCTACCTCAGACAAAGAATCACTCATTTCATCCACCCCAAGCTACTATTGTCGAAAGCTGGCGTGCAGCACACCATACACACGCCCGATAACCACCGCCGCAAAACAAAAAAGGCCCCCGCACATGGTGCGGGGGCCTGCTATTTCAGGGAATGGCTGCGGGCTTACAGGTTGTGAACCGGTTTGCCGATACGGCTCCAGCGAATGGAGCTGATGCCGTCCATGGACCAGTAGAGAACCAGCGCCTTGCCCACCACCGCAGAACGGTCCACAAAACCCCAGAAACGGGAATCGTAAGATTCGTCGCGGTTGTCACCCATGCAGAAGTACTTGCCGTCCGGCACCACTACGGGACCGAAATTGTCACCGGGGCCGGGATAGTTGCGCACATGCTGCACATAGGGTTCTTCCTGCTTCTCGCCGTTTACATACAGAACCTTCTCACGCACTTCCACCGTGTCACCGGGAACACCGATAACGCGCTTGATGTAGTGGATGGACGGGTCCTTGGGATACTCGAACACAATGATATCATGCCGCTGGGGATCATTCATGTGCACAAGTTCCGGCCCCAGCACCACCGAATGACGCGACCACCACGTACCGCCGGTGGGATTGGTCTCCTTCACCGCAAAGGGAAAACGGACACCGTAGGTGAACTTGTTCACCAGCAGATAGTCGCCGATCTGCAGGGTCTGCAGCATGGAACCGGAAGGAATGGTGAAAGCCTGAACAATGAAGGAACGGATGAACAATGCCAGAATGATGGCGATGAACAACGCTTCGAAATACTCGGCAAATCCGCTCTTCTGATTCAACTCGGACATGATGCGTTCCATATTCTGCCGCTCGGCGTTTGTCGGGCGGGTAGTGACAGTTTTAGTTTCCGCTACGGGAAACAACAGCCGGTTTAATCATCGCCCACCTTCAAGGCGGCAAGGAATGCTTCCTGCGGCAATTCCACGTTGCCCATGCGCTTCATGCGCTTTTTGCCTTCCTTCTGCTTTTCGAGCAGCTTGCGCTTACGGGTAATGTCACCGCCGTAGCACTTTGCGGTCACGTTCTTGCGCATGGGCGCATTACGTTCACGCGCAATGACCTTGGTGCCGATGGCTGCCTGAATGACCACCTCGAACATCTGTCGGGGAATGGTGTTCTTCAGTTTCAGCGCCACGGCACGACCATGGAACTGGGCCTTGTCGCGATGCACGATGATGGAAAGTGCGTCCACCGGTTCGCCGTTGATGAGCAGGTCGAGCTTCACCAGGTTGGAGTCGCGGTAGTCGATGATTTCATAGTCCATGGAGGCATACCCGCGGGTATAGGACTTCAGCTTGTCAAAGAAGTCATACACGATTTCCGCAAAGGGCAGCTCGTACGTGATGATGACACGGTTGGACGTAAGATACTTCAGATCCTTCTGAACACCGCGCTTTTCTTCGCACAGCTTGAGCACGTTGCCCACGTATTCGTCGGGTACGTGAATCTCGCAGCGTACAAAGGGTTCATACAGGGTATCGATCTTGGTGGGGTCCGGCAGCTTTGCGGGGCTGTCGATATCCACCGTCTTTCCGTCCACGGTCTTGATCTTGTAGATAACCGACGGAGCCGTGGCAATAAGGTCCACGTCGAACTCGCGTTCAAGACGTTCCTGAATGATTTCCATATGCAGCAGGCCGAGGAAGCCGCAGCGGAAACCGAAACCGAGCGCCTGCGACGTTTCCGCCTCGTAGGAGAAGGAAGCATCGTTGAGCTGCAGTTTTTCAAGGGCATACTTGAGCGGTTCGTATTCGTTGGCATCTGAAGGGTACAGACCACAGAACACCATGGGCTTTACCACCTTGAAACCAGGCACGGCCTCGGTCGCGGGGTTGGACACCAATGTCACGGTGTCGCCCACCTTGGCATCGCCCAGCTCCTTGATCGTGGCACACAGATAGCCCACCTCGCCGGCGGAAAGGCTCTTCATCTCGATCATCTCGGGGCTGAATGCACCGACTTTGGTTACTTCGTATTCCTTACCCGTGGCCATCAGACGAATCTTGTCGCCCTTCTTGAGAGTGCCGTCCACCACGCGGAACATGATGATGACCCCCTGATACGAGTCGTACCACGAGTCAAAAATCAGCGCCTTGAGGGGGGCAGCGGGGTCACCTTCGGGAGCAGGCAGGCGGTCCACAATGGCTTCCAGCACCTGCTCCACGTTCAGACCGGTCTTGGCGCTCACACCGAGTGCGTCGGTGGTGTCGAGGCCGATAATTTCCTCTATTTCACCCTTCACGCGTTCCGGTTCGGCACTGGCAAGATCAATCTTGTTCAGAACGGGAATGACCTCAAGATCATGGTCCAACGCAAGATATACGTTGGCAAGGGTCTGGGCTTCCACCCCCTGCGAGGCGTCTACCACCAGCAGCGCGCCTTCGCACGCCGCAAGAGAGCGCGAGACTTCGTAGCCGAAGTCAACGTGCCCGGGGGTATCGATAAGGTTCAGGATATATTCGGTGCCGTTATTCGCCTTGTAGGGAATACGGACGGCCTGAGCCTTGATGGTAATACCGCGCTCACGCTCGATATCCATGCGGTCGAGGTACTGTTCCTTCTTGTCACGTGCCTGAACAAGGCCGGTGATGTCGAGGATACGGTCGGCCAGCGTGGACTTGCCGTGGTCAATGTGCGCGATAATGCTGAAATTTCTGATATGTTCCTGTTTCGCCATATGTATTTGGATGGCGCCCCTCAGGGCGTCATTCCTCCTGTGCATAAGGTTAAGATTCCGGCAGCGGGGACCGCACGCCGGATGTTTTGCGGGATCGTTGCTCCACCGTTGAGGCGAAGCCCGGAGCCCTCGCGCTGAACAGCTTTACTTAGACTATTTGCTGCCGGAAGTCTAACACCAAGCGGGGGCACGCACCGCTGAAATGAAGCATCGCTCATGACGCAATAACAATATGAAATAACTACAAAAGACACTGAAGTCCGCCGAGACACCACGGACAATGTCCGCAGGGCACTGTTATTCCGTGGCAGTCATGTTCAAAGGCCCCCATCTCGCCGGTCATGTCGTCGCAGGGCCCCATGGTGCAGGCCGAACAATCCGGATACTCGTAGGCGCAGACTTCCTTCCTGAATTTCGCATACTCCGGCGCGCGCCATATGGCTTCCAGCGGTGCGTCGGTAATGGAGCCGAAGCGCTCGGGCCGCACTATCTTTCTCTGTCCGTCAAGGTGGCAGGAATACCTGTGCCAGAGGAAGTAACAGGGATGTACGCCGCCGTCGGGCGAAATGAATGCGGCACCATCCTCCACAAAATCACATCGGCGCTCGCTGTGTGCGGCCGCGGCAGGCAGGTGCAGTTCAAGGCCGCATGCTCCGGCCACGCTCCGTGCCTGTGCGAACACCTCTTCCACCTCGGCCAGCGGCAAAGCCCCGTGCTGTTCGATCAGGCGCTTGAGATGCAACGATAGCCCCCGCCCTGCCGCCGCCTGCTGCATCTCCTGCACAAAGGCGACAAGGCGCTTTTCGTCTTCACTGCGATGAAATTTGCGGAACAGGGAATAATAGCGCTCAAGATCCAGCCCCCCGGCTGCGGCCTTTTCTCTCCATTCGGCAAAGAAGGCGAGTGTTTCGGCTGAATCCTGCGTGAAGACGGACTCCGCCGCAGCCTGCTCGTCATAGGGCAGCACGTGACTGGCCAGCATGTAGTCGGCCCCCTGCTCCGCAGCCCAGCGGACAACATGTGGCAGCTCGTGCAGATTGCGGCGCATGATGACGAACTCCGCGCCAATCCGGAACGGTTTTACACCCGGCAGGCTCTCGTTACTGGTGGCTGCATCGCGGGCGACTGCATCACGGGCTTCGCGCAGCATGGCAAACGAACGGGCAAGACCGGCAGTCTGGCCGCCGCCGTGCAGCGTTTCCATTTCTGCCGAGGCGATGGAATCCACGGAAAGACACATGGTGCCGAGGCCGGCCTCCAGCAGATCGGCTGCCAGGCGGGGTGTGAGCGCAAGACCGTTGGACTGGAAGCCCACCCATGCCTCTTCCCGCATATGCGTGCGTGCGAAGCGGACCATGTCTACCAGCCGCGGATGCAGCAGGGGCTCCCCTACACCGTTCAGAAGCACGGCATCGGCATGGGGCAGGCAGGATGCAAGCCTTGCGAATACTTCGAAGGGCATGTCCGCCTCTTCAATGCCGCAGCCTTGCGTCTGCTTGACGCACATGCTGCAGCGCAGGTTGCAGCGGGTTGTCACTTCCACATACAGACGGGCGGGAAACTCATTTGACACGCTTCTTCTCCATATCGCTATCAGTATGCCGTGCTCCGTTTTTTGATTTCGGGCAGGCCGACCATACTAGACAGGCTATTCAGACAGACCATTTGGGCAGACCATTCGGGCATATCAACATGACAGATCATTCAGCCATATAGATCGGATACACCTGCAAGCAAAGGCCGGACGAACGGCTGGGTGAACGGCCGGTCAAATCGACCCCCAAAACGACCTGACGACCGAGTGAATGGGGGTATGGGTAAACGGTCTGCCGAACGATCACTATGGTCACCCCGAATACCCGACCGATAGCCCCGCGTCCACTCCGGCACACAAGCACCAGACATGTCCGGAACGCCCCCTGCCCCACAGCCACAAACGGACGTAATGTGCCTTGCCGCAGGAGCGCAACATTACCGAAGCAACGCTCTGCAGATTATAACAGAAGGGACAACCCATTCCGGTTATGCACAAGTAATGTCCAACTGCCCCTTGGCAAGCACGAAACAGGTATTAGTTATCCGCTCAGACAGCTGCCTCTGGACAAACAGACGGAAAAATCGCAGTCTGCCGAAAACAGGCTGCGGATTCCCGCCATAAGCACACGGGAATCCGCCTTTGCTAACCTTCAACAGGAATGGCTCATGGACGCTGCATCGGACATACCCGGCAGTCCGGTGGCATGGAACGGAATTTTCCTGACCGTGCCCGACGACTGGATACCGGCAATCATTGATACTCGCCACATTCTCTTTACCCGCCACAACATTGCCGTGCTGGAATGCAAATGGACTGCGGAATCCGGTCCCGTTTCCATTCCGCGCAAGTGCCGAGCACTTGAAAAGCAGATGCAACGCCACGAGGGATTCTCTCTCGCATCTGCCGACATCCCTGCCCGCTGGAATGAGATGCTGCAAGGCATGTCTTCCGATTTCGAGGTTCACCCCTTCACGCATGCCGAAGCCAACGGTGCCTTCTGCCTGCACAGACCCTCGAACAGCACCCTTTTCATCCAATGCCCCAACGCCGACGCCCGACCGGACACACAACCGGATGGACAGCCCGACGTGCGACCCGAAGTGCTGCCTGATATGCAGCCTGACGTGCAGTCAGATGTATGTTTGGATGCGCAACTCCGCGACGTACTGCGCAGCATCGGCATGGTCATGTCCGGAGTTCCGGTTCCCTATGCCCTGAACGACCTGCAATTTCTGGCACCGGCCGGATACGTCCTCAGAAATGCGGAGTTCAAGCCCGGACTGAGCGAAATCATCTTTTCGGACGGCCAGTGCGAACTGTGTATCCGCCGTTTTGCTCCTGCCAACGTGGTCCTGCAGGGTCAACCGTTCCGGGTATGGATTCAGGAAACCATGGACACCCCGCTCAAGGATATCCGCAAGGAAAAGACCGGACTGCCCACCGGTGCGCGCAAGCGCTACCAATGGCACCGCGAGGTGCGGCCGAACCTGCTGCAGCGGCTTTCCCTGTTCTCGTCCGGAACACGGCAGACCAAGACCATACGGGGAACAGCATGGGTTGAAGAGCATGAAAACAAGCTGCTCATGGTGACACACGAATCCAGCACCACCACGACCTGCAACGTGGAGACCTTTGAATCGGTCTGGCGAAGCCTGCGCGTTCGCTGACGCTGACGCGGTCCTGCCCGGAGACAGAGTCGGATACGCTTCGACATTGTGCCGGAAGCCGGACCAGATCACACTCCGGCAGACGCACTGCCCTGCGCAATATTCCTGAAAAACCGACGCATTCGCAGTCGGGTCTCTTATCTGTTCCCTTTTTTCCCCTGCAGGGGGACTGGTGAAAAGCGGGACGGATAGTCGCGCCTACAAATCTTGCCGAAGAATCTTACCGGACAATCTTGCCGGACAATCTTGCCGGACAATCTTGCCGATACTCTTGCCGGATACTCTTCCATACAAATCACGCCGGACAAGCATGCTGCCCAATCAAACCAGACCAGTAAGTCTGGATACCAAGTCTGGCTGCGGGCCCAATACCTGGACCAGACAATTCGACCAGAAAAGGGGATCTGGCAAATGGACCTGATAAGTGGACCCGATATGTGTATCTGATGAGAGGATCTGCAGATTGGGCTAAACGATTAGGCCAAATGACCGCGCCCGACGATCTTGCCAAACGATTTGGCCCTAGGACCTTGCCAAACGATCTTGCCAGACAATTGGGCATGATTTCGGGCAGTACCGCCATGCACGGCAGCACACAGCATCAGCAGGCGACCGAATCAGCAGACGGCTGATACTTATTCGTCAGATTCCGGCTGCGGTTCATCGCCGAACAGCATGGCGCGCAGTTCCGGCATGCTGCGTCCTGTCTTGCGGGCAAAGGCAGCCAGAGCCTCATATTCCGGCTTCTCCAGTTTCTCACCATCAAGCGAATAGACCTTGGATTCCACATCCCCGAAGGGAGCCCGCATGGTGGATGCCTGACGCTGCAGCACAACACGCTCCACGCAACTGCGGCGTATGCCGAGGGTATGCGTATGCCTGAAAAATGCCTCCTGCACAGAGTCCGCGTTATCCTGCGCGCACAGTACTCGCAGCACACCACCCGGCCTGTTCTTTTTCATGATACCGGGCAGATAGAGCACGTCCAGCGCACCGGCCTGCATCAGCGCTTCAAAGCCAAAGCCGATATCCTCACCCGTGAGGTGGTCCACGTTGCTTTCCAGCTGCACCACAGTCTCGACCGTCATGCACGAAGCATGAGCATCGGCACCGGAACGCATTCCCGCCTGTTCCAGCAGAAACACACGCAGCCCGCCGCCCGATTCGCGCGTGCCATAGCCAAGGCCGCTGCCACGCAGTGTACCCTGCGGCCCTTCCGCAAAACGGTCTGCCAGAGCGTCTACAAGCAGCGCGCCGGTGGGAGTTATCATTTCCTGCGTAAAACCGGTCGGGTGTACGGGCTTGCCCTGCATGAGGCGCAACGTTGCCGGTGCGGGCAGCGGCAGGGTGCCATGCTCACATTCCACGGTGCCGGTAAACCACGGCAGGGATGAACAGACCACCTCACACACGCCAAGCTGTTCCAGCGCCCAGAAGGTGCCAACCAGATCAACCAGCGTATCCACGGCACCCACTTCATGAAAGTGTACCGATTCCACCGGCACACCATGCACGGCAGCCTCAGCTTCAGCCAGTTTGTGCAGGGCCTTCAGACTCTTTTCCCTGACCGGACCGGACACAGCCAGGCGCTGAAAGATATCTTCAAGTTCCGGCAAATGCCTGAGCGGCTGCCCGTCTTCCCAGTGAATGCGCATGACGTTCCCGACAATTCCCTGCCGGGATACAGGCATGGGCCTGATCTCCACGGGAATGCCCGCCCCCGCAAACAGGGCTTCCAAGGGGGGGTATTCCACGCCGAGACCGTGCAACGCTGCAAGCAGCATGTCGCCGCCCAGACCAAAGGAGCAATCGAGAAACAGTGATCGCATGCCTACTCCTGATGACTGTTATACAAAACCCGTGCACGGATACCACCAGCGCACCAGCCGGAAGCACGTTCCGCCGAGCATACTGTAATGCAAAAGCGTGTACCGCGCGAACGGGCAGAGCGACACCCAACCTCAACCGACCTCACCGCACCGAACCTGGCCGAACCTGACCGAACAGCAACGACAGCGAGAATGGCAGCGGGAACGGCAGCGGGAACGGCAGAAGACGCGCCTTGCCGGACAATGCACAAACGCACAGAAAATCAGCCCCGTGCGGAGTTCCGGTAAATATCATCACCATAACATGTTATGGTGATTATTTTTTCTTGTTTGCCGTGCCAAAAGATGATTATAGTAAACCTACGGAAAATGAAACCAACGGCCCATGCCTAACATACTTTTCTGGCAGAGCAAGGAGGAGTCCCCATGCTTATTCGCGACTGGATGACAAAGAATGTACTGTCCGTCACCCCTGACACGTCCATGATGAAGGCCTCCAAGATACTCAAGGAGCACGACATCAGCAGACTGCCCGTGGTTGACGCCAACAACCGCGTTGTCGGCATCGTTTCCGATCGCGATATCAAGGAAGCATCGCCATCCAAGGCGACCAGCCTTGACGTACACGAGTTGTACTATCTGCTTTCCGAAATCAAGGTGAAGGACATCATGACCGTGGACCCCGTGTGCGCCAAGCCGCTCGACACGGTGGAAAATGCGGCTGTCCTCATGATCAGCAAGAAGATCGGCGGCATGCCTGTCGTAGACGACAACAACGTTCTGCAGGGCATCATCACCGACAGCGATATCTTTGAAGTGCTGATCACCATCACCGGTGTCCGGTACGGCGGCGTGCAGTTCGCCTTTGAGCTGCCCAACACGCCAGGCACCCTCAAGCCCATCGTGGATACCCTGCGCGAACACAACGCGCGCATCATCTCCATCCTCACTTCCATGGAAGGACCGGAGAAGAACAAGGAGAGCCGCGTGGTCAACATCCGCATCATGCCCATGGACCGCACGGCCGAAAACAAGATCATCGAAGAACTGAAAGCCAGACACAAGATGCTGTTCTGGGCACGCGATCACGTACACACCGTGTCATAGTGCCGACACAGCGACTTGACGTAACACCTGCATGCAAAGGGGAGAGCGAACGCTCTCCCCTTTTTCAGTCCGGATCTTTTTCCGCCCCAAGCGGCGCCCCATTTTCCTTCACTGCATATTCAATCACCAGCAACACGCTGAAATACAATAAAAAACATTCGAACGACTTCTCTTGAAATTTTAATTTCGTTGTGGCATGTTAGGCGACACTTACGGGGTGAAAAGAAATCAGATCGGCACGCGCAGATACAGTGCCACATCCCCCGCAAGGCAACGGGTCTGCAGCGCACACGATGCGCTTTTTTCAGGCAGACCATTGACAAACTCCTATATCCGGCCTTATCCAGTGCGGGATAATAGCTGAAGATTGACCATTCATGCTTTTGAATGGTTTATCATTACCTGTGTGGAAACAAGTAGCGGACAGCTGCTTACATTGGTTGCCGGATTCCATTCCGGTTTCCGGCATAGTCCAGCTCGATACACGCTGAAGAGCATGTCCAAGGAGGACACAAATGGCTGAAGTTTCTTTTAAGGGTAAGAATTTTGAGGTTGATGAAGACGGCTTCCTGCTTCGCTTCGAAGAATGGTCCCCCGAGTGGGTTGAGTTCGTAAAGGAATCCGAAGGTATCGCTGAGATCACCGAAGATCACCAGAAGATTCTGGACTTCCTGCAGGACTACTACAAGAAGAACGGCATCGCTCCCATGGTTCGTATTCTGTCCAAGAACACCGGCTTCAAGCTGAAGCAGGTATACGAACTGTTCCCCTCCGGTCCTGGCAAGGGTGCTTGCAAGATGGCCGGTCTGCCCAAGCCCACTGGCTGCGTTTAGTCGCTACCAGCGCGCAAGTGCACACAAGGCGGAAGCTTCGGCTTCCGCCATTTTTTTTTGCCTTTCCGGCAATGGAACAGACAAAGGCCCCCGCAAGAATCATCTTGCGGAGGCCTTTGGCAATGCAGCATTTCGCATCCTGCTAATGCTCGGTACCGCCGTTGCAGTCATCCATCAGCAGATCCCAGGCTCTCGCGCGGGATATGTGCTCATTGGCCAATGCGCTTGCAACGGAAACGTGCGTCTTGCGCACTGCACCAAACATGGATTCCACGTGCCCGACTATGGAGAGCATCACATCAGCGGGCACTATGAAATCACCATCCTCCGTTCTCTCCACCGCTCGCAGCGTCCCGGCGAACTTGGCGAAGTCCTTCCCCAATTTTTCGATCATATCTTCCATGCAGTTCTTGCGCACAACATCCTCCTGTTACTCTGTCTCGCAGCGGGTTTTCCACATACTTCACACCGCCGTGCAGCAGCGATTGATGCAGAATACCGACAAGCACGTTTTTACTGGGAAAAGGCCGAGTGCAAGAATTAACATACTGCAAATAAATGCAATTTGCTTACTACAAGACACTCCCTAAAACGCCCCCCTTCTCCCTTGAAAGGCAAGCTAGCGCCGACAGGTCGGACCAACAAGTATATTTTTTTCCACATCAGGAGGGGATACTTAGGAACAACTGCAAGAATCTCAGGCACTGAGATTATGCAAAAACGAAATAGAACCGGATCAAATCCGAAAAAAATGTTGCCACAAGTTTTCGGAAACGATAACAGATATTCTTTTTAACTTTCGCCTAACATGTATCCCGCAAAGAAAGTACGCCCCACCCAATACAACAATCCGCCCCGGAATCGCCTATTTCCGGGGCGGATGCCAACCAACCGCACACCATTACGGTGCAACGGTCAACGCGGTGGGGAAATCTGGCACCAAACCTTGGGGCGTGGTGCAATACGGTCCAGCAGCATGCGGCAGATACCGCCCTGCTGCCTAGAACAGGCTCAGCAGCATCTTGGTTGCCACGGCATACAGCAGAATGGCGAATATGCGCTTAAGCTTGGATACGGGCAGACTGTGTGCCAGCCTCGCGCCAAACGGCGCAGTCAGAACGCTGGCGGCAATAATGCCGAGAAGGGCCGGAATGTAGACGAACCCGATGGTCCAGTCCGGCAGACCGGCAACGCCCCAGCCGTTGACCACATACCCGAGCGTCCCGGCAAGGGCGATGGGCAGGCCGATGGCCGATGCGGTGCCGATGGCCACATGCATCTGCACGTTGCACCAGGTCATGAAGGGAACGGTCAGCGTGCCGCCGCCAATACCTACAATGCTGGAAACACACCCGATAATACTGCCTGCGCCGAAGATGCCGGTGGTGCCGGGAATCTCGCGGGTGGGCTTGGGCTTGATGCCCATGAGCATCTGCGTTGCCACATAGTACAGGAAGCAGACAAACACGACCTTGAGAATGCCGGTGGACATGCGGGCGGCAAGCCACGATCCGAGCAGGGTGCCCACGATGATACCCGGCGTGATGCTGCGGAAAATATCCCAGCGCACGGCACCGAGCTTGTCATGCGCCCTATAGCTGGCAACAGAGGTCATGATGATGGTGGCGAGGGATGTACCCAGCGCCATGTGCATCTGGTGTTCGACAGGCAGCCCCTGCCACTGGAATGCAAAATGAAGCATGGGCACGATGACAAGACCGCCACCGATGCCGAGCAGTCCGGCAAGAATGCCTGCAACCGCACCAAGGGCAAGATACAGAATAAGAGTGGTAAACATGGTTCCTCGACAATGCAGCAACCATGCATAAAGCCGCCCCGTAAGGAGCAGGCATGAGGCGCTGCCGGCGTGTGTTCATCAGATGGGGCTGCCGCGTATCTACCGGCTCCCCTGAAGGCGCAGACGGCAGATGTTTATTCCGCCGTCCACCGGTGATGTGCTACTGGCCCAGTTCCTTCAGTGCCAATTGCTCCACGTAGGCAATATGATCGTGCATTTCCCTGTAGGCGGCATCAGGATCACGATCCATCAACGCCTTGAGAATGCGCTCGTGGGTTTCCACAGCCCAGTCACGCCTGTGATCATTCTGCAACGTGAAATCTCTGCTTTCCGCAACAAGGTCGTGAATTCGGGTAACCATCTCCAGCAACACGCTGTTTCCCGTGGCTGCAGCAATGAGCTTGTGAAATTCGCAGTCCGCTTCAGAGCCGGTGTTGCCGTGGCGGATATCTTCAATCTGCGCGTCCAGCTGGGCTCTCAGCCCCACCAGTTCCTCATCGGTGACATTGCGTGCCGCCAGTGAGGCTATCTGGGGTTCTATGAGCTTGCGCAGTTCAAGCACTTCCGCCAGCTTGCCACGGCATCTTTCCAACGCTGTGGCCAGGGGCTCTATCACCTGTTCTTCTTTCTTCTCAAGAACATAGGTTCCGTCGCCCAGACGGCTGGTCACTATCTGCTGCTGCTCAAGCGCCCGTATGGCTTCACGCACGGAGTGACGCGAAACACGGAATATTTCCGCCAGCCGTCGCTCCGCCGGAAGCTTGTCTCCGGACTTCAATTCGCCCTGCGCGATCAGCTCGCGAATCTGGGCCACAATCTCTTCATGCAGGCGCACGCGGCGCGTTGTCTTGGTTTCCACTATTTCCGACTTCATGCGTACCTTACCACGGGAGGAATGCCTCCCGCAAACTGGTCTGACCAATATGGACCAGGTCAGAACTGATTGTCAACTCAAACCCTGCGCGTAAATCTGCGCGACACACCCTGTGCGATACCTCAAGCGCGAGCAACCGGCATGAGGCCCCGATCGTTACTGGTGCACACCTTCCACCATGCGGCCTTCGGAAATGAAGGAAATGCCCTGCGAGTTCTGCGTGCCTATCATAACGGATTGCGCAAGGGGAGCACTGACCGGGCGTGCAGCCTTCCACCGGATGATGAAGCAACCACCCACCCCGGCCTCTTCGTCCGACTCGTCAACGGTCAGTTCCACCGCAGCCAGCGGGCCAAGCGTCTGGGGGGCTGTCAGGTACTGCCGCAGGGTCTTGCCTGCAGAGCTGACGTAGCGCACTTCATGAATTTCTATGGGCGTTGCTGCATCGGTGTTGCGCAAGCTCACCGTGACAGCCACATTGAAAAGGCGCGTCCGCTTTTTCTGGTTGCCGAAATATACGCTTGAATAGACGGGAAGATAGATGGTCTGCGAATACCACTTCTCCGCGAAGGGAACGCCCGCAGCCCCGGCCTGTCGGGGCACGGGTGCAAACAACGTTATGGCGACAAGCAGACTCAGAACCATAAGGCATCGGGTACGCATGTTTCCTCCTGATCTTCCCGCCCGCCAAAGGCGCAGGCAGTGTTCTTTTTCGCAATATGCGCCATAATGCCCCTCTCTTCAAGGAAAACCGGTGACAAAGAATAAAATGTGAATTACGATTCACAAAACACGAACAAGCCGGCTTCTTTCACTGGAAGCATTGCAAGCCGGATGCTATACAAAAAGAGCCGTACTGTAACCGCAGCTCTGCCCTGCCCGACTAGAACAGGAGGCCTGCGGACCCGCAGGCACATAACCAGCCAACACAGGTGCATCATGCGTATATCACTCACAAGAAAACAACTCATATTTCCCGCCATCGCCGCAGGCATACTCTGCCTGTTCGTTCTCATAAAGACTGCCCGCAAGCCCGAACGTATCGATGTGGCGGAACGCATCACTGCCGTCCGGGTAATACAGGCCCCCCGGCTTGCCGTGGTGCCTCGGGTTATCGGCTATGGCCACATACAGGCCGGTCAGGAATGGCAGGCAGTAACGGAAGTAAGCGGGCAGATTGTTGAAATCAACCCGCACTTCAAAAAGGGGGGGCTGCTCGCCAAAGGGGACATGCTGGTACGCATAGACCCTGCCAAGCGGCTCACCGCCCGCCGCCAGTCAACGGCGGATGTGAACAAACTGCTCGCGCAGCTGCGGGAACTGGAACAGACGGAAAAAGACACGCGCCACTCCCTTGAGGTGGAACAGAAATCACTTGCGCTCTACCGCAAGGACTACGAGCGCATGCGCAGCCTGATGGATTCCGGCACCATTGCCCGTTCCGAGATGGAAAGCACCGAACGCCAGTTGCTGACACAGGAAAACAAGGTGCAATCCTACCGCTCCACACTCAACGGCATTCCTGCCCAGAAGCAGGCCCTGCTGGCCAATATTGCAGCCAGCCGCAGCCGCCTCGAAGAAGCGGAAATAGACCTTGGCAAGACTTACATCAGCGCTCCGTTTGACTGCCGCATCACCGAAGTTTCCGTAGAAAAGGGACAGGCGGTCTCCTCCGGCCAGACCATAGCCAAAGCTGATTCCATAGGACTCTCCGAGGCTGTGGCGCAGATGCCCTTATACATGTTCCGCTATGTGGTCCCGAGAGGTGCCAATCCCATTGCGCAGGGAGAAAAGCTGGATACGGAGACATTCCAGCGCTTTCTTTCTCTCGACGCGCTGGTACGCATAGAACTGGGGAACGACACCATTACATGGAAGGGCCACGTCGCCCGCATGAACGATTCCATCGATTCGGTCACACGCACCATAGGTGTCTATGTGGCGGTGGAGGATTCCTATATCAAGGCAGAACCGGGCAAACGTCCGCCGCTGCTTCCCAACATGTATTGCGAGGTGGAACTGCGCGGCAAACCCATCGATCCGGCAATCACCATTCCGCGCTCCGCCCTGCACGGTGACACCGTATATGTGATGAATGCGGACAACCGGCTGGAGCTTCGCAAGGTTTCCGTGGATTTTCCGCAGGGGCACATTGCCGTCCTGCGCTCTGGGCTTGAGGAAGGCGAACAGGTGGTGCTCACCGACGTTATCCCTGCCATGGAGAACATGCTTCTCAACCCCGTAACGGATGAGAAGGTGCTGGAGGCGGTAAAGCGTGAGGCCCTTGGTGAAGGGGATGTCCGATGAAGCGCATTCTTGAATATTTCACCTCGCACCCCACGGCGGCAAACCTGCTCATGGCGGCCTTTCTGCTCATGGGCCTGCTTGCGGCCCCCAAGCTGCTGCGCGAGACATTCCCGAGATTCACGCCGGACAAGGTGCAGATTTCCATCCTCTACCCCGGCGCCACCGCCGAAGACGTGGAAGAATCCGTGTGCGAACGGGTGGAGGAAGCACTTGAAGCCCTGTCTGAGGTGGCAGAGGTAACCAGCGAGGCGCGCGAAGGGTCTGCCGTGATCATTGCGGAGATGACCGAAGGCGGCGATATAGACCGCTTTCTGAACGATGTGCGCACCGAAGTGGATGCCATTGACGATTTTCCCGAAAAGGTGGAAACGCCCATCATCACCCAGCTGAACCGGCTGGATTTCGTGATGTCCGTGGCGGTTACCGGCCCCATGTCCGCGCCGGACCTCAAAGCCTATTGCGATCAGCTCAAACGGCAGCTGCTTTCCGAAACCGACATAACGCAGGTTACCGTGGCCGGTTTTTCCGACCATCAGATTCGCATCGAAGTGCCTGCACAGGCACTCATGCAGTATGGACTTTCGGCTTCCGACATTGCTGATACCGTGGCGGCACAGAGCCTTGACCTGCCCGGCGGCACACTGCAGACCGACACAGGTGACGTGCTCATCCGATTCAAGGACCAGCGGCGTACCATACAGGAATTTGAAGAACTGGTCGTGGTGGCCGGTTCGTCCGGAGCGGAAATACGGCTCGGCGACATTGCGACCATTACCGACCGGTTCGAGCTGGACGAAGACAAGGTCATTTTCAACGGGCTGCGTGCGGGCATTCTGCAGATCAACAAAACCCAGCAGCAGGATGCGCTGGACCTTGTGAGCGAGGCCGAATCATTTCTGGAAAATGAACGCCATCAGGCACCGCCCGGCGTGCACCTGACCGTGACCAAAAACGTTTCCGACATTGTTTCCGACCGCCTCAACATGCTGCTCGAAAACGGCGTGCAGGGTCTTGTTCTCGTTTTTCTCACCATGTGGCTGTTCTTCAGCTTCCGATACGCCTTCTGGGTTTCCATGGGGCTGCCGGTTTCCTTTCTGGCTTCCCTGTACGGCATGCAGGTGACAGGCATGACCATCAACATGATGACCATGGTGGGCCTGCTGCTGGCAACCGGTCTGATCATGGACGACGCCATTGTCATTGCGGAAAACGTGGCCTCGCATATCAAAAGGGGCAAACGTCCCTTCGAGGCGGTGGTGGACGGCACACGGGAAGTCGCAGCGGGAGTTACCGCATCATTTATCACCACAGTGCTCATCTTCGGCTCGCTGGCCGTGTTTATGGAAGGCAATATCGGCAAGGTTCTCTGGGTCATGCCCTTTGTGCTCATTCTTTCGCTGGGGGTCAGCCTTGTTGAGGCCTTTCTCATTCTGCCTCACCATCTGGCGCATTCGCTCGGCGGCATGCGGCAGGACCGTCAGAGCCGCTTCCGCCTTCGATTCGACGCCATGTTCGAGCGTTTTCGCGAGGAAAAGCTGGGCAAAGCCGTAGATGCCGTTGTCCGCTGGCGCTACCTCTTTGTAGGCTTCGTTGTCGCTTTGCTGCTCATCAGCGTGGGCATGCTGGCGGGCGGCCGCCTGAAATTCAAGGTATTCCCCGATCTTGAAGGCGATCAGGTGGAAGCCCGCGTTCTGCTGCCGCAAGGGACTCCCCTTGCGCGAACCGAAGTCGTGGCAGAACGGCTGGTAGCCGCCCTCAAGAGCATTGATGCCGAATACGCCCCGCAGCAGCCCGACGGGCAGCACCTCATCAAAAATATCGCCATATATTACAACACAAACTCGGATGCCGATGAAACCGGCCCGCACGTGGTAACCGTATCCGCCGACCTGCTGGCATCGGACCAGCGCACCGTCCGCCTTGACGACATGACGGCCATGTGGCGTGAACGCACGGGTGTGGTGCCGGATGTCATCTCCATGGTGTGGAAGGAACCCGTTATCGGCCCCGGCGGTGTACCGCTGAGTTTCCGGCTCAAGGGCGAAGATCTGCACCAGCTCAAGGCGGCCTCACTCGATCTGCAACTCTGGCTGTCACAATACAACGGTGTGGTGGATCTGCAGGACGACCTGCGGCCCGGCAAACCGGAACTGCGGGCCACACTGAAAAACGGAGCCAAGTCTCTGGGTATAGACGCACGGCGCATCGCCTCTCAGCTTCGCACTGCATTTTTCGGCGCAACTGCCACCGAACTGCAGCATAACGGTGAATCCTATGAAGTGGACGTGCGGCTTGCCCCCAAGGACAAGGACAGCCTTGCCGATCTGGACTACTTTCACGTCACGGATGCTGCCGGCAACCAGATACCGATCGGCAGCGTCGTCAACATTGAAACCGGCCGGGGCTGGGCACGTATCGCCCGCGTGAACGGTTTGCGCACAGTCACGGTGGAAGGGGACGTGAACACCGCCCTTGCCAATGCCAACCAGATACGCAACGACACCTTGCGCAATTACATTCCCGAACTGCTCAAAAAATATCCCGGCATCCGCATGTCGCAGGAAGGCGAAGCCAAGGAAGGTGCCAAGACAGGCGGTTCCATGAGCACAGCGTTCATAGTGGGCATTGCAGGCGTATTCATGCTGCTGAGTTTTCAGTTCAAGAGCTACTCCGAGCCCATATGCGTGCTCACGGCCATACCCATGGCGCTTATCGGCGTTATTTGGGGGCATATGCTCATGGGGCTCGACCTGACCATGCCGTCCATGATGGGCTTTATCTCCCTTGCCGGGATCGTGGTGAACGACTCCATTCTGCTGGTGGAATTTCTCAAACTCCGCCTTGAGGAAGGCATGGAGCCTCAGCGTGCGGCCCCCGCAGCCAGCCGGAACCGGCTACGCGCGGTATTACTCACCTCGCTGACCACCATCGCAGGCCTGCTGCCGTTGCTTACGGAAACCAGCATTCAGGCACAGGTGCTCATACCCCTTGCCTGCAGCATCATCTTCGGGCTGGGCATGTCCACGATCATGGTGCTCTTTCTCGTCCCGGCGCTCTACTGCGTGCTGGACGATCTGGGACTCACCGGTCCGTCACGGGAGCGCAGGCAACGCCAGAATCAGGCATAATACCATAAAAAAGCCACCAGTTCCGGTGGCTTTTTCTTTCATGAACATCCTCTGGTGCTATTCCCGAATATGTTCCAGTCCCTGCATGAGCAGGCTGGTGACATGATCGTCGTCCAGTGAATAGAACACGTTCTTGCCTTCCTTGCGGAAACGAACCAGCTTGGCCGCCCGCAAATACCTGAGCTGATGCGAAACAGCCGACTGCGACATGCCTATGACAGCAGTAAGATCGCACACGCACAGTTCGCGTCTGGCCAGCGCCAGAAGCATGCGCACGCGGGTACCGTCCCCCAGCAGTTTGAACAGCTCTGCAAGTGCGGCGACATGAGCATCGTCCGCCATGGAGGCACGCACTTCATCTATAGCATCGGTGTGCTCGCAAAAACTCTGACAGACCGGATTCACTTCGGACAAGATTAACTCCCTGCACTGGTCGTGGTAGAGGTTTCGGACGTTGCCAGGGGCACCAGCGCCCTCACCTGTGTGCCAATGCCCTTTTCCGAAAGTATGTGCAACTGTCCGTCCACAAGTTCAAGGCGTTCGCGCATACTGTCAAGCCCTATGCCAGATCCGGACAATTCCTGCGGATCAAAACCGACACCGTTGTCGGCAATGGTCAGGCAGCAGTACCTCCCTTCCTGCAACAGCGTAAAACTTACGGCGTCTGCCCCGCTGTGGCGCACGGCATTTGCCAACGCCTCCTGCGCTATGCGGAACAGAACGGACTTCTGCCGCTCGTCCAGCAGTTCCTCGTGCATATCCGTAAGCAGACGGATGCCTATATGCCCGTGCATGGTGGAAAATTCATCCTGCAGCCAGCGTAACGCCGAGTGCAGGCCAAGATCGTCCAGCACAGTGGGGCGCAGGTCCATGATGATGCGGCGCAGTTCGATTATAGCCCCTTGCAGCAAAGACACTACCTTGCGGGCCACATGCGTATCGTGCGGCAGGGCAGCCCGTTCCTTTTCGGCAAGATCCGCCTCCATCATGAACTTGATGCCGGAAAGGGTCTGCGCCATGCTGTCATGCAGCTCGCGGCCGATGCGCTTGCGCTCATCTTCCTGCGCCGAGAGAACACGGGCGGAAAGCCAGCGCACGCGCTCTTCCGCCTTCTTGCGGGCGGAAACATCCTTGCCGTAGAGAGCAATGCCCCCGACAGCGCTCTTGATATCCAGCACGGGGTAACAGGTAACATCCCACACGGCATCATCCGAACAGTATTCCTCGCGCCGTGGAATACCGCTTTCCATCACCATTTCGATGATTCTCCGCAGGGTTGTTTCATCCTTGGGGGCCACCCTTCCAAAGAGATTCGCACCCACAAGCTCTTCTTCAGTCGCATCCAGCACCTTGGCGGCTGCGGTATTAAGCGTGATGATCCTGCCCTCCGTATCCAGCAGCATGGCACAGTCTGCCAGTGCGTTCATCAGCGCGGTAAGATGGTTGCGCTGTTCAATAACCTGTCTCTCTGCCCTCTTACGCTCGGAGATGTCATGCACGATGGAAAAGGTTGTCCGGCTCAGGTCACCTTCAACGGCACCTGAATACACCTCCACATCCACAACGCTTCCGTCTTTTCGCTTATGCACCGATTCGAAATGCGCACTGCCATCCTCAAGAATGGTGTTATGGCGCTTATGGATAAGGCTACGGTCTGTCGTCGTGATATCGGTAAGGGACAGCCTGAGCATCTCTTCCCGGGTGTATCCGTAAAACTGCAAGGCTGCGGCGTTGGCATCGAGAATGGCCAACGTTTCCCTTTCGACAAGCATCTTGATGGCCTGGTTGGTGAAAAACAGGCTCTTGAAGCAGGCTTCGCTCTCTTCTGTGCGCCGTTGTGCCTCCAGACGTTCCATAGCTTCGTGCACAAGGCGTTCATTCAGTTCTGCCAGTGCCGCAGTGCGTTCCTTGACACGCTCTTCAAGCTCGCTGTGCGCCTGCTCCAGAATAAGCTGTCCCACCTTGCGCTCTGTGACATCCGTTGCAATGCTCAGCGCCAGCACCTCGCCGGAGGGAGTGGGCAAGGGTTTGATGACGGCATCGTACCAGCGGAAAGTACCCATCTCATCTTCAAGCTCGCATTCGAACTGTTCGGAACAACCGCTGGCGCACACATGTGCCGCCCTCTCGCATCCGAACAGTCTTGCGGGGGATGCATCTGAAAATATCTCTGTCGGCAGGCATTCTTCGGAAAAGCCGAACAGGCCCGCAAAAGCCTTGTTTACCAACCGTGGCGAACCGTCCGCCGCGTAAACCGAAATATAGCTGGAATCCGTATCAAGGATGAGCTGAAAGAACTCCCGTTCGCGCCGGAGTGCCTCTTCCGCCCGCATCCGTTCATGCATCTGCTCCTGCAGCGCCGTGTTGCGGGAGGCAACGCGTTGCTCGAGCAGGCGTTGCGTGTGCAGAAACCCCTGACGCAGGGAAAGCCGGTTCGTTATGTCCAGCAGGACGATAGCAACCAGTCTCTTTCCGTCCAGCAGAAAAGGAGCAGAACGCCATTCACTGATGATCCCTCCGCGCTGTTCGATGATCAGGCACCCACCGCCTGTCCGCGCAGCCTCAAAGGCCTGGAAACGGGCGTCATCTTCAGAGAACATATCCCTGATATTGCGCCCGGCAACGGTATCAGCTTCCGCTGTTTCCTGCGATCCCCCTCCGACATAGAGAATCCGGCCGTCCTCGCCGAGCACCATCAGAGAGTCACGGATATTGTCGCTTACTGAACGCATCACGGGAACCGGACATGACAGACTACTCAGTGAACCGGACAGTTCCTCGTTACGAATTCGCAGCAGTTCATTCTCACGCTTCAGGGCGTCCAGTTCCTGCAGAAGCTCGGCTTCTGTTTTCCTGTTCAATAACGTCGGCATGGCTTGTTCCGGTCGTTAAATGCTTGTCGGTTTCCTGCTTTTCAGCCTGACAATAACGAATGCCACTATCTGACATACTTATCAAAACAGAACAAGCCACACGCAAAAAAGCCGTCCCGGAATATATTCCGGAACGGCTTTTCTTTCATTGCAAGGCGCTGCTAGGAAGCGATCTGGTGCGCCGCTGCCTCTGCCGGAGCTGAGACAGGAGCCGACGAAGCGACTTCCGCCAGTTCCTCGGCCGAGAATATCCTGTTCACATCCAGTATGATGACAAAGTGTTCCCCCTGTCTGCCCATACCCTTGATGAACTCGGATTTGATGGCCGTACCCATGCGGGGTGCGGCCTCGATGGTATCCTGCCCCATTTCGAACACTTCGCGAACAGAATCCACCAGCGTACCAATGATCGTGGTGTCGCCGTCCAGCTCCACCTCGACAATGATGATACAGGTGTTCACCGTGTCCTCAACGGCGGGCATGCCGAACTTGCGCCTCAGTTCCAGCACGGGCACAGCGTGTCCGCGCAGATTGATCACCCCCCTCATATAGCTGGGGGTTCGGGGAATGCGCGTGATGGAGGCAAGCTCCAGCACTTCGCGCACGGAACTGATATCGAGCGCGAAAATCTCTTCCGCCAGAGAAAACGTGAGATACTGATTATTTTCGGCCATGGCTCCTCCTGTACTCATTTACTGCCGGCGCCGGAGGCTGGTGGAATAATTATGGTAACACCTTAACAACGCAGCAGGCCGGACTGTACAGTATTTTTTTTACTGAACGCTCCGCACCGTCACCGTCAGGCAAGAGAAATCTGCTGCGCCATTGCCCGCATGCTGTCGGTATCGGGGCACCGGAGCAGCCCGTCCAGACGTTCAAAGGGCAGCAGCGCCGTATCATACTCCACCACAAGCGTGCGGGTGAAGATATTGAGCCGTGTCTTGCGGATGGCAGCAAGGCCGGAAACACCGCTACGGGACAACGTAGCCGCTTTGGGGTGGTTTCTGACAGCCAGATCGACTTTCAGCGACAGCCTGCCCGGCACGTGCTTTTCCACGGCCAGATATTCCCACAAATCCGCGAGAAGGGAAAGTTCCATATATTTGTAATTCCGATATTTTTTAAGGTAGAGTGCAATAATACCCGAGTACCGCGTGAACACAGTACCCCCATCGGGTTCGGGAGACAAGCCCCGCATAGCTCTGCAGCAGGGCTGGTGGATGTCGGAGCAGCCCGCCTGCGGCAGCATGCAGCCATGCAGATCAATACAGGCGTGTTTCCCCCTGCGCTATGAGCCGCACCTCACCCCCTATCCATGCTCCGCCAAAACCTGCCGCGCCGTAATATTCAACACGGGCGTGTATGCTCTGCCCGCTCGGCTGCACTACCAGCGCGGAAAAGCCTTCGCCCGTGCGCAGGGTTTCCAGCACGCCAAGAGCCACACTCCCGGAGCCACACCCCGTTTCGTGATGTGTGGAGCGGGTCTCACGCACCCAGACAACCGGATCTATCTGCATGGCTCCGTTCTTGCGGGCATACCAGACGCAGCCCACGGCATCTTCCTGCTCCAGCTCCAGAAACGCACGGAGACGCGAACATTCCGCAACATGATCGGCGGGCATGGGATGCTTTGCGGCATCAAGCAGCACATGGGTGATCCCTTCCAGCGTCACCACATCCAGCCCCGGCCCCACATGACGCAGCAACCTTTCTGTGTTTTGCGGCAAAGCCAGCCGGACGGAGGCGTCATACGCCTTTCGCACCCCGGAGTTGTCGGCGGAAAATACGGCGGGCACATCGCGCACGGCCACATCCACCCTGACCGGCTCATTGGCGCCGGACACGCGTATCTCACCGCAATAGCGCGAAGACTGGCCATCACCCGCAAGGGCGGGATGTCCCCGCATGACAAGAACCGCGGCAAAGGAACGTGCTGCATTGCCGCAGAACTCACCGCCCATCATCTCAAGATATGGCACATCGCTCCCTTCCGTGGTCATGAAGCCGACCTGCTCTCCGCCAAGATGCAGCGGATTCATCAGCACGTTTGCCAGATGCGCGCGCATCGCCCCTTCCGGAGCGGGCATATCGAGCAGGATGGTTGTGTTTCCTCCGGGACTGAGCTTGGCGAAGGGTATTTTCATCTTTGCGGAACACTCCTTTTGCAAAATCCGACCAGAGCAAGGGTTGTAGCGCAACCGGCAAGCAACACACAACCCACACTTTTGTTGTTCCGCTATCATATTATAATGCGGCAATGGTGAACTCTGCGGTATTTTCAATAAATCTGACGGAAAACACAATTGTAAAGACTATCTGTGATGAAACCACCAAAACATCCAAAAGCATTCTGTCAATCATTATTTTTGATAACATTTTTGTAATTATCCAATTAATTCAGCATATATCTACCAAACTGAATACACAGTCAACGGGTCTATTTTGTCGCAAAGACACAAATTCGTAGCATGTAAAGAGTTGATTTTAAACACTATATTTTATTACAATTTTGTAAATTCATAACATATTGATAATATTTGTTTTATACAAAAAAGGAAACAAGCCAAAAATTGTTTGCAAGAGTCACAGCTTTGGATAGAGTACATCGCACTGGGAAACATTCATTTTTGGCAAAATCATTATGTTGAGGAGGCTATCCATGAGGAAAATCGTGTTTACGGCTCTGTTAGTGCTGCTTTTCGCCGCTCAGGCCTTTGCGGCAGACGCAATCAAGATCGGCTTCAACATCCCGCTCACCGGCGACATCCCGAAAGTGGGTGAAGCCTCCAAGTTCGCAGCTGAAATGCTGAAGGAAGACATCAACGGCGCTGGTGGCCTTGAAGTCGGCGGCAAGAAGTACATGCTGGACTTTATCTATGAAGATAACGAGTCCAAGGCAGAATCCGCTGTTAACGTTGCCCTCAAGCTTATCGAACGCGATCAGGTTGTTGCCATCGTCGGCCCCAACTCTTCCAAGCAGGCTGTACCCGCCGGCGGTACCTGCGACGACAACCAGACTCCCATGGTGACCCCCTGGTCCACCAACCCCGACACCACCCTTGACCGCCCCTGGGTTTTCCGCGCGGCCTTCCTCGATCCCTTCCAGGGTCCCGTGGTAGCCAACTTTGCGGAAAAGACCTTCGGCGCCAAGACCGCGGCCGTCATCTATGACGTATCCAACGACTACTCCAAGGGTCTTGCCGAGATCTTCCAGCAGGTCTGGGAAGGCAAGAAGGGCGCAGGTTCCGTGGTTGCCTTTGAATCCCACGGCACCAAGGACCAGGACTTCTCCGCACAGCTTTCCACCATCGTTGCGGCAAAGCCCGATTTCATCTTCATTCCCGATAACTACAACCAGGTTGCCCTTATCGTTAAGCAGGCACGCCAGCTTGGCTACAAGGGTCCCTTCATGGGCTCCGACGCATGGGGTTCCGCTGAACTCATGACCCTGTGCGGCGACGACTGCGTAGGTCAGTACTTCTCCACCCATTACGCAGCCGCAGGCGCCACCGGCAAGACCAAGGAATTCATCGACCGTTACTCCGCCAAGTATGGCTACACCCCTGACGACGTCGCCGCCCTGACCTGGGACGCAACCCGTCTGGTGCTGCAGGCCATTCAGGAAGCCGGCACGGTTGATTCCGACGTCCGCAAGGAACGCAAGGCCATCCGCGAAGCCATGTCCAAGATTCAGAAGTTCGAAGGCATCACCGGCACCATGAGCTTTGACGAACAGGGCGACCCCATCAAGTGCGCCGTTGTCGTCAAGATCAGCCCCAAGGGTGAATTCGAATTCACCGAATCGGTCTGCCCCGAATAACCACCCGCCACACACCATAAGGCGGCGGGTTCTTCCCGCCGCCTTTTTTACACCACCACAACACCAACCATTTAACGACAGTTCCTGAATGTGCTGTTGAGGAGGTCTCCTCCCTGTGGAAACGCTGCTTCAAGGCTTCCTGCAATACGTCATCAACTCGTTGCAGTGGGGTAGCTTCTACGCCCTGATAGCTGTGGGATACACTCTGGTTTATGGCGTACTGCTGCTGATCAACTTCGCCCATGGAGACATCTTCATGGTCGGGGCATACATTGCGTTTTTCGTTTCAACCCTGCTCATCGCCGAACTGGGTGGCGTGGCTTCGGGCTGGACGCTTGTCATACTTGCCGTTCCCCTTACCATGTTGCTCACAGCCTGCGTGGGCGTGACACTTGAGCGGGTTGCATACCGCCCGTTGCGCCGCAAAGGTGCTCACCGCCTCTATGTGGTTATCACGGCGCTCATGTGCGGCCTTATTCTCGAAAACGGCAACCTTGCCCTGCTGGGTGCGAGCCGCAAGAAATTCCCCGAAATGGTCGACACGGTTGTGCTCACCATCGGCGGAGCTTCCGTTACCAACCTCAAGCTGCTCGTCATTTTCGCTGCATTCGCCGTGTTCCTGTTCCTGCACTGGATCGTGACCAAGACCAAGCTCGGCATGGCCATGCGCGCCGTTTCATTTGACAAGTTCGCGGTTCCGCTCATGGGCATTCCGCTCAACACGGTCATTGTGTTCACCTTTGTTCTCGGTTCGGGCTTTGCCGGACTCGCGGGGCTGCTCTTCGCCATGTCCTACCCCATCCTTGAGCCCTACATGGGAGCACTGATAGGGTGGAAGGCCTTTATCGCGGCCGTTGTCGGCGGCATCGGCGACATTCGCGGCGCGTTCATAGGCGGGTTCCTGCTTGCCTTCATCGAAATCGGCGTTGCCTCAGTGCTGCCCTCGTCGTTCCGCGACCTTTTCGCCTTCAGCATCCTGCTGGTCATCCTCTGGATGAAGCCCACAGGACTTTTCGGCATAGCCAAGACCACCAAGATATAACTCGGGAAACAGGAACTCCGATGCAAAAACACACGTTCACCATCGCGCTATTCCTCTCCTGCCTTGCCTTGGTGGGTTGCGCGCAATACAGTTTTCTCGACCAGTACATCCTCACGGTCATCATGTTCATGGGGATCAACATCATTCTCTCTTCCAGCCTGAACATCATCAACGGCTACATGGGTGAATTTTCCTGCGGTCACGGCGGCTTCATGTGCGTGGGGGCGTATGTCTCCTCCATCCTTTCCGTGGCCCTGTTTGCCAAGGACAAGGTATTCGGCGCTCCGCTGCTGCCACCCGACCTTGCATGGATAGGCTTTCCGGTAGTCATTCTCGGTGGCGCTGCCGCTGCCGCCGTTACAGGCCTTATCGTGGCGCTGCCCTCGTTCAAGACCCGCGGCGACTACCTTGCCATTATCACCATCGCAGCCAACTACATGATCATCTCGGCCATCGAGAACATGGACATCATCGGCGGCCCGCGCGGTTTTCAGGGCATGAAGCGGGTGATCAATTCCATGAGCGACGTGGCAGACATTCCGTGGATGCTGATCTGGATCATCATCGGCACCATCTTCTCCATCTGGATCATCCGCCGCTTCGTGTCTTCCACCTACGGCAAGGGCATCATCGCCATCTGTCAGGATGAAGTGGCTGCGGAAATCATGAGCGTGAACACCAACAAGATGAAGATAGCCGCATTCATGCTCTCTTCCGGCCTTGCCGGGCTTGCCGGCGGCCTGTTTGCGCACGTGTACGGCTATGTTAACCCGCAGTCGTTCAACATCATGAAATCCACCGAGTGCATGGTCATGGTCTACCTCGGCGGCATGGGATCGCTCAGCGGCTCGGTGCTCAGTGCCATACTCTTCACCATGCTCATAGAATCTCTTCGTTTCATCATTCCGGAAATCGACAGCCTGATGCATTCCATAGGCATTCTGCCGGACAGCTATGAGATTTCACAGGTATGGAAGTGGGTTATCATCCCGCTCATCCTGTTCTTCCTCATGCAGTTCAGGCCTGAAGGTATTCTCGGCAACAGGGAACTGCCGGATCTTTTCCCGAAACTGCGTAAATACTACAGCTTCAAGTAGGGGGAACGGTCATGGCACTACTCGAAATATCCAACATGACGCAGAGATTCGGCGGTCTGCAAGCCGTTTCCGACTTCAATATCAGCATTGAAGAAGGCCAGCTGCTGGCGCTCATCGGCCCCAACGGGGCGGGCAAGACCACCGTGTTCAACCTGACCTCCGGTTTCTACCAGCCCACGGAAGGCACCATCTTGTTCAACGGCAAGCCCACTGCGGGCCTCAAGCCGCATCAGGTAACTTCCATGGGCGTGGCACGCACCTTCCAGAACATCCGCCTGTGGCACGACATGACAGTGCTGGACAACATACGCATATCCCAGCACCACCGCATGGGCTACAGCGTGTGGGATGCCTTTCTGCGCACGCGCAGGTACCAGAAAAGTGAAGCTTCCATCGACAACACGGCGTGGGAAATGCTGGAGGCAATGAGCCTTAAGGAATACGCCTACGAGCGGCCCAAGAACCTGCCCTACGGCATGCAGCGCAGGGTTGAGATAGCCCGCGCCATGTCCATACGGCCCAAGCTGCTGCTGCTGGATGAACCCGCTGCGGGGCTTAACTCCTCTGATGTAGAGGGGCTGATCAAACTGATCAGGTGGATTCACTCCGAGTTCGACATCACCATCTGGATGATCGAACATCAGATGAAGGTGGTCATGTCCCTGTGTGAACACATCAAGGTCATCGACTTCGGTTCCACCATCGCCGACGGGACCCCGGAAGAGATTCAGGCGAATCCCGTGGTCATCAAGGCATACCTTGGAGACGATACAATCTGATGCTGCTATCTATCGAAAACTTATACGTAAAATACGGCAATATCGAGGCACTGCACGGCGTAACCTTCCATGTGAACGAGGGCGAGATAGTCACGCTTATCGGTGCCAACGGGGCGGGCAAATCCACCACCCTGACCAGCATCATGCGCCTGCCTCCCCCGGAAGCCCCGCGCGTGATCTCCGGCGACATCAAGTTCAAGGGGCAGTCCATCCTGAACGTGGAACCGCACGACGTGGTTGCCAAGCTCAACCTCGCACTGGCTCCGGAAGGCCGCCGCATCTTCGGCAACCTCACGGTCATGGAGAACCTCACACTGGCAACCTATGCCCGCAAGAACGATCCGGATTCGGAGATAAAGCGCGACCTTGCACGCATCTTCGACCTCTTCCCCCGTCTTGCGGAGCGCAAGAACCAGCGCAGCGAATCGCTTTCCGGCGGTGAGCAGCAAATGCTGGCCGTTGGTCGCGCCATGATGACCAAGTGCGATGTGCTGTTACTCGACGAACCTTCCATGGGGCTTGCCCCCCTGCTCATGTATGAAATGTTCCGCACCCTGAAGCAGATCAATCAGGAAGACGGGCTCACCATCGTGGTGGTTGAACAGAACGCCAAGGTGGCACTCAGCCTTGCCCATCGCGGCTACGTGCTGGATACCGGTGAAATCGTCGCCAGCGGTTCTGCCGAGGAACTTGCCAACGACCCCGAAGTGAAGAAAGCCTATCTTGGCGGGTAGCCCTTCGTGAACTGCAAACACAATCCCCGCTGGCGAAAGCTGGCGGGGATTTTTGACTACAGGCTAAGTCATATCGGGTATTTTTTGGCTCCGCCGGGCAGGAACCTAACGTTCCTGCACCTCGTAGAAGCGATGAAAATCCGTTTTTGGGATCTCATATCCGGCTTAACGAAAATACGGGTTTACTGAAAACAAAGGTTTGGCATTAACCCAAAATCCCCGCCAGTTTGTGCTGGCGGGGATGTCTTTTTATCAGGCGAATAAGGCAAGAACTCAATGCCTGCTATCGTTGCCGGTCCCCGTTATCGGAAAAGGCGACCTGATACTGCCCCGGCGTCATGCCCATTAGCTGCTTGAAACGGTGGGCAAAGTGGCTCTGATCATAAAAACCGGAAGCCAGTGCCGCATCTGTGCTGGATGCTCCTTCGGCAAGCAGGGAAGCGCCATGCCGTATGCGGCAGAGCAGCTGCCATGCAACCGGAGGAAGACCGACAGCGGCCCGAAATTGCCTGCAGAAACGAACGGAAGCCCCACCCGCCCAGCCAGCCGCGTCGCCAGATCCTTCCTCAAGCCCCTTCAGAAAACTCCGCATCGCTACTGCAATTTCCTGCGGACACCGTTTTCCGGCCGATATGGCAGTGTCATCTGCCATAATGCTCAGGCCTTTCTTCTCCGCCAGCAGAGCAGCCAGCTTTTCCAGAAAGGCTCCTTCTGCGGCATCATCAAGATCCTGCAGACGCGCGACCAGTTCCGGCGAAGTGACAATCCGACTTCCGGATACCGGCAGGCAGGCCGCAGACACGCATAGGGTTGAATACAGGAGAGCCGCTTCTTGCACTCTCCCGCCGTCGTGCACGCGACCTTCCGTACAACCGTCAACACAGCTTTCCGCACAACCGTTCACGCAGCCTCCCATGCGACCTTCCACGTAACCTTCCTCGTAACCTTGCCCGCCAGCGTACCCGCCATTGGCCCTGTCGCCTTTGGTCGATTGGGGAAGAAACGCGCCGCACCCGTGCACATGACCGGCCGCTATAACCAGTAATTGTCCGGACTGCAGCCGGAGCACGTCATTGCCAAAGAAAAAATCCCTGCGCCCGGAATGCAACCCGACAATACATACGGTGCGATGCGCATGGCGCATGACCCTGCCTGCGGCGGAACGGCCATGCAGGAGCAGACTGCCCGATGCCAGCCGGATGAGATCTACAATTCCTGAAGGAGGACGCGGCATGGTCACCTCATGCGGATATTGCCACATCCTTCGCAAGGGCACCGGCCGGTGCTACAACAATGCGGGGACAAACGTGGCAAGAATGAAAACGCCATCGTCGCCGGCTACAACCTTATGCGCCACCCCCTGCGGCATAACACCGCAGACACCGGCTGCATATTCGGTGATACGCCCGTCCAGTTCACACCGTGCACTGCCGGAAACCACGGAGTGAAACTCCCAGTTATCAGGGTGGTTGTGGGTTTCCAGCACGCATCCGGGGTCAACGCGGACAAGATGGATACTGAAACGCCCCTGCGTATGGCCTGATGTCACCATATGCCTGAGAGCCACTCCGGTAAAGGCAGGATGAGGGTTCCAGCTCACCTCGGAACAGCAGATATCGGCGTCTGCCAACGCAATATGACTGTTGAGAAAAGGGTTGTTCAACATTATGTTTACCTCCGCGCCGACAGTGCACGAAAATGAATTTCCTGTATTGTACGATACGGATGCCATGCCACACGTCCGCCTGTCCAAAAATGAGACAACCTGCCGTTATGCCAGAATATTCGGCTGCATGCCATCAGACGATTCGCCCGGCAGATGATACTCGGCATCAGGCATCCGTACCAAAAGCGCGGCCACCTATATCATTGTTGCACCGTTACGGTTATTATCATGCTCAGGAATAACCATAACAGCCATATATCGACCATTACGCACCATCTCCAGCATATCCCATTGGTAACACACTGAAATTGTGCTAAACCAGACGCATGAAATCAGGTATTGTCATTTTGCATGAGATTGCTAGCATTCAATCAGCTATCATTTATGAAACGGCACCCGAGGAGAAAACATGAGCTTTGATATGGACAAGGAACGCAAGCGCCTTGAGCGCAAACTCACCCTGCTGAGCAAGAAGGAGTTCTTGCCTGCGCCGTTGCTGCGCATTGTTTCCGACACTGCCACACTGCAACTGGCTGCCCGGGGCGAGGTATCTGTCCAGGCACCTGCCATCCCTACCCCGCCTGACGCCCATGTTCAGGGTATGCCTCTGTTGCCGCGCGAGCTGTTCAGCTTTGATCCCAAGCAGACTGCCATTCTCTTCGGCAAGCTGCTCGCGCTCATGGAGGCGGCAGGCGGCGGCCTCACCGAAGCTGCTTCCACCATTCGCTCCGGACTGGAAGACCGTACCTTCAACCTGACTGAAGCATGCGAAGCCTTTCTGAAAGACGACACCCTGTTCTTTGCCGACTGGGCCGCCAGACTGCCCGGCGCGCCGAGCCTTGTGCGCTACCTTGTTCAGGGCAGCCTCACTCCCTCGCTGGAAGCAGTGGCGGAACAGCTGAAAGAACACCACAACAACGAAGTGCCATGGACCTTTGGGCACTGTCCCTACTGCGGTTCCCAGCCTCTTATTGCCACCCTGCGTGAGAAGGAAGGATTCAAGCACCTCACCTGCTCTTTCTGCCGCGGTGAATACAGAGCAAAGCGCCTGCAGTGTTCCTTCTGCGGTGAAGAGGATCACGAAAAGCTCGAATACTTCAAAGCAGAAGGCGAACCGGGCTTTGAGGTCCATGTATGCCACACCTGCAACTGTTACATGAAAACGGCAGACTTCAGGGAGCTGGACGTTGTAAGCATCCCTGCCCTTGACGATCTTGAATCGCTTGCGCTGGATATTCTCGCCCGCGAACAGGGTCTTTCGCGTCCCACGCTGTCTGCCTGGGGGTTCTGATATGAGCAAACCGCAGTGTCCGCAGGCTGCACCGCGGCCCATAACCATCCGACAGTTCAAAAACGGAGCATGGGAAAGCCAGCCCGATGTGCTGAGCCGCGAAATTCCCATCCGCATTCACACGGACAGCGGCCTGCCCAAGACATTGTGGGCGTGGCCCTGCAATCTGGAAGACCTTGCCCTCGGCCATGTGCTGCTCGACATGGGAGGCGCAGGGCGGTCCGCTTCGGTGTCCAAGCTCAATGATACCGAATTTGAAGTGAAACTGGGCGAGCCGCTGCCGCCTGAGGCAGGCAAACCGGCCCCTATTGCGGCGACAGTGCTGCTCAAGGCCATGGCAGACTTCATGGGCGGCGAGGGTCTGTGGGACGATACCGGCTGCTTTCACCGGGCCGGAGTGCTCAACCCGGTATCCATGCAGGTGTTGCACAGGGCCGAAGACATTGGCCGACACAACTGCCTTGACCGCCTTGCCGGCTGGGCAAACAGATCCGGCGAAGAACTCTCGGACAAGGTGCTGCTGGTATCAGCCCGCGTCACCTCCAGCCTGTGCGCCAAGGCGCTTCGGGCAGGCTTCCGCTTCATCATCAGCCGGTCTGCCGTCACCACGGCTTCGGTAGACATGGCCACGGAACACGGGGCCACACTGGTCGGATTTGCCAGAGACAGAGAAGGACGCTTTTCCGTTTTCACAGACAAGGAAGGCAGGATTATCGAGTGAGCGAAGGTGCGACCGAACCCCTGACAGGCATTGTCCTTGCCGGAGGTCTGAGTACCCGGCTCGGAAACGACAAGACTGTGCTGCGTCTGCACGGCGAATCCGGCCCGGACATGTTGACCCGTGCTTGCGGCCTGCTTGCACAGGTAACAGACGAAGTTTGGATTTCCGGTCGCACCACCAAGCCAAGGGCCAACGGCTATTTCTGGATTTGTGACGAACAGGCGGGCCTTGGCCCTATCGGGGGAGTTGTTACCGCGTTGCGCGCAGCCCAGGGGCCGGTCATGGTGCTTTCGTGCGACCTGCCGTTCATGGACGAGCAAACCCTTGCCATGCTGATAGAAAAGCGCAGGGAAAGAACGGAAAACACCCTCATGACCACCTTTCTGCAGGTGGAGACAGGATTCATCGAATCCCTTGTGGCCATATACGAATTTGCCGCCCTGCCCCACTTTGAGGCAGCCATAGAACGCGGACTGTTCAAATTAAGCCGCGTCATAGACAAATCGGCACAACTGCATATACCCTACACCAGTAAGGATTCGCTCCCCTTCTTCAACATCAACTATCCTGCCGACCTTGAAATGGCCCGCAGAATCATAGCAGCCTTATGACCAAATCAATGCCCGCCAATCCCGCCGATATTGCCGTGCCCTCCCGGACCGTTTCTTCCGAGACGGATGCCTTTCGACGAATTGCGGACAGCCATGGACGTACGGTTGACTATCTGCGTCTGTCCGTGACTGACCGGTGCAACCTGCGCTGCATGTATTGCTGGAGCAGCGAGCACATGCAGTTTCTGCAGCACAACGACATTCTGACCTATGAAGAGATTCTCCGTCTTGTGGATCTGGTCGTGGAAATGGGCATTTCAAAAATCCGGCTGACCGGTGGTGAACCGTTTGCACGCAAAAACATCCTGCACCTCATTGAGCAGATGCTTATGCGTCATCCGCACCTTGATCTGCGGCTCACCACCAACGCCACCCTGCTTTCCGGCAAGGTGCAGGCCCTGAAGGATGCCGGAGTGCGGTGCCTGAACATCTCGCTGGACACCTTCAACCGGCAGAAGTTTCAGCATATCACGGGGCGCGACATGCTGCGCAACGTAACTCGGGCCATAGACGAGGCGCTGGCGCTGGACATGCATGTAAAGTTGAATGCCGTGGCGTTGAAGGGCATTAATGACGATGAGCTGCCCGTATTCATAAATTTTGCCAAGCGCAACCCTGTGGATGTACGGTTCATCGAGTTCATGCCCATGGGCAACTGCAACCGCTGGACGCAGGACAATTTCTGGTCCGCCACCGATATCCTTGCCGCAGCCCGCGAATATGCAGAGCTCACTGCGCTCGGTGCCGGTGAGCGGAAATCAGGCCCTGCCCGCCTGTATGGTATCGAGGGCGGCAAAGGCAGACTGGGCGTGATATCCCCCATGTCCAACCACTTCTGCAACGACTGCAACAGGCTGCGCATAACCTCGGACGGCAGACTGCGCACCTGCCTGTTCTCCGACAAGGAATACTCCCTGCGCCCCCTGCTGAGAAACCCCAAGCTCGGTGAGCGGTTTATCCGCACGGTGCTGGAACGGGCCAACAGCCGCAAGCCGCTGGGCTACAAAATTCTGCAGAAGATGCGCGAACATACCGTGGCCGACAAGCGCATGAACGCCATTGGCGGCTAACGGGCAGACACCATATTCTATGCCGACCAGACGGTCCGATTCGAAAGAGTCGGACCGTTTTGATCTTCACAGTGCACGGTGCTTATGGACGCGTTCCCGCACGGACTAGCCGGTACGCAAAGCAATAATGAAAAAAGCCCGGTCCATATGGACCGGGCTTTCAGATCGTTTGCATGCGGCAAACAGCGTCGGCTTAGAAGCCGAAACCGTCGTCGCCGGCACCGGAAGCGCCGAAACCGAAGGTATCCGGAACTTCGCCGGAGGAAGCGGGCTCATCAAAGCCAGCGGGGGCTTCGGCAGCGGCTTCACCAGCAACAGCGCCTGCTGCAACAGCGGCACCGACGGGCAGGTTGGCCAGAGCTTCCTTGAGACCCTTGGAAACCATATCCTTAACGGAGGATTCGATTTCCTTCTCGTTGATGGCAACCTTGCCGTCGAAGGTCTTCAGTTCCTTCTGAGCGGCGGTCAGGTCAGCCTTGGCCTTGTCCAGCTTTCCGGTCAGGTCGGTAACCTGCTTTTCAAGAGAGCCTGCCTTGCCTTCAAAGGGAGCCAGAGCGGCAACCTTGGCCTTCAGATCTGCAACTTCGGCAGCCTGAGCGGCGATGGTGGCCTTGGATTCAGCCATTTTATCCAGCACTACGGAAATGCCGGCCATTTCAGCTGCGGGAATGGGTTCAATGGAAACGTTGTCACCAAGGGTGGCAACCTGCTTCTGTGCCCACTCTTCAAACGCCACTTCTTCGCTGTAAGCACAGGCCATGAAGCGGGGTTCGAGGCTGTAGAGCCAGCCCTTAGCAATGGGGGCTACTGCGCCGAGCTCTTCAGTGGAGAGTTCGCGCTGAGCAAGGTAGCCAAGCAGATCGGCGACATCAGCACCGCTCTTGCCGGCGATTACACCAAGGATGGTTTCCATTTTGAAAACCCTGCGTGCTTCTTCAGACATTTGGGCCTCCTATAATCAAGGAAAGAATATTTTCTTGTTGAAGTCTTTTCTTGACGCGCTCCCGCTCGAGCGGGAGCGCTTGTCGTTTTCTAACGGCGTCCCATGTGACGCACATAGGTCAGGGCTGCGGTGCGGTATACCAGATGGCCCAACTTGGACCAGGGCAGGTATGCAAAGAGCATCCACACGGTGACCAGGTGCAGGTAATACACGGTGTACGCGATCTGGGGGATGCCAGCCAAGCGGAAGAGCTCGGAAAGCACGCCGGTCAGAGCGACAGCCCAGATGACATTAAGCAGATACCAGTCGTAGTAGTTGGACTTGGTCTTGGCCGCATCCTGTGCACGACGACGGTTGGTCAGAATTGCCATGCCCGAAAGGAGCATGATGGCACCAACGTTGGCCAGAATCTTGACCGGATGGGTCAGATGCAGCGGGGTATGAATGGCGTAGTCGGGGAACAGGTAACCACCCCAGTGGCCTGCTGCAACTATGCCGGTCACAACCATCAGTGCAAGGAAGGCGTAGAAGACCAGCATGTGACCGGCCTTGCGGTCAGAACGGTCATCGCCGCAGTCCTTGAACTTCTTGTGGGTCATGATCTCTTCGAACAGAACGTCCTTCAGGCACATGAGCAGAGGCTTCTGCTTGCCCAGCACCAGCGTGGTGCCTTCCGGCTTGAAGGAGTTGATCAGGTTCTTCGTGCCCTTGAAGAAGCAGAAGACCATGCTGAAGAAGGTGACCATGAAAATGGGGTCAATGGTAAAGTCGCCGGGGAACAGCAGACCGTATACGATGTCACCGGCTTCGGTAACAGGGAATGCGGTGCCGAGCTGACCTGCGCGGATAAACCACACAATCGCCCACAGAATCGCCGGAATAGCGATCAGGTTGATCAGATACTTGGGGCTGCTCATCCACTTCCCGATGGCGGGGAAGAGGTTAACGCGCTGGTACGCCATATTGCGCAGGGCGCTGAGCAGGTCACCGGGTTTGGCACCACGGGGGCACAGGTCGGAACAGGTGCCGCAGTTGTGACAAAGCCAGATGTCAGGGTTGTTGATGAGTTTTTCCTTCAAACCCCAGGAAGCCCAAACCATTTCCTTACGCGGATATGGGTTGCTTGCCGGAGAGATGGGGCACGCCACGCTGCAGGTTGCGCACTGGTAGCACTTCTTGAGCGAGTCCCCACCAACAGCTTGCAACTCTTTTACAAACTGAAGATCAGGTTGGATTCTTACGGACTGAGCCATGTTCCATCTCCTCCTAGTAGCCCTTGAACGGGTTCGGACCCTTTTCGAAGATCATCTGCATGAACTCTTCGATCATGCCCGGCACCTTGTCGTACTCGTCGATGGCGACTTCGTACTGTTCCACACGGTCGGGTTCAACACCGAGGCGGTTGAGGGTCTCGGCAATGTTGTCCTTACGGCGGTTACAGATTTCAGAGCCCTTGACGAAGTGGCACTGGTAGTCGTCGCCGTATTTACAACCGAGCAGCATAACGCCGTCGATACCCTTTGACATGGCGTCCGCAACCCAGATGGCGTTAACGGAACCAAGACAGCGCACAGGAATGATACGCACGTAGGGGCTCCACTTCTTGCCACGGATGGCGGCCATATCCAGCGCCGGGTATGCGTCATTTTCGCAGGCGAGGATGATGACACGGGGACCGCCGGTTTCCATGTTATCCGGAACGTATACTTCGCGGATCATGGTGCCGATCTGGTCAACATTGTAGTTGTCGAAGGATATTACGCGCTCAGGGCAGGCACCCATGCAGGTACCGCAACGACGGCAGCGGCTGTAGTTCGGCAGCGGCGTACCCTTTTCATCGTCGTCCAGTGCGCCGAAGGGACATTCTTCGGTACAACGCTTACACTGGGTGCAGCGGACAAAGTTGAATACGGGGTAGCTGAGGTCGCCGGAACGGGGATGCACAGAAACACCACGGTTGGAGGATTCGATACACTGAATCGCCTTGAGGGTGGCGCCGATGGCGTCTTCTTCAGCGGCATCCAGCATCATGGGCTGACGTACACAGCCTGCTGCGTACACGCCGGTACGGCGGGTCTCGTAAGGGAAGCAGATGTAGTTGGAATCTGCGTAGCCTTCGAAGAGTTCCAGATCGGGGAAGTTCGGGCCCTGACGGTACACGAAGTTCATGATCGGGTCCTTGGCCGTGGCGGGTACGAGGCCCGTGGGCAGAACAACCATGTCTACGGCAAGTTCGACGTCGCCGCCCATCAGGGTGTTTGCGGCAGAGATGACGATTTCGTCGCCATCAGCGGCAATGCCCTTGATGTCAGCCTTGGACATCATGATGCCGAGGCGGTTCTGCGCAGCCTTGTAGTAGCGCTCGTGAATGCCCTGAACAACCATGGAGTCGTACAGGATGAAGGCCTGACCGTCTTCAAAGGTATCACACACGTAGTTGGCCTGCTTGAGGGCAACCACGGAGCTGATGGCGTTGGAGATGGGCAGGTGGCGAACAGACTCAAGGTCCTTGTGAACGTACTTGGGTGCTTCTTCGCCCTCTTCCTTCTTTGCTGCTTCAGCCGGAGCTTCCTCGCAGATGGGGGCGTAGATATCGCCGCCGTCAACAAGGCCGGTATTCAGCACAAAGGCAACGCGCTTTGCGGAAAGGGTGCCTTCCTTGGCCATCTTTTCGAACTCGGCGGCCGTAACCACGTTGGGTACGCTGCCATAGCCGAGGGGGGCAAGCACCTTGGTGTTCTGGGGTACCCAGCCGGCAGCCAGAACCACGGCACCGACAGGGAACACTTCGCCCTTCACGGTTGCCTTGTACTGACCGGGCAGGCCTTCCAGACGCTCAAGACGTGCGCCGGTAATGACCTTGATCTTTTCATTGCCGGTAACGTCGGCAATCTTCTTTTCAATGCCGGTTTCATGGGCATCGGTATAGGGATATTCAAGCGGAGCGGTCTTCAGCATGCCCAGGGCCTTGCCACCGAGTGCTGCGTCCTTTTCCACCAGAATGACGTCATAACCGTAGTCGGCAGCCTGCTTGGCAGCAGTAAGACCGGCCCAGCCACCGCCGATGACCATGATGGTCTTGACGGTTTCGAACTCCGGAGGAGTGGGAACCTTGGTCTTCTGCAGCTTGAACACGCCCATGTTCACATAGTCTTTGGCGAGGAGCATGAGCAGTTCAGGAGCATCGTCACCGGCTTGCGGCACGGAACCATCTGCGTCCATGAAAGCCATGGCACAGTGTTCGCGCAGGTTCACACGGTCAACGATAACGCCTTCGAAGTCATACAGGTCCCAGTCGACACGGGGAGAGGCACCGCACAGCAGAACGCCGTCCAGACCTTCTTCCTCAATGTCGGCGCGGATCTCTGCACGGGCGCTTTCCGCAGCGAGAACGGGGAATACCTTCGCCACGGGGCAGGCACCGCCGAACTTCTTGCCAACGTGCGCAGCAAGCTCTTCGCCATCAATGATGCCAAGAGCTGACTGGTCAAAATATACGCCTATTTTATCGGCCATTATCTACTACCTCCCTCGCACAGTCTGGATGGCTTTAAGCGCGGCGCTAGTGCCGGACTGCGCGGTGCGCATGACGTCCAGGGGCTTTGTGGCGCAACCGGCGGCAAAAATGCCCTTGGCTTCGCCGCCAACGACGAAACCGTCCTCATCCAGCTGAACACCAAACGGATTCTTTTCACCGGACAGGCTGGGCTGCATACCGGTAGCCAGAACCACCATGTCGTGGCGGACCTTCTTCTTCGTACCCTTCACAGCGTCTTCAACTTCCACGATCACGTCACCGGAGGCTGCGTCGCATTCAACGCCGGCAACCTTGCCCTTGACGAGGTGGATCATGTCGTCCGCGGTGACCTTGCGCATGAACTTGTCATAGCGGCCGGGCGTACGCAGGTCGATGTAGTAAATGGTAACCTCTGCATCCGGATACTGTTCACGAACATACAGAGCCTGCTTGAGGGAGGCCATGCAGCAGATGTAGGAACAGAAGTTCAGATGGTTCTGGTCACGCGAACCGGCGCACTGGACAAAGGCTATCTTCTTGGGAGCCTTGCCGTCGGTGGGGCGCTGGATCTTGCCATCGGTGGGGCCGTTGGGGGCGGCGAGACGCTCAAGCTGCATGTTGGACACACAGTTTTTGATCTGACCGGCACCAAGATTGCTCAGATTGGTGACGTCATAGGGCTTCCAGCCGGTGGCGATAACGATGCTGCCCACGTTCAGTTCGAGGGTCTTCTCGGCTTCATTCATGTCACAGAACGCGCTGGACCCCACCTTCAGCTTGTCAGCCTTGGTGAGAGCGTCTTTTTCGAGGACGTAGCGGTTGGGGAAGCCGAACGGAGTGTCCATGTAGAGGGGCTTGCGGGTGGAGAGACCGAAGTTGAAATCATCGGTCACTTCGCCTTCAAGGCTCTCTGCAAGGCCGGCCATGTCGGCGCTGCTGGGGGCAGTGCCGCGGGGCTGAATAGACAGGGTAACGGTGAAGTTGCCTGCTTCGCCCGCCACAGATTCCACCGTGGCCTGGGTAAAGAATTTAACATTGGGGTTTTTCTTGATGCGCTGGAACTGAATTTCCAGACCACAGGACGGAGGGCAGAGCTTGGGGAAATATTTATTCAGCTGTGCCACCCGGCCGCCAAGAAATGGGCTTTTCTCGACGATGTACACTTCGTAGCCGAGTTCCGCAGCTTCCAGAGCGGCTGTGATGCCGCTGAAGCCGCCGCCGACGACGAGTATGGAGTTGGACATTCTTGCTATCCTCCCTACGGATGTTTCGGGCCAATTCGACAAAACGGCCTAAGCCCAGACAATAAGGCATTTAAACTTACTGCCCTGGCTTAGACCGTCTGGGTCAGGGAAGAAAATGGGCGGTTGCGGTTTCCCGCAACCGCCCGGGTAATCTAAGACCTACTCAGATACTAAGCAGTGGGAATGATCTGGTAGTAGGGCTTCTTGAAGATGGTGGTTTCACCGGTCTTCACGTCGTACTTCGAGTTAACGAAGCACTTCCACTTGGAGTCGTCCAGGCCCATGAAGTCTGCACGGTAGTAGAAGCCGGGGTAACGGGATTCCGTACGGAACGCGATGTGCTGCATGTGCAGACGAACGGTCCACAGACGGTGGTAGTTTTCCCAGCAACGAAGCAGTTCGTGCAGGTCGCGTGCTGCGAGCTTCAGGGAGTCTTCTTCCAGCATGTCCAGCAGGTGGAAGCCGGTGTTCAGTGCAGCTTCGGAGGTGGTGTAGTAGGTACCTACGCCGCCGCCGTATTCGTCGGTGCACTTAACGAGACGCATCATGAAGTTCTTGGGAGAGATGTACTCGGGGTTAACTACGGGGCAGGTGGAAGCGTCCTTGCCGGCCAGGTAGTTCTTGTAGGGGCGGTAGATCAGGTCAGCAAGGGCCTTGGAGTCTTCAGCGATGGAAGGCTTGTAGTCCTTGTGATCGATGCACCAGCGAACCATCTGCTTGCCGCAGATACGGCCTTCAGCATGGGAACCGGAGGAGAACTTGTGACCGGAAGCGCCAACGCCGTCAGCGCAGGTCCACAGGCCCATAACGGTGGTCATACGGTTGTAGACCTTACCGTTGGCAGCGCGAACCTTGTAATCTTCGGGTACCCAAGTTTCGTCGGGACCGGAGGTCCAGATACCGCAGCAACCGGAGTGGGAACCGAGCAGGTAAGGCTCGGTGGGCATGATTTCAGAACCGGTTTCTTCGGGCTGAACGTTCATGGAGGCCCACAGGTTAGCCTGACCAACACACATGTCGAGGAAGTCTTCCCAAGCTTCTGCTTCGAGGTGCTTCTGCTGTGCGGGGGTCATGGTTTCGAAGGTGGTCTGCAGAGCGGTCTTGGTGTCCATGTAGATGGGACCACGGCCTTCACGCATTTCACGCAGCATCATGTGGTTACGCAGACAGGTGGGGATAACGTGACCCTTAGCGTAGCCGCGATCTTCGTAAGGCTTCAGCATTGCGCGGTTGGTTGCGCAGTAGTCTTCACCCTTGAAGTTGGTAGCCTTGGCCTTGAAGAGCAGGAACCATGCGCCAACCGGGCCGTAACCGTCCTTGAAACGGGCGGGAACGAAGCGGTTTTCCATCATGGTCATTTCAGCGCCAACCTGTGCACACATGGTGTAGGTGGAGCCGGCGTTCCATACGGGGTACCATGCACGGCCAAGACCTTCACCGGTGGAGCGGGGCTTGTACACGTTAACGGCGCCGCCGCAGGCAACTACCATGGCGTTGGTGCGGAAGATGTGAACTTCGTTGGCACGCAGGTTGAAACCTACTGCGCCGGCGATGCGGTTTTCTTCCTTGGCGTCGAGCAGAAGCTTAACGATGAAGATACGCTCCATGATGCGGGCTTCGCCCAGGGCGTTCTTAGCAGCTTCAGCAACGATACACTTGTAGGATTCACCGTTGATCATCATCTGCCAGCGGCCGGAACGAACGCATTCGTCGCCAGCGCGCAGGGACTTACCGGCAGCCTTGGCGGCAGCGCCGTCAAGGTTGTGGCCGTGTTCGTCCTTGATCCAGCAGGGCAGGCCCCATTCTTCGAACAGGTGAACGGAGTCGTCAACGTGGCGGCCAAGGTCGAAGATAAGGTCTTCGCGAACGAGGCCCATAAGGTCGGTACGAACCATGCGAACGTAGTCGTCAGCATTGTTCTTGCCGAGGTAGGTGTTGATTGCGGAGAGACCCTGTGCAACAGCACCGGAACGCTCCAGGGCGGCCTTGTCGATGAGCATGATCTTCAGCTCGGGAGCGTACTTGTCGGCCCAACGGACTGCTTCGAAAGCAGCGCCGCAGTTACCCATACCACCACCAACCATAAGGATGTCAACGTCGTGTTCCTTTACTACCGGCTCAGCGATAGCAACGCCACGGGGCGTTTCCTTAGCAGGAATCATCGGCATGATAATATCTCCTATAGGAAATTTTATTTCGTTACTTTGACCGGGGGCTACCGCTTAAACAGCGGAGGCCTTGCGAACCATGGTGATTTCTGCTTCAGCAACTTCGATCTTCAGGCCCATAGCTTCGATGGGCTCTACAAGAGCGGTTTCGGTGAACAGCAGTTCGTCATCCAGGTTACCGGCTTCGGGCTTGCCTTCGAAGGGCTTGATGGAACCTTCGGGGGTGGTGCGGATCGGGAACTTGAAGCGCTTCACGTTGCCGTTACGGAACTTAACGGTCCACATGATGGAGTCAGCGGAGCGCATGGGGATACAAGTACCACCCATGGGGGCAAAGTCAGCATAGGGACGAGCGGTGATTGCGCCCTGGGGGCAAATCTTCACGCAGGAGTAGCATTCCCAGCATGCCTCAGGTTCCTGGTTGAAAGCACGCATTGCTTCAGGATCCAGAATCATGAGGTCGTTAGGGCAAATGTACATGCAGGCGGTCTTCTCGCCACCCTTGCAGCCATCGCACTTAGACGGGTCTACGTAAGTCGGCATACCTTAATCCTCCAACACAACGAAATTAAAGGTTTTACCTAAAAGCCTTTTTCCCATTTCGGGTCCATCTTTCGATGGAGGCAAAAAAGCAGTCACAAAATACCTGCCTTTTCTGAAAACTCCATCGAAGCGACGGGACGACACAGACGACTATTCCGCATCGCTTGTGAGAGAAATAACAAAGCGTGAGGCATTCGGTCAAGGGGCTTGTTCGTTTTTTTCACAAAGCCCTCTCAAAACACTGCAACACGCTGATATCACTACATTGTCAAACTCTGCACAGGCCCGAAAACCAACGGCTGGTACCGTACGGTTCATAGCCATTTACATTGATTGGCTCAAGGTTGCAAGTACAGCCCGACTTATTAATGCATTTTTTCACGAAATTCCGGCCAGGCTATTTTTCTAGAATTTCTTCAGAGTTAGCCCTCCCCTGCCCTCAGCTCACAACCCAAACATGTTTGAACAATCAAACCAAATTGTTGCAGAACCTTCATGGCCGGGAAACGGTCGCCTTTCGGGAACGGGCATGCGTTCTCTGCCTGCTGCACAGCAGATGAACCAATTCGCTTGTGAAGCTTGGCACACACCCCAAAACACTCTTTGACTATATATAATGTATGCAGACAGCTTTTCGGTTACAACTTTGAGGACGTGAAGCCTCATTTGCGCAGCATATTATTCTTGTTGCGGACAGTGCCGTTTCAGGCTAGGTGGAACACCAAACATTCCAATGTTCGATGAAAGGCAAATAGCGATGAAAAAGAATATGACCCTCGTTGAGGAAATCAGCGAAATGGACGTGGACCTGATGAAGCTGCTGGCGCGCCGCTCCAAGCTCATTCAGAAAACCCGTCGTCCCAAGAAGGAAGGCTCCGGCACTTCCGGCATCAGCAGCGAAAAGCAATTACGCCTGCTGTGGGAAGCCAATGCCGCCAAGTTCAGCAAGGACCCCAGACTGGCACGCCAGCTCTTTACCCTTATTCAGGATATAGAGTTCACCAGCAAGTCCGAGTCTGAAGAAAAGACGGAGTTCACCCTTTCTCCCAACCGTAAGCCGGTCAATGTTGACCTGCCCGGTCCTGCGTCTCTCAAAAGCGCACGACTCTGGATGACTCTTGCAGCCACGTCCGGTGCACGGTGCCGTTTGAGAACGCTGCTTACCGCCGACCCCGTTACCGAACTGGTTAAAGCCCTGAGCCAGGCCGGTGCGAACCTGTTCTGGCAGGATGGCGACGTTGTTTCCAAGGGAGGCGAAGCCCTGAGCTTTGCCGACAAGGTCATATTCGCAGGGGACGACACCCTGAATTTTTACCTTCTTGCCCTTCTGGCAGCCGGTCGTCACGGCACCCTCAAATTTACCGGCGACTCCGCCCTCAAGGATGCGGATCTCACCGCCTTCCGCCACTTCCTGCCCCAGATCGGAGCTCGTGTGGCTCACGTTGTACCCCGCTCCAATGGCCTGCCCGTGCGCCTTGAATGTTCCGGTGTCATACCCGATGCCATTGCCATTCCTGCCGACCTGCCTGCGGAAGCCGTTACGGCCTGCCTTATCGCGGCCACTTCATGGGATGTACGCATCACCATCAATCTCACCAACAACGCCCACGCAGAAAACAGCCTCGCGGAAGTGCGCCCCCTGCTTGACCAGTGCGGCGTACAGTACTCCGGCGGAACGAGCGACTTTACCATATTCCCCGGCCCTGCCACCGTGCCTGCCGAGCCTCAGCTTTCTCTCGACCCGCTCATCGGCACCACCCTGCTTTCCGTACCGGTGTTCACCTCCGGCACCGTGAAACTCGACGGCGTATGGCCTGTGGAGAGTGAAGAAGGCGAAGCCGCCCTTGCCCTGCTCCGCTCCGTAGGCCTGGAAGTAACCGCCCGCGACGGCAAGGTCATTGCTTCCGCCACCGGCGCAGTAGCCAGGGCCGTACAGCCCGACATGGGCCCCCTGCCCGATTCCTACTACCCTCTGAGCGTTGCCATGGCCTGCGCACGCGCCAAGGCCAGCGGCGAAGCTGTGGCCCTGCCCCGCATGCCCGCCGGCATGGACCCCGCTCTGGTAGACGGCTTTGTGGCACAGGCGCACATGCTCATTGATGATGGCAAGGTATACGCCTCCGTCGATGTGCCTGCCGCCCCCCTCTGGAGCAGCCCCGATGCGAACTGGACCATGGCATTTGCCATGCTCGCGTTCCTGAAGCGCTCCATCAAGCTGTCCAACCCCGGCAACATCACCGACCTGATGCCCTCGTTCTGGACGTTCTACAACGGACTGCCCGAGCCGACCATGATGCGCAAGCCCAAGCAGGAGGCCAACAGTGACCAGCCCAAGCGACGCAGAATCATTGCCCAATAGCATTCCGGCCCTCCAGGAGCTTGTTGCAACCTACCAGCAGGAACTGAAAATGCTGGATGAAAAGCAGAAGCGTCTCTTCGAGGCGGAAGATCCGAAGAACGGCATATTCTTCGCCAACGAGATTCACGCCAACCGTCAGGAAAAGAATATGATGCAAGTGCAGATGCAGTTTGCGCAAATTCGGTTGAATCGGTTGAAGATGGAAGCCGAACCGCTCTTCTAGAGTGGTTTGAAGATGAAAGAAAAGCCCCCGATGGAAGCATCGGGGGCTTTTTTTATCTACAGAATTGAATGGAATCTGCTTGCTGCGAGTTCTATCTTGTTAAGCCTTTCACCGACTATATTAAGTCTTGCCAAGTAATGCCCGTTGTTGCCTCTGGCAGGGAGAGCGGGGCCGCCAGCGCGCGGCCCCCTCTCCACTCCCCCCGCGCTTTTTTGCTCATGAAAGGCCGTGCCTTAGGTATAGTCTTCCGCTGACTGTCACTCTACTCACCTTCACCCTTTGCAACTGTCTCGGATGAAAGCTTGCGTTCATCACACCACCCATGGCCTCGACAGCAAAGGGCTTCGGCATGCCGGTTGGCATTTCTCTTTACCAAACCAAATCATATGCTCTAGCGCCAACGCTTTGCATGCTATCGAGGTAAGCTGTGCCTTAATTCCTACAAAACTACAGGCCGATTGGAAGCGCTTCGCTTCCACGGCGGAAGAGAATGATCAGACAACGAATCGCAGGGGCGAGGCAGGGGGAGTCCAGAGGGGGTCTTGCTAAGGGGCGGCACGCCCCGGCTGAGGCCCCCTCTGGTCCTGCTGAAGGCAGCAAAAGGATACATTAGATAAGATTCCATTGAATCGATGAAAGGATAAACACTCCCCCTTCACCACCTCCCTAACAAGCCTTCTCCAACGCCTGCCCTACATCTTCCAGAATATCATCAATATGCTCGATGCCTACGGAGAAGCGAATCAAATCCGGGGTAATGCCACCTGCACGCTGCTGCTCTTCAGTCAATTGCGAATGCGTGGTAGAGGCGGGATGAATGGCCAGACTCTTGGCATCTCCCACGTTAGCGAGGTGCGAAACAAGTTTGAGGCTGTCTATGAACTTCGCCCCCGCCTCCGCACCGTTGCCCGATGCGCCCTTTATCCCGAATACGACCATGCCCCCGTATCCGCCTGTGAATTGCTCCCGCGCCGCCGCATGCGAAGGATCGCCTGCAAGACCGGCATACCGCACCCACGCCACATGCGCATGCTGCTGCAGATACTCGGCCACGCGCTGGGCGTTTTCGCAGTGCCGTTCCATACGCAGGCTCAGGGTTTCCAGCCCCTGCAGGAATATCCAGCAGTTGTCCGGGCTGATGCAGCCACCGAGATTGCGCAGCGGCACAAGGCGCAGACGCAGGGCAAACGCTACGGGGTTCAGCGGCCCGAGATCATGGGCATAGCGTATTCCGTGGTAGGAAGGATCAGGCTCGTTAAACAGTGCGAACTTCGGATCGGTCCAGTCGAAGTTACCGCCATCGACCACGATGCCGCCAATCCCTGTGCCATGCCCGCCAATCCATTTGGTCAGCGAATGCACCACCACATGCGCACCATGCTCCAGCGGACGGAACAGGCTGGGGGGCGTGAAGGTGGAATCCACCACCAGCGGCAGATGAAATTCTTCCGCAACCTTGGCCACAGCACGCAGATTGACCACATCCAGAGAAGGATTACCGATCACCTCGGTGAACAGCATGCGGGTGTTCGGCGTAATCTTGGCGCGAATGTCGTCAGGATTGGTGAAGTCCGCAAAACGGGTGGTGATGCCCTGATCCGGCAGAATGGCATCGAACATGGTGTAGGTGCCGCCGTACAGGTTGGATGAAGAAACGATTTCATCACCTTTCCGGCAGATATTCAGCACGGTGTAATGAATGGCCGTGGTACCGGAAGCAAGCGCCACAGCGGCGGCTCCCCCCTCCAGCGCGGCAATGCGCTGCTCCAGCGCATCCTGCGTGGGGTTGCCCAGTCGGGTATAGATATTGCCCAGTTCCTTCAGCGCAAACAGGTTAGCGGCATGCTCCGTGTTGTTGAACAGATAAGCCGCCGTACGGTGCACCGGAATGGCGCGGGCGTTGCTCTGATCCTTGGAAAAGCCTGCATGCAGGGCCTTGGTCTCGAAACGGTATGATGCGGTCATGGTGGTCTCCATGGTGTTATCTGTAATGGATGCAGTTTCTCGTGATTATCGGGGCCGGATTTCCGGTCAGCGCCCTTCAATCATGAATATGCCGTACGATGCGCGAAGGTTGGGCAGCAGACTCACATGCTTCGGATACTGATCTCCGGCTGGCATGGTCACGGCCTCCTGCCGCATGATGCGGAAGGGAATCTCGGCTCCGTAATTATGAAAATCGTTCAGGGTCAGCACACGGATGTTGGGGGTGTCGTACCATTCATAAGGCAGTTCGCGGGTCTTTGGAGCGCGGCCGCCGAATATGGCCTGCAGGCGCACCTTCCAGTACCCGAAGTTGGGAAAGCTCACGATGCCGAACCGCCCCACACGCAGGAGCTGCTTCAGCATTCTGGTGGGCCGGTGCACCTGCTGCAGCGTCTGGCTGACGATGACATAGTCGAACGCCTTGTCGGGATAGTTGGGCAATTCCTCGTTCACGTTGCCGTGCACCACGGAAAGTCCCTGCCCTATGCACTGGGCCACGCGGGCTTCTGAAAGTTCAATGCCCGTGCCGAATACGCGCTTGTCGCGCACGAGATGGCCGAGCAGCTGGCCGTCTCCGCAGCCGAGGTCAAGCACGCGGCTTTCCGGCTCAATCCACGAGGCGATGACCTGCTGGTCGAAACGGAGCGGCCGGTCAGATGGCCGCGCGCCACGGGAGGTATCTGTCTGGTTAGCGGACATGGCGGAAGAACCCTCCCAGAATATCGGCAAAATGGTTGTTGGGAAGCAGAAAGGCATCGTGTCCCCATTTCTCCGTGATGTCGCAGAAGCTTACGTCCCTGCCTGTCCGCTGCAAATGCGCGACCAGCCCCTTGGACTGATAGCTGGGGTACAGCCAGTCCGAGGTGAAGGAGATGACCAGAAAACGCGTGTCGGATGCGGCAAAGGCCTGCGCTGCGTAGCTTTCCGGCTTTTCCAGCTCCAGGTCGAAGTAATCTGCCGCCTTGGTGACATATAGAAAGGAGTTGGCGTCGAAGCGCTGCACAAACTTGCGGCCCTGATGATGCAGATAGCTTTCCACCTGAAAATCCGTTTCGAAGTTGAAGGACAGATGCTCCCTGTTCTGCAGGTTGCGGCCGAACTTCACGTGCATGGATTCATCGGAAAGATAGGTGATGTGGCCTATCATGCGCGCCACGGCGAGGCCGAGATCCGGCGCGGGACCGCCGTAATACCCGCCCTGCTTCCAGTTGGGGTCGGAGATGACAGACTGCCGGGCCACCTCGTTAAAGGCGATGGCCTGCGCCGAGTGCCGCGTGGTCGTGGCAATGGGAACAGCCGCGGCAACCATTTCAGGATACCGCGCCGCCCACTCCAGCACCTGCATGCCCCCAAGCGAACCGCCGAGAACCGCGCACAAGCGGGTAATACCGAAATGCCGCACCAACTCACGCTGCGCCCGGACCATGTCGGTAATGGTGACCACAGGAAAATCCAGCCCGTACGGTTCACCCGTGGCCGGATTCAGACTCGCCGGTCCGGTGGAACCGTAACAGCTGCCAAGAATGTTGGAGCAGATGACAAAGAACCGGTTCGTATCCACGGGCTTGCCGGGGCCGACATACTCGTCCCACCAGCCGGGCTTTTCCTGCCCGTCGCGAGTTGAAGCCGCCACATGCGAGTCGCCTGTCAGGGCGTGACAGATGAGCACGGCATTGCTTTTGTCGGATGCCAGCGTGCCGAAGGTTTCATAGGCAAGCTGCACACCGGCAAGCTCCGCCCCGCTTCTGAAAACAAGCGGCTCAGGCAGGGTGAACAGGCTTGCCCCGTTGGCTGCGGTTTCCGCCCCGGAAGAATTGGATTGCGTCATACGTATACCTCTGCATCCGCAGAGAGCCGCGCACGTCCGCCCTCGCTGGAGGGAGGATATGACACGGCAACACCGCAGAATACGGTAGATGCGTTGCACGAAAGCACACTGGTTACAGCATGGCAGAAAACGGGCCGCGCTGCACCAGTGAAGCATTATATTTAGTGAAGCATTATATTTACGGGTAGCAACAGAAAGAGAGTAAGCCCTTCAGGGCCTGCTCACTAGCGAGGGCGATGCCCTGACCGCATTCGCCGACCACGGGTACAGTCGGAAACACGGACGGGCACAAGGCGGGGTTCGGGACGAACCGCGCGAAGGATCATGGCGGCAAGACCACAGGCGAGGCCTATGGCTATGATGGTCTGTATGGCGAGGGTAATGGTGATCATAGTATTGTTACCTCATCGGTCCCGCTGTGCGGGCTGGCAGTAGCACCTTGACCAAATGTCGGATTCAGGTTGCTAGGCGGTCTGCGAGCCAGGTCTCTCACGCCTTCTTAATGATCTTTGATCCTGATAAGACGCCCGACGATCGCCGTCAAGCAGAACAGCCAAGAAAACTCCCGCCACTGAACCGAAAGCCGTACCAGCAGTGTACGCCCCGCATCCGGAGAGAGTCCCTCACAACGGCGCACTGCGTATGGCGACTGGCCGCGCCGCGCCCCCCCCCTGCATAGACGCCAGCTAGACATTCACCCCGCATTCGCGATTGGCCGGACATTCACCCCGCATTCGCGATTGGCCGGACATTCACCCCGCATTCGCGGTTGGCTGCAGATTCACGCCGCGTACGCCAGCGGCTGGACATTCGCGCCAGCATGCCCTATCCAGACCTATCCGGAGTCCGGCATCACGGGCTGCGGACACATCATACGCAACATTCCCGGCACCCAAGCCAATCAGAGGTACTGCAATGACACTTCTCTCCCAGCAGGTTTCCGGCTTCATCGAGAACTCCTCATGGATCCGGAAGATGTTCGAATCAGGCATCGCCCTGAAGAAACAGTATGGCGCGGATGCCGTATGCGATTTCAGCCTCGGCAACCCCGACGTGCCCGCCCCCGCACTGGTAGGCGACATTCTGCGCGACCTTGCCGACAAGTGCGAAGAGCCCTTCACCTTCGGCTACATGCCCAATGGCGGTTTTCCGTGGGCGCGCCAGATCATTGCCGACCTCGTGAAGAAGGAACAGGGAGTGGAAGTCTCCGGTGATGACTGCCTCATCTCCTGCGGCGCTGCCGGTGCCATGAACGCCTTTTTCCGCGCGGTGATGGAACCCGGTGACGAGGTGGTGGGCGTGGCCCCCTATTTCGTGGAATACGGTTTCTACACCTCCAACCATCAGGTGACCTTCAAGCCTGCCAAGTCCAAGCCCGACACCTTCGAGCTGGATATCGACAGCATTGAAGCCGCCATGACGCCCAAAACCCGCGGCGTTATCATCAACTCGCCCAACAACCCCACCGGCGCGGTGTATACCAAGGAAGAAATCACTTCCCTCGCTGCCCTGCTGGATGCCAAGAGCAGGGAATACGGCCGCCCGATATTCCTGATCTCCGACGAGCCTTACCGCTTCCTCGCCTTTGACGGCGTTGAAGTGCCGAGCGTACTGCCCCTGTATGACTACGCCGTGGTGCTTTCTTCGTTCTCCAAGAACCTGTCGCTGGCAGGCGAGCGCGTGGGCTATGTTTGTCTTTCGCCCCGCATGCCCGAACGCGGCAAGCTCATGGCCGGACTCATGCTCACCAACCGCATTCTCGGCTTCGTGAACCCGCCCGTCATCGGCCAGCATCTGCTCAAGGCCGCCCTCACTGCACAGGTGGATGCAGGCATCTACGCAAAGCGCCGTGACGTGATGGCCCGCGTGCTCACCGAAGCCGGATACGACTTCCTCATGCCCAAGGGGGCGTTCTACTTCTTCCCCAAGGCTCCCGGCGGAGACGATGTTGCGTTCTGCCAGCGCCTGATGGAAGAAAAGGTGCTCGCCGTACCCGGAACGGGCTTTGGCGGCCCCGGTTACTTCCGCCTGACCTTCTGCGTGGGCGAAGAAGTTATCGAACGCGCGGCAGAAGGCTTCAGAAAGGCCAACCGCTAGCGGCGAAAAACTCACGCGTTATTTTGTGCATCATTCAAACGGCGCATCCCCGCAAGCGATGCGCCGTTTTCCTTGAATGACTTCAGGCGGTTGTCACCAACGCTTTTTTTGAAAACGCCTGTAACTTTCCCTTGACAAGCGGACCGGAACCCTTGACTTTCCTTCGGGACTCGATTACCGATCTCGCTCTTATGTCTTTCTCGTGGAGTGCTGATGTTTGAGACTCTTTCCGACAGACTGAATTCTGTATTCAAAAAGTTCAGTGGTCAAAAGACCCTGAACGAGGAAAACGTGCAGGAGGGCCTGCGCGAGGTTCGCCTTGCCCTGCTGGAAGCGGACGTTAACTTCAAGGTGGTGAAGGATTTCACCGACCGTGTCCGTGAGCGTTGCCTTGGTCAGGAGGTGCTCAAAGGCGTCAACCCTGCGCAGCAGGTCATCAAGATCGTTCATGACGAACTGGTGGAACTGCTCGGCGGCGACACCACGAGCCTGAACCTGAGCGGTGCAAAGCCCCATGTCATCATGATGGTGGGCCTGCAGGGGTCCGGTAAGACAACGTCGTCCGCCAAGCTGGCCAACTTCCTGCGCAAGCAGAAGCTGAAGCCCTACCTTGTGCCCGCCGACGTCTACCGCCCCGCTGCTATCGACCAGCTGCACACGCTGGCGAAGCAGTTAGGCATTCCGGCGTATGCATCCACAACGCAGATGAATCCTGTGGATATCGCCGTTGCTGCCTATGCGGAAGCGCGCGAACAGCAGTGCGATGTGATACTGCTCGACACCGCCGGCCGTCTGCATGTGGACGAACAGCTCATGAACGAGCTGGTCAACATCAAGGAAAAGCTCAATCCGGCTGAAATCCTTTTTGTTGCAGACGCAATGACCGGTCAGGACGCCGTTACCGTGGCCGAGGCGTTCAACGCCAAGCTCGGCCTCACCGGTGCCGTGCTCACCAAGATGGATGGTGATGCCCGCGGCGGCGCAGCCCTTTCCATCAAGACCGTTACCGGCACTTCCGTGAAGTTTGTCGGTATGGGCGAAAAAATTTCCGACCTTGAAGTCTTCCATCCGGACCGAATCGCCGGACGCATCCTCGGCATGGGTGACGTGCTCACCCTCGTTGAAAAAGCGCAGGCCGAGGTATCGCAGGAAGAAGCCGAAGCCATGGCCCGCAAGATGCAGAAGGCCGAATTCGACTTCGAGGACTTCCGCACCCAGATGCGCCGCATGCGCAAGCTCGGGTCGCTGGAAGGGATTCTCAAACTTATCCCCGGCATGGGTGCGCTGAAGGAAAAGCTCGGCGACCTGAACGTGCCGGATAAGGAAATGAACCGCATCGAGGCGATCATCAACTCGATGACGGATCAGGAACGCCGCAATCCCGACCTCATCAACGTCAGCCGCAAAAAGCGTATTGCAGGCGGCTGCGGTCTGAAGGTGCAGGACGTGGACAACCTCATCAAAAGCTTCTCGCAGATGCGAATGATGATGAAGCAGATGATGGGTGGCGGCGGCAAAAAGGGACAGATGGGCAAAATGCCCAAGATGTCCAACATGCCCACCATTCCCGGGATGAATCTGCCCGGAATGGGCAAACTGCGCGGCCTGCCCGGCAAGGCAAAGGCCGATATGTCCAATCTGGATGCCATGCAGGCCATGCAGAGCATGGGCGGGATGGGCGGCATGCCTGGAATGCCCGGCATGCCCGGTTTCCCCGGGATGGACGATGGCGAAGCGTCTCAGGGTCCTTCCAAGGACGACCTGAAGAAAAAGCGCGACGCCCGCAAAAAGGAAAAATTGAAAAAGAAGCAGGGTCGCAAGAAAAAATAGCGGCTCCTTGGTACGATAACGAAGACACGGAAACCGGGGGATTCTTTCCCCTTGCGCTTTCCGGGAAAAACCATATTATTACATAATATAATGGGAGAACAACGAGATGGCCGTTAAACTCAGACTGACCCGTATGGGCAACAAGAAGCGTGCATTCTACCGCGTCGTGGCGATCAACACTCTGTCCCGCCGCGATGGTCGTCCTCTTGAATACTTGGGCTTCTACAACCCCATGGTCGAGCCTGCCGAAATCAAGATTGACATGGACAAGGTTCAGAAGTGGATCAACGACGGCGCTGAGCCCAGCGACACCGTTCGCGCCCTTCTCAAGCAAGTTAAGTAACTTCTGTTCATGGCGACCTGCCTAGGCAGCTCACCTATTGCTGACATCCTGCTGAACAACGACTGGAGGTGAGCCATGTTGAAGGATCTGGTTGAGTACATCGCGAAATCGCTTGTAGACAACCCTGACGCAGTGTCCGTAGCTGAGGTCGAGGGTGAACAGACTTCTGTTCTTGAACTGAAGGTAGCCAAGGAAGACCTTGGTAAAGTAATTGGCAAGCAGGGCCGTACGGCCCGCGCGATGCGCACCATCCTCGGTGCCGCCTCCACCAAAGCCAGGAAGCGCTCTGTTCTGGAAATTCTGGAATAAAGCCTCCGCCCGGGCGGATGACTGACAGTCGACTCTTACAGATAGGCTTGATCGTCAAGCCACACGGATTGCGGGGGGAAGTCTGCGTCGAATACTACGCGGACTCCCCTTTACTTCTGAGCGATCACGTGTGGCTGCAGAAAGGCAAGTCAAAGCCCACCCTTCACAAGGTGGTCTCTACGCGTACCCATCAGGGACGCGAGTTGCTTCTGCTTGAGGATTGCCGCGATAGAAACTGCGCAGAAACCCTGCGCAACGTAATAGTGCTCGTCCCCGAGAGCTCTCTGCCCGACCCCGATGAAGATGAGGTATACCTCTATCAGCTCGAGGGTCTTGAAGTGCGCCTTGAGGATGGCTCGTCCATCGGACACATCGTTAACTTTCAATTCAACGCCGGATCAGAGGTCTGGGTGATAGAAACGCCGGACAAGCGGGAAGTACTCTTCCCCGCCACCGACCAGTTCGTCACCGGTGTGGACCTCGACAACGGCACCGTCACCATTGCACCGCCAGAAGGACTGCTCGACCTCTATCTGGGCGGCGAGTAGTACATCCATCATGCAGTTTACCATCGTCACACTCTTTCCGGAGTTCTTCGACTCTGCGCTCGGGTGCGGACTCATGGCCAAGGCCAGTGAATCCGGACTCGTTTCGTTCGCGTTCAAGAACCCGAGGGAACATACGACGGACAGACACCACACCGTGGACGACCGCCCCTACGGTGGCGGTCCCGGCATGGTCATGATGGCAGACCCTCTGGCAAAGACTCTTGGCAGCATTCAGGCATCTTCGGGCAAACCCGGCAGAATATTGATGATGGCCCCCAAGGGGCGTCCGTTCACGCAGGCCATGGCCCGCGAACTGGCGCAGGAGGAATCCGTCACCATCATCTGCGGGCGCTACGAAGGGTTTGATGCACGGTTGGAAGAACTCTTTTCCATTGAGCCTGTCTCCATAGGGGACTATGTGCTCAACGGCGGAGAAACCGCTGCCCTTTCGGTTATCGAGGCCACATCGCGCCTTGTGCCCGGCTACATGGGACACGAAGACTCCGGCGAAGAAGAGAGCTTTTCCGCAGGCTTACTTGAATATCCACACTACACCCGCCCCGATGTTTATGAAGGGCTGGCAGTGCCGGATGTTCTGAAATCCGGCGACCACAAGCGCATAGCCGAGTGGCGTCGTGAGCAGGCGTTGAAGATAACATTGCACAGCAGACCTGATATTTTGCAGGAAGCACCGCTATCTTCCAACGATCTGGAAATATTGAAAAAAGAAGACAGAAATCGCGTCGGACGAAATCTCTTTTGCGCACTGGTTCACTATCCTGTTGTAAATAAAGAGAAAAAATCTGTCGCAGTTTCTTTGACAAACCTCGATATACACGATATAGGCCGCTGTTCATGCACCTATGGTCTCGGTGGTTACTACATTTCCACTCCCATCGAAGATCAGCGGCGCATGCTGGATGAGCTGCTCCGGCACTGGGTGACCGGTCCGGGAACCGCCGCCAACCCTGACAGGGGAGAGGCATTGCAGATCATCCGTGGTGTCGGATATATTGAAGACGCCGTGCGCGATATTTCGGAACGGACCGGACAAAAGCCCCTGTTGGTTGCGACGAGCGCCAAGGGAGCGGGCAACATGAGTGTTGCCGACCTTCGCCAGCTGCTGGCGGAACGTCCTGTCTTGCTTCTGTTTGGTACGGCTCACGGTCTCGCCCCGCAGGTTCTTGAGGAGTGTGACGGGATACTGCGGCCGGTTCGATACCTTGACGGCTACAACCACCTCTCGGTGAGGACGGCTGCAGCCATTATCATTGATCGGATACTGGGCGACGCCCTGTGAGCGCCGCACCGTAAAGTTTACAAACGAACGCAAACCCCACGTAACCCGTGTTGCGAAAAATTAGGCCAAAGGGGACACTAATATGAATGCTATTCAGAAGATCGAACGTGAACAGATGCGCATCGACATGCCGAAGTTCAACAGCGGCGACACCGTTAAGGTGCACATGCGTATTATCGAAGGCGAAAAGGAACGCATCCAGGTTTTCCAGGGTGCCGTAATCCGCATCAGCAACGGCACCACCGGTGCTACCTTCACCGTCCGCAAGGTTTCCGAAGGTGTTGGCGTTGAGCGCGTGTTCCCCATGCACTCTCCCTCCATCGAACGTGTGGAACTGGTTCAGGAAGGCCGCGTACGTCGTAGCCGCCTGTACTACCTGCGCGACCTTAAGGGTAAGGCTGCCCGCATCAAGCCCAAGAACCGCTGGTAAGCAGTTCGGGCTCTTGCACCAAGGTGATGAAAGGGGTTGGCACTGCCAGCCCCTTTTTTCGTGCCTGAAGAACGGTACTGCCAACCCCGTCTTGCCTGCATTATCCGCCCCGAGCCGCCATAAAAGCGGACCTCACGCGCTTTTCCCTTGAACTGGCAGGAAAAACCTGTCTACAAAGACACACAGCCCGAACCAACTTCAACCATTCCCGGAAGATACATGCCACGCAAAAAAGCCGCCTCCACCCTTACCATGAACCTGCTCACGCCGGACGGAACCGAACCGGATCTGCAGGCAACATGGCCGCTCCCCTTTGCCGGAGTGGACGAAGCAGGCCGTGGCTGCCTTGCGGGTCCTGTTGTGGCCGGTGCCTGCATTCTTCCGCAGGGCCTCGTCATAGAAGGCCTCACCGACTCCAAAAAGCTTACCGAGAAAAAGCGCGAGGCGCTCTACCCCGTCATACGGCAGCAGGCCCTTGCATGGGGCGTGGGGGTTGTCTGGCCCGCCGAGATAGACCGCATCAACATTCTGCAGGCCACCTTTCTGGCCATGCATCGTGCCGTGCAGGCACTGAAGGTGCCACCGGTCTTTCTGGCCATTGACGGCAACCAGAAGATACCCGCGGAACTGGCAGGAGCCATGGCCCAGACCACGGTGGTCAAGGGCGACCTCAAGATTCCGGCCATATCCGCAGCGTCCATTCTGGCAAAGACCTTCCGCGACAGGCTCATGAACAGCCTGCACCACCGGTATCCCCAGTACGGATTTGCACAGCACAAAGGCTACGGCACGCAGGAGCATATTGCCGCCATCGCAGCATCAGGCCCCTGCCGGATGCACCGGCTCACCTTTGCCAAAGTGCGTCCCGAGAAGGCATCAGAAGTGATGACGGAGCAGGCTTCGCTATGGTAGGCAACCACGGTGGATTCACAGCAAAGCCGCAGCATCTCGTCACCGGAGCAAACGGGGAAGAGGCCGCAGCCCGCTTTCTGACCGACCGCGGGTACCGCATTGCCGCGCGCAACTGGCGGCACGGCAAGCTTGAGCTGGACATCGTCTGCACACGTGGCAACGAAACCATCTTCGTGGAAGTAAAAACGCGTGCGCAGGGTTCGCTGCAACGCCCTGACGAAGCGCTGACGGCAGCCAAACGGCGCAGCCTGATACGGGCGGCGCAGCAGTATATTTCAGCGGCAAACCTGTGGGACAGGCCTTGCCGTTTCGACCTTATCGCCGTTGTGCGCAGCGGCGACACCTATCACGTGGAGCACATGGAAAATGCCTTTGATCTCTCCCAACCTGTGGGTAGTGGCAACACCGCTTGGCAACCCTGGTGATCTTTCTCCCCGTGCGCGCGAGGTGCTGGAAGCCGCCGACCTTGTGCTGGCGGAAGACACCCGCCGCGCCGGAACCCTGTTCAAGATGACAGGGGTTACCGTAAAAAAGCTCGCCAGCTTCCACGACCATAACGAGGAAGCAAAATCTCCCTCGCTGGTAGAGGCCATGCAGCAGGGACAGGTTCTCGCGCTGGTTTCCGATGCGGGCATGCCCCTGTTTTCCGACCCCGGCTACAGGTTGGTCCGGCTTGCCCGGCAGGAAGGTCTTTCCGTCTCCGTGGTCCCCGGCCCGAGTGCTCCCCTGACGGCGCTCGCTGCCAGCGGCATAGCGCCGCAGCCGTTTACCTTCATGGGCTTTCCCCCGCGCAAGAAAAGCGATCAGGAAAAATTTTTCGGCGAATTCCGTTCCGTGCAGACCACACTGGTCTTCTTTGAGCGAAAAAACCGCCTTGCGGAGACGCTCGCAGTTGCCTTCGGCGTGCTCGGCCCACGGGAACTGTGCGTTGCGCGGGAATTGACCAAGACACATGAGGAGTTTATCCTCACCCGCCTGGAGGCGCATGCCACTGTGCCGGACGACCTGCTGGGAGAAATCACGGTTGTTGTCGGCCCGCCGGAAAGTGTGGACAAACCCGGTGATGAGGCCGTTCTCGACCTTATCAGGGAAGAGTCCGCTGCCGGCGGCAAACCCCGGGATATTGCCCGCCGCGTGAAAGACCGCGTGCTGGGCTGGAGCGTGGGCGAAATATACCAGCTCATGCAACGCTGATGCATTTTCCATAAACGGCTGCAAAACACAGGACACTTTCCGGCCAACGAGACCACGCCATGAAGACCATGACGGATGCCCGAACTCTGCTGCGCTGCTTTCTGCGCACCTACCTTGTAGGTGCCGCATTCAATACGCGCGGCCTGCAGAATGTGGGAATAGTCTATGCCATGGAGCCGGGTTTGCGCGCCATATATCCCGACCCGAAACAGCGGCGTGATGCCAGAAAGCGGTACCTGAAGCATTATAACACCCACCCTTTCTGGACCCCGTTGCTGGTGGGCACCTTCCTCTCGCTGGAAGCACTCATTGCCCGCGGCAAAGCGCCGCCGGAAATGCTTACGACCCTGAAGGACACCACCACATACACCCTTTCCGCCATCGGCGACTCCGTATTCGGCGGCAGTTTTCTGGTATTCTGGTCGCTGACCACCACGTGTATGCTCGTGGCGAACCTGCACTGGGCAGCACTATGCTGGACAGGTTTACTCTTTCTCAGCCTGCAGGCTTTCAAGCTGTTCACCTTTGCCGCCGGCCTTCGCGGCGGGCTGAAAGTGCTGAACATGCTCAGAAATTGGGATCTTATCAACTGGGGGGAGCGACTGAAACTCGCCAACGCAGTTGTTCTTGTGATACTATTATATGAAGTCTGGCCCGGTGCGCATCCCCAATACGCATGGGAACGCCCGGGGGAGCTGGCATGGGGGCTTGCCAGCGCCGGATTGTGTCTGGCCGGTTGGGTGCTTGCGCGCTTCCACCTGTCCAGAATAATACTCTTCTTTATTCTGGCACTGGTTGCGGCAGCCGTACCCATGCTGACAGGATATTTCTCTTCCGGCATATGAGCCGGCAGAGCCCGAAAAGGAATGCACAGAGTGCGTAATACGATTACCGAACACGAGGATTGCTTCGCAGCAATCATCCTTGTGCAAAATGAACTGGGGCTGCATGCGCGCCCTGCTGCGCGCATAGCACAGGAAGCCCAGAAGTTCCGGTGCGAACTCCGGCTTGTGGTGGAAGATCAGGAGGTGGATGCCAAGTCCATCCTCGACATTCTTTCCCTTGCCGCCGTGCGTGGAACCGAGATCACCCTGAAAGGATGGGGCGACGATGCACGTCAGGCCCTTGAGCATATGGCCGATACCCTGCACCGCACATTGGGAGAGGGGGCGTAAGTGGCACGCGAAATTCTTCACGGAGTAGCGGTTTCCGCCGGCATATCCATCGGCAAGGCGTTTTTCATCAACCGCCAGAGCAGACGGCATATCCCCCGCGAAACCATTCCGGCCAGCAAGGTGGATTACGAGATCGACCGGCTCACCGCCGCGTCCAACATGGTGCGCGACGAGTTCGAGGCGGCCCGCGCCAAGGTTCCGGAAGAACTCCGGGAGCATGGGGCCATCATAGATTCGCACCTCATGATATGTCAGGACCCCAAACTCATGCTGGCCGCAGCCACACGCATACGCGATCGTGGCATTACGGCGGAATGGGCGCTTGAACAGTCCGTGGAGACCATTGCCGCAGCCTTCAGTGCCATTGATGATCCGTATATCCGCGAACGGATTCAGGACGTGCGCGTGGTTGCGGAGCGCATCATGCAGCGCTTACTCGGCGGCGCGGACACCTCGCGCGCCCTTGAGGAGCGCATGGTGCTCATGGCGCACGATCTTACGCCGGCGGACACCATCGAGCTGGAGCAGGACAAAATCATGTCCTTCACCACCTGCGAGGGTGGCAAAACTTCGCATACGGGCATTCTTGCCCGTTCGCTGCAGATTCCCGCCATTGTCGGCGTGGAAGGTCTGGAAGAATGCGTTCGCGACGGAGAGCTCGTCATCGTGGATGCCCTGCGCGGGCGAATCCTCATCGATCCCACCGAAGACGAACTGGCAGACTATTCCGACCTGAAATACCAGTTCGAGAACTACCAGAAATCCATCATCCACCAGTGCAAACTGCCCGGTGAGACCGTGGACGGGTTCCGGCTCGATATTCAGGCCAACATTGAACTGGCCGACGAACTGCAGAGCGTGCTTGATAACGGTGGCGAGGGCGTGGGCCTCTACCGTACGGAATATGCCTTTCTGAACCGCAAGAAGGCTCCCACCGAAGAGGAGCTGTATCGCGAATATGCCACACTCGCGGAACGGCTTGCCCCTGCCAAGGTCACTCTGCGCACGCTCGACGTGGGCGCGGACAAGATGATGAACACGCAGGAAAAGCTGGAAGAGGCAAACCCCGCCCTCGGGCTGCGTGGCATACGTTATTGCCTGAAAAATCTGGATCTTTTCCGCATGCAGCTGCGGGCCATTCTGCGGGCCAGCGTGCATGGCAATGTGGCTGTCATGTTCCCCATGATTTCCGGAATCAAAGAGGTACGGCAGGCCCGCTACCAGCTCAACCTCGTCCGGCAGGAACTGGACGAGGCCGGTATTCCCTATAACCCCAACATGCCTGTGGGCATCATGATCGAGCTGCCCAGTGCGGTCATGATATCCGAAACACTGGCGCAGGAAGTGGACTTCTTCTCCATCGGCACCAACGATCTCATCCAGTATTCGCTGGGGATCGACCGTGCCAACAAGCATGTCTCCTACCTGTACCAGCCCCTGCACCCCGCCATTGTGCGGTCCATCAAATATGTGGTGGACGCGGCGCACCGTGCGGGCATAGAAGTGAGCGTCTGCGGCGAAGTGGCATCCGACCCCTACTGCATCCCCATCCTCATGGGCATGCAGATTGATGCGGTCTCCATCGCTCCGCAGGCCATACCCGGCATAAAGCGCATCATCCGTCAGGTGAACATGGAAGAGTGCAAGCAGCTGCTGCGCGATGTGCTCAGCCACGCCACTGTTTCCAAAATCAACCGCAAGGTGCGCCAGACCATATTCAAGCGCTTCCCGGAAGAGCTGACATTTTTTGCATCCCTGCTCGATCAGGACGATTAGACACAGACATGAGCAAGAAGAACAAAAAGGAATCCAGCGGGCATATCGCAAAGAACAAGAAAGCCCGCCACTATTACGAACTCATCGAAAACCTTGAAGCCGGTATAGAACTGCGCGGCACCGAGGTAAAATCGTTGCGCGCGGGCCTTGTGGCCTTCCGCGACAGCTACGTTCAGTTCAGAAACGGTGAGGCATGGCTTGTGGGCCTGCATATCGCCCCCTATGAAAACGCAGGCTACGCCCAGCACGACCCCGACCGCGAACGCAGGCTTCTGCTGCACAGCCGCCAGATTTCTGCATGGGCCGCCAAGGTGGACCAGCGCGGTTTCTCCGTGGTGCCCGTTTCCATATATTTCAAGGAATCCCGCGTGAAAGTGGAAATTGCGCTCGGACGAGGCAAAAAGCTGCACGATCAGCGCGACACCATCAAGGAACGCGATATTCAACGCGACGTGGCCCGTCAGTTGGCAGGCATGTAGTGTTGTTGAAAGCCGGAGGAGTGAAGAGAGCCTCCGGCGGGGAGGGCTCTGCCCTCCACCCGACAGGGGGCTAAGCCCCCTGTACCCCGTGAATGACGTAGGTATTTGGAGCTTCGCTCAGCATATGAGGCTGAGCCGAGTGTGTCTTTCACTTCACGCTTTTTGATACGGGCACGGAGAGCACAAACGCCTCTCTCCCCGCTCCCCCTACCGGGGTTTCCAAAGGGAATCATTCCCTTTGGCGGGGTCGGGGCAGCGCCCCGATTTCCCCTTTCAGCAACCTGCATCGTCTGTAACCAACATTCAACCGCCCGTACCACCCTGCAGCCACACTCAGACAACCAATGACGAAGACCGCCAGCCTCACCGCCAATCAGCATCGCTTTTTGCAGAATCTGTTTCCCGGCACTGACTACCTGACAACACCGGAACAGATGCTGGTCTTCGAAACTGATGCAAGCCGCCTCACGGGTGTGCCGCTGGCTGTTGTCCGCCCGCAGACAGAAGAACAGATCGTCGAACTGATGCGCTGGGCGCACACTGAGCGTATTCCGCTGTACCCGCGCGCCCGTGCCACCAACGTGGTGGGCCTGTGCGTGCCGGAAAAACCCGGTATCGTCATTTCCACCCTGAAGATGAACCGCATCATAGACGTGGACGCAGACGATTTTGTGGCCGTGGTGGAACCGGGTATTGTTACCGGCGACCTGCAGAAACATGTGGAGGCCATGGGCCTTTTCTACCCGCCGGACCCTGCCAGTTTCGGCATTTCGACAATAGGGGGCAATGTCGCGACCTGTGCGGGCGGCATGCGCGCCGTGAAATACGGCGTAACCCGCGAGTGGGTTCTGGGCTGCCGCGTGGTGCTCCCCGGTGGCAAGGTCATTGAATGCGGAGGCCGCAACCACAAGAATGTGGTGGGGCTGGATCTTACCCGCCTCATGGTGGGCAGTGAAGGCACACTGGGGGTCATGAGCAACATCACCCTCAAGCTCATGCCCAAGCCCGAGGCAACCGCCTCCCTCATGGCCGGTTTTTCGTCGCTGGAAGATGCCATGGGCGCGGTGAGCAGCGTATTCCGTGCGGGCATTCTGCCCACGGCGCTGGAGTTCATGGGTGCCGAAGTGCTGGACTGTCTGGCCAGACTTACGACAGTGCCCTGGCCGCAGGGAGATAATGGCGCCCGCGCCGTGCTGCTGTTCCGGCTTGACGGAAGCGAGGCTGCCCTGCCCCACGACCTGAAACGGCTGCATACGGCCCTGCAGAATGGGCAGAGTACGCCTGTATGGCTTGAACAGGGCATCGGCTCCGAGCAGGAAGAACCGCTCTGGGAAATCCGCCGCCTCATAAACCCCGCATCCTTCTATGTGGCCCCCAACAAAATTTCCGACGATGTCACCGTACCGCGTGGCCGCCTGCTTACCGCACTGCTCGGCATTCGCAGAATAGCGGACGAAAGCGGCCTCACCATCCTCACCTTCGGCCATGTGGGCGATGGCAACATCCATGTAAACGTCATGCACGATGCCTCGGACCCCGACCAGAAGGAACGCGCGCAAAAGGCCAAACTCGCCGTCATGGAGCATGTTCTTGCCTTGCGGGGCACGCTTTCGGGTGAACACGGCATAGGCTTGACCAAGGCACCCTATGTGCATAGGCAGCTGGGGGAAGAAGAGCGTCGCATCATGCGGGATATCAAGTCTGCGTTCGACCCCCATCATATAATGAATCCGGGCAAAGCGTTCTGACAGGGCAACGCTGCCGGACACGTTTTTCCTGCCCCCGCTCCCGCTTCCTCTGCCGCATGTTGAGCGCATGCAACTCAGCCCGTACACGGCGCCACTCCCACCGCAAGCAGCACAACATCATGCGGCAAATGTGTCACATTCTGCCGAATTGCTTCTTTTTGTTTTTCCCTGCACTCGCGGCCGTTGCCCAGTTCATAAAAACAGGCTAGGCTTAAAGGAATTGCATCATGAATGCGCCATACTATTGGGTTCACATGCATGTGGAACTGCCTTTGCACCTTCCGACGGAGAACACCCCATGGGCCTTGCACGACCAGCACGCGGCACCGTAGCCGCTCTCGCCATTTGTCTGCTGGCCTCCCTTATGCTGGGAGGCTGCACCGGCGCACGTCATGCAGGCCGCACGGACGATCCTTCCGCCGCGCAACAACAGGTGAACAGCGCCCTCACAGCCCTTGAAAGGCTGGACAAGGAGCGGAGCGTTCCCCCGTTCGCATCCTATCTGCGCAAAGCCCGCGGTGTTGTCATCTTTCCCTCTCTCTACAAGGGCAGCTACATCGTCGGCATGGAAGGCGGTAACGGCGTCATGCTGGCCCGCAGTGCCGACGGTTCATGGACTGCCCCGGCGTTCATAACCATGGCCGATCTCAGCGTGGGTCTGCAGGCCGGTGGTCAGGTTTCCACCGTCATGCTCATCCTCATGGACCAGAGATATCTGGACGCAGCCCTCAAGGACGGCCTTACCCTGAACGCCGACATTTCTGCCGCGCTCGGCCCCACGGGTCACAGCGGACAGATTGATTACGCCACGCATACGCGGGGCATCATCTATGTTGCATTCACTCAGGGCCTCGCCTTCAGCATGGCGCTGGAAGGCGGCACCATTGCCATAAACAACGACCGCAACCTCTCATATTACGGCCTGGGGGTTACTCCGGCCGAGATCATTTCGGGCAAGGTCGATAACAGTGGCTCGCTTGCATTGCGTAACCGGCTTGCCGAGATGGCAACCGGAACCGAGGAAAGCGGGATAAAATAATAATGAACGACAGCACTCAGAATCCGCCCGCGCAGGAGTGCATCCTGTGCGGGCGTTGCCTTTCGGTCTGTCCCGTCATGCTTGCAACGGGACGGGAGGAACTTTCCCCCAAGGCCAAACAGCACATGCTCAAAACGCTCGCCCGTTCGCCGGAAAAGCTGAACGTGGTTGATTGCCGCGAACTGGCGGACAAATGCCTTTCGTGCGGTCGCTGCCTTGCGGCCTGCCCGCAAAAGCTTTCCGTGCCGCAGAAGCTGGCCGAACTTCGGGCCATGCATCCGGGCTGGCAGCAGTGGGTATGGAAACAATGGATCGAGCGGAGCGCAGCCTTGTGGCCCACGCTGGCCACCTTCGGCAAGGTGGCCCCCAAGGACATAGGCCCGCGTACCTTCTCGCGCATGATGGATTCCATCCGGGCCATGACGCCTGCGCGTGACATAGCACCGTGGCTCAAGGTGGAGCACTACGACCACAGGATGGGCGAAGGCAAATCCGTTCTCCTGTTTGCCGGCTGCACAGCCAGACGCATACAGAAGGCATGGCACACCAAGGCCCTGACCATTCTCAAGAAGCTCGGCTTTCTGGTGCTTTCGGAAAACGAAATGACCTGCTGCGGCCTTACTCTGGACCATGCAGGCATACCGGACGCCGCACACTCGGCCCGGCTGCGGAATGTGGAGGCATGGCGCGCTGCCGGCAGACCGCGCATGACCACCTTCTGCGCCACCTGCCACCATGGCCTTGCCGAATATGCCCATTGCGCCGAAATCAAGTGGGAAGAAGGTGAAGCTGAACAGTTTGCCGGCTCGCTCGTGCCGCTTTCCACGCTGTGGGGCGAAACCACATTCAATGTAACCGACTCCGCCCCCGGCAAGGTGCGCTACCACCAGCCCTGCCATTGGGGCGGCAAGGACCCTGATAAGGCGTGGCTCGGCAAAACGCTGGGTGACAGAGTCTCCGCTCCGTCCGGAGTGCAGTGCTGCGGCATGGGCGGCATTCTGCAACTGGGCGACCAGCCCCTTTCCCGCGAGGTGGCAGAACGCTGCTGGCAGGCCCTGCAGCCGGACAGGGAAACACAGGTGCTCACCGGTTGCAGCGGCTGCACCGTGCAGCTGCGCAGTTCACGTCCGGCACTGGACGGAACGGACGTACCGGTGGGACACTGGCTCGACATTCTCATACCATAATCGCAACAGGTGCCGCTCTCTCAACGAAAGAAGCGGCATCTGTTTTTTTGACACTTCACAGCCTTCGCCCAAGCCGCGTTCGCGCCATTCTTACAAGGAAAAAGCACGTCTGGCGCAATAATTATGCACCGCGCGCCTTGCCAAGCCGCGTTGCGTTCTTAGTAGTTTTCCAGTACGAATAACCGGATTCGCCATGGGACTGCCTTTTTGTGCTGCCACACCACCCGCAACCCAGACGACATTTCATCAACGTTCCGTCCATCCCTCCGCTCAGGCGGAGATGCGATACGCCTTTTTCGGGAGATATAATGCTCGGCCTCATAAAAAAAGTCTTCGGCTCCAAAAACGACCGCTTTCTCAAGCAACTGCGCCCCATTCTCTCTACCATCAACGCTCTGGAAGCAGGACTTCGGGATAAGCCGGACGACTACTTTCCCGCACGCATTGCAGAACTGAAAGAACTGGTTGCCAACGGCACCTCCCTCGATTCCCTTCTTCCGGAAACCTTCGCCATGGTGCGCGAGGCCGGTTTGCGCGTGTTCAACATGCGCCACTACGATGTTCAGCTCATCGGCGGCTGCGTGCTGCACAAGGGCATGATCTCGGAAATGAAGACCGGTGAAGGTAAAACCCTTGTAGCCACCCTGCCCGTAGTGCTGAACGCGCTGACCTGCAAGGGCGTGCACGTGGTTACCGTGAACGACTACCTTGCCAAGCGTGACGCCCAGTGGATGGCGCGTCTGTACGGATTCCTCGGCCTCACCACCGGTGTCATCGTGCACGGCCTGACCGACGAAGAACGCAAGGAAGCCTACAACGCCGACATTACCTACGGCACGAACAACGAATTCGGCTTCGACTATCTGCGCGACAACATGAAGTTCTACAAGGAACAGCTGGTTCAGCGCCCCCACAACTACGCCATTGTCGACGAAGTTGACTCCATCCTCATTGACGAAGCCAGAACTCCGCTCATCATCTCCGGTGCTTCCGAAGACTCCACAACGCTGTATTCGCACATCGACAACATCATTCCTTCGCTGAAAAAGGACGTGCACTTCACGCTGGATGAAAAAGCCAAGAGTGTCGGCCTTACGGACGAAGGCGTGGCCCGCTGCGAAAGCATGCTCAATCTGGAGAACCTGTACGACGCGCAGAACATCACCCATCAGCACCACATTCTGCAGGCGCTGAAGGCACACCACATTTTCAGACGCGACGTTGATTACATCGTGAAGGACGGACAGGTCGTCATTGTTGACGAATTCACCGGCCGCCTCATGCCCGGTCGCCGCTTCTCGGACGGCCTGCACCAGGCGCTGGAAGCCAAGGAAGGCGTGAAGGTGGAAGCCGAGAACCAGACGCTGGCCTCCATCACCTTCCAGAACTACTTCCGCATGTATGAAAAGCTCGCGGGCATGACCGGTACGGCAGATACCGAAGCTGTTGAATTCGGCCAGATTTACGGGCTGGAGGTCATCTCCATTCCCACCAACCGGCCCATGGTCCGGCTGGACTATCCCGACAGCATCTACCGCACCCGCCCCGAAAAGTTCAACGCCATCGTCCAGGAGATCGCAGACCTTCACAAGAAGGGACAGCCCGTGCTTGTGGGCACCATCTCCATCGAGAACTCCGAACTCATTTCCGGCATGCTGAAGAAGGCAAATATTCCCCATAACGTGCTCAACGCAAAGCACCATGAGGAAGAAGCGCAGATCGTTGCAGAAGCCGGTCAGAAGGGCCACGTGACCATCGCCACCAACATGGCAGGCCGTGGTACCGACATCGTGCTCGGCGAAGGCGTGCGCGAACTTGGCGGCCTGCACATTCTCGGCACCGAACGCCACGAATCCCGCCGCATCGACAACCAGTTGCGCGGTCGTGCCGGTCGTCAGGGCGACCCCGGCAGCTCGCGGTTCTTCCTCTCGCTGGAAGACGACCTGATGCGCCTGTTCGGCTCCGACCGCATTTCCTCGCTCATGCAGAAGCTGGGCATGGAAGAAGGCGAACCCATCGTCAACAACATGGTTTCCAAGGCCATTGAAAACGCCCAGAAGCGTGTGGAAGGCCACAACTTCGAAATACGCAAAACCCTGCTGGATTACGACAACGTCATGAACCAGCAGCGTGAAGTCATCTACTCCCTGCGCCGCTCCACCATGATGGAGCAGGATCTTGAGCCGCTGGTGCAGGAGTTCCTCGACGACATCATCGACGAGCTGTACGGCGAATGGCAGACCCTGAAGACCCCCGACGACGAAATGGCCGCAACCATGATCGCCCGTCTGGACGAAACCTTCAATATCGCCCGCGTGATGACCATGCCCCCCGTACCGGAGGCAGAAGCCGTGCGCGAAGCCGTGCTTGCACGCCTTAACGGCCTGAAGAACGAAGCGCCGGAAATGTACACCGACATCCTGCGCTACTTCCTGCTCGAAGAACTGGACCGCTGCTGGAAGGAACACCTGCTCAACATGGACCACCTGCGCGACGGCATCGGCCTGCGCGGCTACGGCCAGCGTGACCCCAAGCAGGAATACAAGCGCGAAGGCTTCTCCCTGTTCCAGTCCATGCTGCTGCGCATGCGCGAGAACATCTTCAAGGCGCTCACCCGCCTGCGCATCCAGCGCGCCGAAGAGCAGGCCGAAGAAGCCCGCCAGCGTGAAGAAGAACGTCTGCGCGAAGAACTTCGCCACAAGGAAGCCCAGAAGAACCTTTCCTACTCCGCAGCGCAGGCCCCCCAGCAGGCTGAAAGCAAAAAGCAGCCCGCCCGCCGCGACGAGCCCAAGATAGGCCGCAACGATCCCTGCCCCTGCGGCAGCGGAAAGAAGTACAAGAAGTGTTGCGGGGTTGGCGCCTAGCCGACGCGCCTGCAGATAAAAATATCCAGCCCGGACGGTTAACAACCGCCCGGGCTCTTTTTATGCTGTGGCCGGAACAGGTGCTGCTCCGGAACAAATTCACCGCATGATATGACGCAGAACAGCTGAATACCCGCAACCTCTTTACCGGTATGCCTGGCGATTACGGCAAGCCACGGGATGTGCAAGACTTGACAAGCACCTGCATTCGGAGGAAGGACAGGCGTTGATGCAGAATACGGCAACCTGCCCTGCCACTGGTAGAAACGGTTACGAACCCGCTGCACAATACGGCAACCGCCCGGAACCGCGGTTGCCCGCATAGACGACGTTGATGCCCGTCGGGGTCTCCCGCTCCCATCCGGAACCGGAGCCCCGTTCACCAGATAGACGAAAGGGCTGCCCGCACCAACGGACAGCCCCATACCGGAGCCGCCATGAACACCCCCAAAGGATACCGCTTCTCAACCATTGAAGCGAATCTCAAGTATTCCGGCCGCAAGGACCTCGGCCTTATCGTGAGCGATCTGCCCGCCGCCGCTGCGGGTGTTTTCACCACCAACAAATTTCAGGCCGCTCCTGTTGTCATGGCAAAATCCATGCTGGATACCCGCCCCTTCGCACGGGCCGTTATGATAAACGCGGGCAATGCAAACGCCTGCACGGGCGAACAGGGTCTGACCAACTGCCGCCGCACCATGGAACTGGTGGCAGACGCCGTGGGCCTGATGCCGGAAGAAATTCTGCCCGCTTCCACAGGGGTCATCGGCATGCAGTTCAACATGGCCAAGTGGGAAGCCGCAGCCGCTCCGCTTGCCGCCGACCTTGGCAAGAGCACGGCCGAAGACTTTTCGCGCACCATCATGACCACTGATGCGTTCAACAAGATCGTTTCGCGCACGGTGGAGATCGAAGGCAAGCCCGTCACCCTGCTGGCCGTGGCCAAGGGCGCAGGCATGATCTGCCCCAACATGGCCACCATGCTGGCCGTGTTCATCACCGATGCAGCCGTAGAGCCTGCCATGTGGCAGAAGATATTCCGTGCGGGTGTTGACGAATCGTTCAACCGCGTCACCGTGGACGGCGACACCTCCACCAACGACACCGTCTTCGGCCTTGCCAACGGCGCTTCCGGCGTAACCGTGACCGAGGCCACCCGCCCCGCCATGCAGGAAGCCGTAACCGCCGTCATGCGCGAGATTGCCTACAAGCTGGTGCAGGATGGCGAAGGCGCCACCAAGGTCATCCACATCAACGTGACCGGTGCACAGAGCAAGGAAGATGCAGAACTTGCCGCTCGCACCGTAGGCCACTCCCCGCTGGTAAAGACCGCCATGTACGGCCGCGATGCCAACTGGGGCCGCATAGTTGCCGCACTGGGCCGCTCCGGTGCGCAGTTCGATCCGGATGACGTGGTCGTAACCATGTGCGGGGTGGAACTGTTCCGCAACGGGCAGCCCACCGATGCCGACTTCGACACCATGCTGGAACCCTATCTCAAGGAAGTGGATATCGTTCTGGACATCGAACTCGGTCACGGTGACGGGGCATATACCCTGCTCGCCTCAGACCTGACCCACAAATACATAGACATCAACGCGGACTACAGAAGCTAGCCCGCCGACACAGCTGTCCATCATCAAGGCCGGGGGATTATCCTCCGGCCTTTTACGTTATGCCCCCCGCTCATCAGCGCGTGTACTGAGTCTTTGCCCCATCGGCAGTTTCTGCTACAGTTTGTCCGCTCCCGCCGTTTCACACCCCAAAGGCACAGGACAACACTATGGGCTTTTCCCTGTTCCGACGCCGCCCGCGCTGGCGCTCCATTCAGGTTGAGGTTTCTACCGCGTGCCACGCCGCCTGCACCTATTGCCCCCGCACGGCACTGCGCCGCGACTGGAACAACACCTTGATGCCAGTGTCCCTGTTCGAGTCGCTGCTGCCCTCGCTGCAGCGGGTACGCCATGTGCACCTGCAGGGATGGGGCGAACCGCTGCTGCACCCCGACCTGCCCCACATGGTTGCCCTTGCCTCGGCACAAGGCTGCACCGTGGGTACCACCTGCTCCGGCAAGCATCTTACGGATACCCTGCTTGAATCACTCATCAGGGCGGGCCTTGGCGTTCTTGCCTTCTCCCTTGCCGGAAACGCCCCGAACCATGACAGGCTCCGCCCCGGCGCACCGTTCCAACAGGTGCTTGAAGCCATGGAGCGTCTGCAACATATCAGGAAGCGCCTGCACTCCCGACTGCCGCACCTGCATATCGCATGGCTCGTCACGCCATCCACCACGCAGGACATTGCCATTCTCCCCGACCTGATGGAACGCTATGGAGCGCATGAAGCGACCATCAGCGGACTCTCTGTCCTCGCCGCTCCGGAACTTGAGAACGACTCATTCGCATCACTGACGCCGCATGAGTTCAGCAATGCCATAGTGCCGGTCATCAAGGTGCTCGACACGGCCTTTGAACGCGGGCTTGCCATACATGCACGCCTTCCCGTTCCCCCTGCCACGGACAACAGGCACCACCCTGCTGCAACAGTCCCCACAACCTCCGCCACGAAGAAGAAGGATGTATCCGGCCTGTCACACTTCAAGGGGCATTGCCCCGAACCTTTTGATGAAAGCATGATTGTAACGGCAGACGGCGACATCACCCCCTGCATTATGGGTTGCCTGCCCGCTGAAGCGGGTGAGCACTGGAGCTACGGCATGGCGCATCCCCTCCCCCGACTTGTCTTCGGCAACATAGCAGAGGCATCGCTTGAGGACATATGGAACGCGGCTGCGTACAGAGCATTCAGAAAGAACGCTGCCGCAAACCGGCTGCCTGCCACATGTGCCTTCTGCCTCGCCAGGCTCGTCCGCCCGTTGCAGGGTACCCTGCTCCCGCCCGGTGAATCCATGACCGAGCGGCTGGAGTTTCTCCGCCGCTGTTCGGCTGCGGAATGAGCAACTACGCCACTCAGCCCCCTGAGATTTGCATGAAATTCCCTTTATCCCTTCCAATCTGGTTGACAGCCCCCCGTGCCTACTGTAATGAGTCTGTCTCGCATGTGTGGCCGCATGCGCCAGCCGTCAGGCTGAGGATTACGGTGAGGTGTCCGAGTCGGCCGAAGGAGCTCGCCTGCTAAGCGGGTATACGCCTTAAAAGCGTATCGAGGGTTCGAATCCCTCCCTCATCGCCAGATTTCAAGGGTTCAGTCGCAAGACTGGACCCTTTTCTTATTGCCCTTTCGCGGCACTCCAAAAACCCCGTGAAGTGATTTTTGAAGTGACTCCCGCCCCCCCCCTCTTCGATTGCCCGTCACCACGACAGCCATAGCAACGCTTTGCCATGTCCTTATTTCTCCTCGAAACTCTCCTTCGCTGCGCGAATCTATCCCGCAAATCAACATACCTTCCCAAAGCAAAGCCCCGCCATTTGGCGGGGCTTTTGCCTGCTGCTCACTCCGTAAACAAGGCGTCCTTCTCCATGCCGGGGGGCAGAGTCAATCCGAACCGCTCAAGCTGCTTGCGGTTGAAATAAAAGGTGCCTACATGGTCTGCGCTCAGGCCGCCCTTGTCCGATGCCTCGCCCAGCAGAATCTTTCTGGCTAGCTCTGCTGCGGAAAAGGCGTGCGCTTCGCCCGCAATGACATATGCTCCCACCACCCCGTTATTGCCGACCATATAGTCCTGATAGGCGAAGACAGGAATCCGGCTTTGCGTTGAAACCCATCGGGCGACATCTTCAACCGGCACCACGGTTCCATTCTTGTCCTTCAGCGTATGAAAAAGCGGTATGGTAATGAACTGATACCCCACAGATTCATTCACTGCCTGCTTCCACTCGGCAAAGGTGGAGACAATCCTGTAATCCACCGTCACCCCATCAACGGACGCATGAATATTCTCCCCGAAGAAATGGCTGATTAACGCATCCGAGGTTTCGCTGCGGTCCATCAGAATGAGACACTGCTTCGCTTTCGGCATGATACGCCGGATGTATCTGACCCATGAAAACAGGGGGAGAATTTCAAGCCTGCCCGAAACATTGGGCGGGATGGATTTGAAATAGCTGCGGGGGTTCCCGTTAATACCGAAAAACACGATCGGCAGGCCGTCTGCGGCCATGCGGGGACCAAGCAGGCGCAGGGCATTATCATCGCCCAGCATTACCAGATCCGGTGCATAGGCACGGTAGACCTGCATAGCCTCTTCAGCTTTGCGCGGGTACTCCGACTCCGGAATCCTTTTGGTATCGAGATACTCAAACCTGAGTGCAAACCCCTCCGGCAGGGCAGAAGAAATACCCCGGTTACATTGCTGTACCCAAGGCAATTCAGGGCTGTAACTGTGCACGATAAGCACTTTGAACTGCCCTGCCCCCACCTCGCCTCCCCAGAGAAGCAAAGGCAGCAACAGCCAGCAAAGTATTCGCTCCATACCACCACTCCGGCTGAACGAACCGACATTGCGAAAATTTTATCAATTCTTATCCAAGATAAGCATAAATTACTTATTCCAGCAACATCGAAGCTTTTAGGAGTATGGGGTATTATATTCACCAATGGCACACAGGAACCGCCAGTGCGGCTACAAATGATGATTATCCTTCATAGCGGCTTTCAACGCCCCGCCCTGTCTGCAACATCACGTTCATACACGGTGTTCCGCATTACCTGTGCAGGTGCCGACCATTCATGCTTCCGGTCTGCTTACTTCAACAGGGGGCGCCAAAGAGTAACCGGCATGATGCCCGCAACATGAAAAAAGGCTGCCCGTTGCCGGACAGCCTTTGTGTAATCAAATCTGCGGCCATGCCGCATGACGCTACTTCTGGTTACGCTCCACACGCGCCCAGCTGTCGCGCAGGGTGGCGGTGCGGTTGAACACGGGCTTTCCGGGTTTGGAATCCTTGTCCACGCAGAAGTACCCGAGGCGCTCGAACTGCACGCGGGTGCCAGCTTCGAATTCGGCAAGTCGGGGTTCCAGATAGGCGGTGACCACCTTTTCGGATTCGGGGTTCAGGTAATCGAGGAAGGTCTTGCCTTCTTCCACCTGATTGGGGTTTTCCTTCACGAACAGGGGTTCGTAGAGGCGCACTTCCGCAGGCACGGCATCGCACGCGGAAACCCAGTGAATGGTTCCCTTCACCTTGCGGCCGTCGGCGGTGGAACCGCCCTTGCTCTCGGGATCGTAGGTGCAGTGCACTTCCTTGATATTACCTTCGGCATCCTTCACCACGCCGGTGCAGGTCACGTAATAGGCGTAGCGCAGGCGCACTTCCTGTCCGGGAGTCAGGCGGAAGTATTTCTTGGGTGCTTCTTCGCGGAAGTCGTCGTTCTCTATCCACAGTTCACGGCCAAAACGCATGGTGCGGGTGCCGTGGCTTTCATCTTCCGGATGCATGGGCATTTCGAACTCGTCGTACTGGCCTTCCGGATAATTGGTGATGACCAGCTTGATAGGCTCCACCACGCCCATGAGGCGGGGAGTTTCTGCATTCAGCTTTTCGCGCACGCAGAATTCCATCAGCGCGTAATCCACCATGGAATCAGCCTTGGCCACACCTATGCGGGAACAGAATTCGCGCAGTGCTTCCGGCGGAAAACCGCGGCGGCGCACACCGGAAAGAGTGGGCATGCGGGGGTCGTCCCAGCCGCGCACATGACCTTCCTGCACCAGTTGAATGAGCTTGCGCTTGGAAAGCACGGTGTAGGTCAGGTTCAGACGTGCAAATTCGATCTGCTGCGGACGGTACAGGCCGAGGGTTTCCAGCGTCCAGTCATACAGTTCGCGGTTGTTCTCGAACTCAAGCGTGCAGATGGAATGCGTGATGCCTTCCGTGGAGTCGGAAATGCAGTGCGTGTAGTCATACATGGGGTAGATGCACCACTTGTCGCCGGTGCGATGGTGGTGCGCCTTGCGGATGCGGTACAAGGTGGGGTCGCGCATCACGACGTTGGAAGCGGCCATGTCAATCTTGGCGCGCAGCACGTGGGCACCGTCATCGAATTCGCCGTTCTTCATACGCTGGAAGAGGTCAAGGTTCTCTTCCACAGAACGGTTGCGATAGGGGCTCTCTTTACCGGGCTCGGTAAGCGTGCCACGGTACTGACGGATTTCCTCTGCGGAGAGGGAATCCACATACGCCTTGCCTTCCTTGATGAGCTGAATGGCCAGCTCGTACAGACGGTCGAAATAGTCGGAGGCGTAGAACATGCGGTCTTCCCAGTCGAAGCCGAGCCACTTCACGTCTTCCATGATGGATTCAACGTATTCAGTATCTTCCTTCACGGGGTTGGTGTCATCGAAGCGCAGGTTGCACTTGCCACCGGCATGTTCACCGGCAACACCGAAGTTCAGGCAGATAGACTTGGCATGACCAAGGTGCAGGTACCCGTTCGGCTCAGGGGGAAAACGCGTGTGCACGCGGCCCTGATATTTGCCGGAAGCGTTATCTTCAGCGATTCTGGTGCGGATGAAGTCCAGACCCGGACCATCCTTCTTCTCTGCGGTTTCCTTGGCAGACTCGATGGGGGAATTGCTCATGGGGTACTCGTCCTATGCTGTATCGCACCCGCCCAAACGGCGGACACGGTTTGATTCTCTGTGTACGGCAGGACATACGGGAAAGCGGCCTTACGGTCAATTCCCGCACCCTGCGCACAACACAGCATAGCGGAGTTTTCCTGTTTGGCAAGGGGCTGACTGGCTACATATACCAGCGCCAGCTCCTGCCGGCCATGAACAGATCCTTCAGCGTGCGGATGGAACCGCCCCGCATCTTGCGCACCAGATAGACAAAGAGATAGGCGGCCTGCAACGCATCCTGCAGGGCATCGTGCTCCTGAAAACGCGGCAGTCCGTAATGCGTGGCAAGGTCACGCAGATTGTAGGATATGTTGGACTGGAACGGATCGAACGATGCTTCCCACCGCTCCTGCTCCCACGCCTGCGCAAGCCGCATGGTATCAATACAGGGCGTGGCAATGGAGCCGCCGAGATGCCTGCGCGTTGCCCTGCTCAGAAAGGCCATGTCCAGCCCCACATGGTGCCCCACAATGAGTGAACCGTTGCAGAAGCGCAGCAGTTCAGGCAGCACGTCTTCGATGGGCGGCTTATCCGCCACGGTTTCCGGAGTGATGCGATGCACCAGCGTTGCCGGTTTATGCATGGTCCCGTGCGGGCGCACCATGACATGCAACGTATCAGAAGGATTGATGCTGAGACCGCTCACCCGCACCGCCCCTATGGAGACGATTTCATCCCGCGACGGGCTGAGTCCGGTCAACTCGGTATCCAGCACCACAAAGGAATACTCCTCGAGGGGTTTTTCCTGATCAAACTCGGCAAACAGCATGTAATTTTCTTCCAGCAGGGGATGAACCGGCCCTGACCATCTTCCCAGCCCTTTGCGGATGGCCTGAAGCAGCCCTGCGACTCTGCCGGTAAAACCGGTTTTGCCAGTTTTGCCAGTTCTAACGGTTTTGACGGGTGCCGATGCGTCTTTCATGGCGTCTCCTTTCCCGTTCGGGCTGTTACAGGGTTGTGCGCAGACTATCCCATATGCATGTGGAACAGATCCTTGAGGTACGACTGCAGCCGAACGGCCACGGCAAAGGCTTCCTTGAGCGTCTGCTTTTCGAGGTCGGAAAGAGTCGCAGGATCAACATGGTTGTCCGGCTCTTCCCCGCGTTCTATCTGCGCCACCTGATGCACAAGCCGCAGATGCATGACGAACTCGTATGCTTCCCGTGCCTCCCGCCCGAGCTGCACGGGTATATGCCCTGCCGCTTCCAGCGCGCTGAGCCTGTCCATGGTGTTGGTCTCGCGTATGCCGCAACGCAGGGCCATGACACGGGCAAAATCCACAAAGGGCAGGCCGCCCCGTTTTTTCAGGTCCAGCGTGTTGCGGTGCTGGCCATCCTTTTCCACGATGAAGTTGCGGAAAAAGCTGAGCGGGGGACGCATGCGCAGGCAATCTGCCGCAAGGTGGCGCTGAAACAATTCGTTGGCAGCGGCTTCTTCCAGCACCTGCCGCCACAGGGCATCCACGTAATCCGCCCGCCCGTAGCCGGAGCGGAAGTCGAAAAATATGGACGAATTGAGCACTTCTTCCGGTTCCGGCCTGCGTATCCAACCGGTGAACTGCGTGGTCCAGCCCGCCTGCTCCATACGCCAGCGCGGGTTGCTGGCCATCATGTCGCCCTTGCAGCGCTTGAAGCCGCATGCATCCAGATGCGTGACCGCCTGCTCCGTAAAGACGGAAAAGTAGAACTCCGCCGCCTTGCGTATGACGGGGTCCTCAGTATCACGGATGACCAGCGCGTTGTCCTGATCGGTCATAAAGGTCTGCTCGCGCCGCCCCTCGCTGCCCATGCACATCCAGCAAAACGGCACGGGAGCGGGTCCCAGCTCACGCTGCAGCAGGGAGAGCACCTTTTCCAGCATAAGATCGTTGAACACGGTGATCATGCGGGTTATGGCCCCTGCCCGTGCGCCTTCCTCCACCAGCCCGCGCACCACATGGGCAATCCGCTGCCCGAGCGGATGCAGGCCCTCCAGTGTGCGCTGGTGCATTATCTCCCGGAACAGCGACATGGGGGTGCGCCCCTGCATGACCATGATATCGTGCGCGGTAATCACCCCGATGATACGCCCGTTGCGGGTTACGCACAGATGGTGAATCTGCCGCCGCATCATCTCCAGCAGCCCGTCGAAGCAGGGACGCTCCGCATCCATGGCAACAACGGGGGCATTCATCAGCGTCTCCACGGGGGCGCTGTAATCCATGCACAGCGAAACCGCCTTGCGCAGATCGGAATCCGTGACAATGCCGATGATCTCACCGTCCCCTTCGTCAGACAGCAGTTCCCCGCCATGGTTCCAGCTGGCACCGGTGATGTTGCCCTGCCGCTCATCCCATTCCTCTCCCATGACCAGAGAGAATGCCTCGTCCGTATCCTGCCCGCCGACAGGCATACGGTCCCGAACGCCTTCGCGGATAAGCAGCGAGCCCACGCCCTGTTCCACCATGCAGGCGGCCGCCTGCCGGAGAGAGGTGCCTCTCGTCACGCTGACAGGCGGGCGGGCAACCAGATCGCCCACCCGGCTGGCGAAAAGATACAGTCCTTTTTCATCCGCCAGCCCTTCGCAGCGCACCCGCATTTCGGCAAATGCCTTGGTGACGAAACGCTCCGGCAGGCCCTTCATGTAATATTGCGAAACCACCTGCTCGCGTTCCACCAGTTCCAGAAAAACGACGCGGGGAATGGTAATGAAAAAGGTATCTTCCACGGTTTCCACATCGGCCGAGGCCACACCGCCTTCAAGCAGGGCCACCGCTCCCACGGATGCCCCCTCTCCGCGCACATCGGTCAGCGAATCGGCACCGGAAGCGTCCCCGGAACCTGAATCGGTGCCTTCGCTGCCGACTCTGCCGACATCCTGCCGTATGTCCTGCCGTATGTCCTGCCGTATGTCCGGTCGAATATCCGGTCGAATATCCGGTCGAATAACTGGCCGCACATCCTGTCCGGCATCCTGCTCCGCCGCAGCCACCGGCCCTCCGGTAAGCCGCACAGCCCCTTTCTGCACCAGCCAGAGCCTGTCGGGGCGTGTACGTCCCCGCTCGAAGAGACGTGTCCCCGTGGGCATGAAGTCAACAGAACACGCCTTTGCAAGCCAGTTCAGCACGTCGCCGGAAAGCTCGCTGAACGGCAGGGTGCCGCGCAGAAAATCCAATGCAAGCTGGGGCTGTCTGGTCGGGTCCGACATAGGCCGTCTCCCTGATGTTCGTTCCGGCAAGCGTGCGCCCCCGCTACGGGCGCCCTGTCCGGCCATTCTGTTCTGCAAGGACTGCATCGTGTGCGATGCAGCCGTCTATCCACAGTATTTGCGATTTCCCGTTCCCGAAGCAGTTCTGACGGCGGGAGCGGAGCCGATCTCCGCTCCCGCACAATCAGGGAGTGCGCAAGGCACGGGACACGCAAAGCTCTGTTAATGGTCTATGGCAGCGCCTGCCCCTCTCGGAATGCGGATGGATTCCACCATGTCCTGCACGTCCTGCGGGGGGGGCGGGGTCATATGCGATACGGCGATGGTCACCACAAAGTTGATGATCATGCCTACAGAACCGATACCTTCCGGACTGATGCCCATGAACCAAGGGGCAACGCCCATGAACTTGGTCTGCACGATATAGAACATGGTGAACCCGATACCGGAAACCATGCCCGCGATGGCTCCTTCACGGCTGGCCCGCTTCCAGAAGATGCCGAGCACCAGCGTGGGGAAGAAGGACGAAGCCGCAAGCCCGAAGGCCAGCGCCACCACCTGCGCCACGAAGCCGGGCGGGTTGATGCCGAAATACCCTGCAATGCACACCGCCACGCCGATCATGATACGGCCGAGAAGCAGCCGCTGTTTTTCCGATGCCTGCCGGTTGACCATACGGTAGTAGAAGTCGTGCGAGATACTGGATGCAATAACCAGCAGCAGGCCAGATGCCGTGGAAAGAGCCGCCGCAAGACCGCCCGCCGCAACCAGCGCGATAACCCAGGGCGGAAGATTGGCAATTTCCGGATTGGCCAGCACGATGATGTCGCGGTCCACATACAGTTCGTTGGGGCTGTCGGTGGGCGCATTGATCACCATGCGCTGCCCGTCCCTGCCGAACTCGCCGGAGAAAGCGGGCTTGCCGTCAAAAGCATCACCCTTGCGGAACTGCACAATGCCGTCGCCGTTCTTGTCCAGCCATGCGATGAGGCCGGTCTTTTCCCAGTTCTTGAACCATGTGGGAGCCTGCGTATAGGCCACGTCATTCAGCGAATTGATCAGGTTGTAGCGTGCAAAGGCCGCCACAGCCGGAGCCGTGGTATACAGCACCGCGATAAAAAGGATGGCATACACAGCCGACAGACGCGCACCGCGCACCGTGGGCACTGTGTAGAAGCGCACGATAACATGCGGCAGACCGGCCGTGCCGACCATCAGCGCCATAGTGATGCAGAATACGTCGATCATGGGCTTGCTGCCCGCGCCAAACGCCGAGGTATACGCAGAAAAACCAAGGTCTGTGCCTATCTGGTCGAGTTTTTCGAGCAGATAGATGCCTGCATCAGGACCAGAGGATATGACCGAACCGAACCCCAGCTGCGGAACCGGCGTGCCGGTTATCTTCATGGAGATGGCCACGGCAGGGATAAGAAAGGCCACGATAAGCACCACATACTGCGCCACCTGCGTCCACGTGATGCCCTTCATGCCGCCGATTCCGGCATAGAAGAACACGATGGCCATGCCGATGAACACGCCCGTATTTACGTCCACTTCAAGGAAGCGGCTGAATACGATGCCCACACCGCGCATCTGCCCCGCCACATAGGTGAGCGAGACAAACACGGCACAAATGAGCGCCACCAGACGCGCCGTGCCGGAATAATATCTGTCGCCCACAAAGTCCGGAACGGTGAACTTGCCGAACTTGCGCAGATACGGGGCGAGCAGCAGGGCAAGCAGCACATAGCCGCCTGTCCAGCCCATCAGATACATACAGCCCGCGTAGCCATAAAAGGAAATAAGCCCGGCCATGCCGAGAAAGGAAGCGGCGCTCATCCAGTCCGCCGCCGTTGCCATGCCGTTTGCCAGAGGCGGCACCCCGCCGCCAGCCACGTAAAAGCCCTTGGTGTCCCGCACCCGGCTTGCCCATGCGATGCCCATGTATACGGCAAAGGTCACACCGACCATGATGTAGGTCCACATCTGGATACTCATTGCTATCTCTCCGTCATTGCTGCGTTATTCTGATCATCACTCCTCTTCCGGAAGCACTGCTGCCGGTGGAAATGAGCCTATTCGTCAATGTCATACTTCCGGTCGAGCCGGCGCATGAGCAGAAAGTAGACGAAAATCAGAATGACAAAGACGTAGATGGACCCCTGCTGCGCAAACCAGAATCCCAGCGGAAAACCGCCAATCTTGATTACGTTCAGCTCATTCACAAGCACAATGCCGAACGCATAGGAGACCAGTGCCCAGATGGACAGCAGTACAACCATGTACCCGATGTTTGTCTTCCAGTACGCTTTCATGTCCGGTTTCATACGGCACCTCGCTTGTTGCGGATTGCTGATTTGCCCTGCAGGACCGCCCTGCAGAACCGCTCATGTACCTGTCTAGGTCAGGTAAAACAGCAATGCACGTGCTCTTCGGTGAACGGCAGGATGGGCATGGCGGAAGGATAAACGGAAAGGAGCGGCCACTCACCGGCCCGGAATGACCACATACGGGGGCATTATAATGGCGTTTGATTATACGATGTGATTTTCTCCTACATGCTCGCAGCAGCCTGCGTTACCTGCAGCAAACGATCAGCCGAATCCGTCCCGGTTCCATCTGACACCGGATTTCCGGTTCACACTACGCAACAAGCCACGCAGTGATTTGGTTGCATCATCGCGGTACTATTACTTAATACGCACAAGGCCCCACTCGTTCGGAGGTAAGGAATGAAGAGTATCTCTTTAAAGACCAAGATGATCATTTTCTGTCTGGCGGTTGGCCTGCTCCCTCTCACAATCATGGGGTTCTATGCGTACGGAACTGCTGCAGCCAGTCTGGAAAAGGGATTCTTCGGGCAGCTTTCTTCCATCCGGGAAGTAAAGGCGCACACCGTCCAGGAATTCGTAAGCATGTGGAAGGCAGACATCTCCGCCTTCGGCCATTCACGGAATGCAGCGGATTTCATCGGCCAGTTTGATGCATATGCCGAAGGCCCTTCGGGCATGCAGGGCAACGCGGTGAACATTGCCTCGCCCGAGTATGATGCCATTCACCAAAAGGCTCTGAAAGAAATAGATTACTGGGTAGAAGATGCCGGCTACTACGATGCCTTTCTCGTGGATACCACAGGACGCGTTGTCTTCACCGTAGCCAAGGAGTCTGACCTCGGCCAGAACATCGCCTCAGGCCCGCTTGCCTCCAGCGGTATAGGGCGGGCATGGGCAGGCGCCATGCGCGGCGAGGTCACCTTTGCCGACTTCGAACCCTATGCTCCCTCAAAGGGCGCGCCCGCAGCGTTCATAGCCGCCCCTGTAAAAATAGAGGGAAAAATAGCGGGAACGGTCATCCTGCAAGTGCCGCTGGACAAGATAAATACCCTGATGCATCTGCGCGACGGCATGGGCAAGTCCGGGGAAACCTACCTTGTCGGCTCCGACAAGCTCATGCGGTCCGACTCTTATCTCGACCCGGACGGCCACTCGGTCGTTGCCTCCTTCAAAAACCCTTCCGTGGGACGGGTTGATACGGATGCCTCCCGTGAAGCCCTTGACGGCAAGGAAGACACCCGTGTCATTACCGACTACAACGGCAATCCGGTTCTTTCATCATTCTCGCCCGTCAAGGTTTTCAACACCACGTGGGCCATCATCGCCGAAATTGATGAAGATGAAGCCTTTGCTCCTGTTGTGGGACTGCGCAATGCCATGCTCATTGCCGGATTCATCGTGCTGAGCCTTGTGGTGGCCAGCACCCTTTTCATCCTCCGCAGAGAACTGCTGCAGCCGCTCGGCAGCATACAGACCTTTGCGGACGAAGTGGCGCACGGCAACCTTCAGGCAAAGGCACAGGGAACCTTCAAGGCAGAGATTGGTCAGGTGCACACGGCCATTACGATCATGGTGGAAAATCTGAAAGAGAAAATGGCGGAAGCGGATGCCAAGAGCAAGGAAGCCGAAGAACAGGCCGGCAAGGCCCGTGCGGCTCTTGCCGAGTCGGAGGAGCAACAGCGCAAGGTTGCCACACTGCTCGCACGCATGAAGAATATAGCCGAACAGGCAAACGTCATTTCCGAGCGTGTGTCGTCCGCCTCTGAAGAACTCACCGCGCAGGTGGATCAGGTAAGCTCCGGTGCCACCATCCAGCGTGACAGAATGCAGGAAACGGCAACCGCCATGGAACAGATCAACGCCACGGTAACCGAAGTTGCAAAGAACTCCGGCAATGCGGCAGACAGTTCGGGCGAAGCCAAGAGCAGAGCCGCAGAAGGCGCCGCCATCGTAGGACAGGCCATCGCGGCCATCGAAGATGTGAACAGGCTCTCCGGCATTCTCAAAGTCAACATGCGGGATCTGGGCGATCAGGCCGATTCCATCGGGCAGGTGCTCACGGTCATCTCTGACATAGCAGACCAGACCAACCTGCTGGCCCTGAATGCCGCCATTGAGGCAGCACGCGCCGGTGAAGCCGGTCGCGGCTTTGCCGTGGTCGCAGACGAGGTACGCAAGCTGGCCGAAAAAACCATGACTGCAACAAAGGAAGTGGGCGACCGCATTCACAGCATTCAGTCATCGGCCAACATGAACATCGAGCATGTGGACAAGGCGGTCACCGCAGTGCAGATTGCCACAGATAAGGCCAACAGTTCGGGGCAGGCACTCTCTACCATTGTCTTACTTGTCGACGACACCGCAGGGCAGGTATCCGGCATTGCCACAGCCGCAGAGGAGCAGTCCGCCGCCATGGAGCAGATCAACCGCTCGGTTGAAGAAGTGACCATGATCGTGGGCGAGACCACGCAGGGCATGGAACAGGCCGCAGAGGCCATTCAGGAACTGGCGAGCCAGATAGGCGAACTGCGCAAGCTCATCGTAACGCTGGAAAGCGCGAGCCAATAAACCCAAAGCCCATCCTGACGACAAAAGCCCCGGCCATATGCGGCCGGGGCTTTCCTTATTTCAGTCTGGCGAGAATCATCTTATGCCCTTCCGGGTCAATCAGGACTGGCATGACTGGCAGAACCGGCAGGACCGGCAGGACCGGAAGATGCATCACGCGGACGTATCCTCTTTCAGCCGGTAAAAGATGACATACAGCACGGGCACAACCACCAGTGTCAGGATGGAGGCAAAGGTCAGCCCCGCCATGATCGTCACGGCCATGGCCGCAAAGAACGCATCCATGAGCAGCGGCAGCATGCCGAGCACCGTTGTTCCCGCTGCCATGAGCACTGGACGCATCCTGCTGACGGAGGCTTCGAGCACGGCATGGAATGGTTCCCTGCCATCGGCTATCTGAACAGCTATCTCGTCCAGCAGCACAATGGCATTCTTGATGAGCATGCCCGAAAGGCTCAGAAAACCGAGCAGAGCCATGAAGCCGAAGGGCTGCCCCGTGGCCAGCAGCCCGCTGGTAACGCCTATGGCGGCAAGGGGCACCGTAAGCCAGATAATCAGCGGAGGCCGCAAGGCGTTGAAAAGCACAACAGTGATAAGCACCATGAGCACAATCGTAGGTGGAATGGATGATGCCAGCCCTGTCTGCGCGTTCGTGGAATCCTCGAACTCCCCGCCCCACTCCATAGAATAGCCGGCGGGCAGCTTCATGGCCTCCAGCCTGGGCCTAAGCTCCGAGAACAGCACACTGGCAAGGCCGGAAACTGGCTCGCAGGCTGCCGTTATGGTATACTTTCTGTCCCTGCGCTGCAGGAGATTGAAGTCATTAATGGTGCGGAAGCCGGAAACCACCTGATTAAGCGGAATCATGGCATTCTGCGAAGGACTCCACACCTGCACATCCGTAATACGGCCCACATCAAGCCGTTCATCCGCCGGCGGCCGTGCAATGATGGGCAGCAGTGAATCCCCTTCACGATACACGCCCACCGTGGAACCGGTAAAGGCCATCTGCAGCGCCTTGGCTATATCCGTCGTGTCCACGCCCGCCCTCTTGGCAGCGGCTTCGGCAATAACGGGCTCCAGCACCTTCACCTTTTCGCGCCAGTTGTCACGCACGCCCTGGGCATTGGCATTCGCGCGCATAATGCTCTTGGCCTGTTCCGAGATGGTGCGCAGCACCTCCGGGTCCGGTCCGCTGAAACGTATTTCCACCGGATCATCACGGCCCGGGCCAAGACGCACCTTCTTGAACTTGAAAAATGCCTCGGGGTGATGCTCGGGAAGAATGTTCCGGTATTCCTCTATCATGGCCGGAATATCGCGGAAGTCCTTTACCGTCACGATCAGCTGGCCGTAATTCGAATAGTCCTTCTCAGGGCCATACACCAACATGAAGCGAGGTGCGCCGCCGCCCACGAAGGTGGAAACGAACTCCACACGCGGGTCGCTGAGCACACGTTGCTCCAGCTCCTTCAATTCGCTGCTGGTCTGGCGGATGTCCGTTCCTTCCGGTTTCCAGAAATCCACAAAAAACTGCGGCTGCGTGGAATCGGGGAAGAAGCTCTGCTTGACGAATCCGAATCCGTAGATGGAGGCCACGAGCAGCGCAACCATCGCTCCCACTGTCACCCAGCGATTGTTCAGGCAGAACCGCAGCATGTTCCGGTAGGCGGAAAACACCACGCCCCCGTAAGCATCCTTGTCACCAGCTGCCCCGCCCTTGAGGAACATCTCGCACAGCAGCGGAGTTGTGGTTATGGCAGTTACCCAGCTCAGCAGCAGCGATATGAGCAGCACCCAGAACAGCGAGCCGCAGTATTCGCCGGTGTTATCTTCTGAAAGACCTATGGCGGCAAAAGCCATTATGGCTATGGCGGTCGCGCCGAGCAGGGGCCACAGGTTCTGGCGCACAACCGCGCCCGCCGCGGCTATGCGGTTTTCACCCTGCTGGATGCGCACCAGCATGCCCTCTGTCACCACAATGGCGTTATCCACGAGCATACCGAGTGCAATGATGAGTGCCCCCAGCGAGATACGCTGCAGCTGAATATCCATCATCTTCATGAAAATGAATGAGCCTGCAACGGTGATGAGCAGGACCGAACCGATGATCAGGCCGCTGCGCAGCCCCATGGTTATCATGAGCACGCCGATGACGATGACGATTGCTTCGAGAAGGCTGACGGCAAAACCGTCCACGGCCTTTGTCACGTAATCCGGCTGGAAATAGACAGGGTCAATGACGATGCCCACGGGGGTATCGGGGTCCATCTGCCTGAGCTTGGCCTTCACCCGTTCACCAAGGTCGACAATGTTGCCGCCTTCCGCCAGCGATATGCCGACGCCAAGAGCTATCTTGCCGTTCTGGCGCATCATCTTTTTGGGCGGATCAACATACCCGCGTGTGATGGTGGCGATATCCCTGAGGTAGACCAGTGTGCCGGAACCGGCGTCGGTTATGAACAGGTCGCCGAGTTCTTCCACCGACGCTATGCCGCCGCTGGGCGAAATCCGGATATATTCGGGATTCACCAGCACGTTACCGGCATCCGTCACCAGATTGCGCTGGGAAAGCACGCTCAGCACACTGTTCATGGAAACGCCCAGCGCACGCATGCGCGCACGGGAAATCTCCACATACACAGCCTCCGGCTGGGCACCCCATATGGTTACCTTGGCCACATCCTGAACCACCAGCATCTCCTTGCGGAGAGTATCCACATAATCCTTCAGTTCCTTGTAGGAGTATCCGTCGGCTGTCACGGCAAAGAAAATGCCGTATACGTCGCCGAAATCGTCCACAACGAGCGGCGTCTTGGCACCGGGAGGCAGCGAAGCGGTACTGTCGCCCACCTTGCGGCGCAGTTCGTCCCACACCTGCGCAAGGCGCTCCTTGCCGTACTCATCCTTGATGGTCACGGTAATGGTTGAAAGTCCGGGCTTGGAGACGGAGGTAACCCGCTTGAGCTGCCCCATCTGCTGCACCGCGCTTTCCAGAACGTCGGTTACCTCTTCGGCCACTTCACGGGCAGAGGCGCCGGGGTACTGGGTGATTATCTGGGCATCCTTGATGGTGAATTCGGGGTCTTCAAGCCTGCCCATGGACATGTAGGCGGCAAGCCCCCCCAGAATCAGAGCAATGGTCAGCGCCAGCGTGCTGACCCGCCTGCGGATGGAAAACTCGGCAATATTCATGACTATTGCTCCCCTACAGGGCCTTCAAGAATCCTCACCTGCTGTCCTTCCTGCAAATAGTGCACGCCTGCGATCACAATGCGCTGGCCGGATGCAAGCCCGCTGGAAATGATGATGTCACTATTCTGCATCTCGCCGGTGACCACAGGCTTGGAGTGAACGGTCATGTCTTCATCAAGCACCCATACATATTTGGTCTGCCCCTCACCGCCGAACACTGCGGTAACAGGAACAAAAAACCCGTCCGTGCTCACGGTGGGCGGCAATTTGCCCTGCACCTCGGCTGTCATGCCCGGCTGCAGCGAAAGCCCTTCAGGCTTTTCCAGGGTCATGGTCACGGTGTAGGTCTGTGTCTGGGCATTGGGAACGGTTCGATATTCCTTGAGATGCGCGGTAAATTCGCGATCCGGATAGGCGGAGAAGCGGACAACAGGCGGCGTGGGTGCTCCCTTGTAATTCTTGAACAGCACAAACACGAACTCGGGAATCTCCACTTCCACGTCCAGTGTGTCCAGATTCTGCAGGCGGACAATAGCCTGCTGCACCTGCACATTTTCATAATTATTCACATACTTGGTGCCTATGGTGCCGGAAAACGGCGCATGCAGTTCGGTATATTGCACATTGAGCCGCGCCTGACGAATCTGCTGTTCCAGCGATTCAAGCTCGGAAACGGCATTCTCGTAACGGGCCTTGGCCGTATCATAGGCAGACTTGGAAATGGTGTCCGATTTCAGCAGTTGCGCGTTGCGCTGAAAATTGAGCCGTGCCTCGTTGAGAGACGCCCGTGCTCCCCCAAGACGGGATTCAAGATTATGCAGCGATGTCAGATAATCCCTCTTGTCCAGCTTGGCGATTATGGCTCCTTCCTTGACCTGCTGCCCTTCCTTCACCGGAAAATCGGCCAGTTGCCCCGCAACACGGAACCCCAGGTCAACGGAATCGCCCGCCACAACCACTCCGGGAAAGGCCCGCGTTATGCCGGCCTCCCTTTCGCCCACGGTCATCACCTTGACAGGCTTGAACACCTGAGGCTGAGGAGATTCTTCGGGTGAAGAGCAGGCCGCCAGCAAAATGGCAAGAACGAGAACTGAAACTCCCCTGAACACTGCGCTCCTGAATTCCATGACAAAATCTCCTTGAAACGTTTTCCCACATTACACGGGCCTTCCCGGCCCTGCCCCGGATGCACGCGTGAATCACAAAATCACAAATACGTCAGACAAAGATCACTCCTGCGTCGATGCTGCGTCCGGTGCCGTGCACAGTACCACTTTTGGTGCCATGTACGGTAGCACAACATGGTACACGTACTATTCATGTTACCTTACAACCCGTTTTCCTATTTTTTGCAACCGCAGGCGGGCCTTTTGCAACCACAGACTTGCAGGCAGACATGAAATCATACCCCAGTTCAGACAATTTCGTACTTTTTCAGGTCGCCCCCTTGCTTATGACAAGTAAGAACGGCGATATACTTGCAATTAGACACATGCAGCGATAAAACTAATGATAATTTGACATATTTTTACTATTTATGGCATCCTGTTTTGACAATTTTCCACTTTTCGGCAACAACAACGACGAAAGGTTCAAAAAGAGACGAAACGAAATTTCGGGCTGCCGCCCCTTACAAAACTGAAAAACTGATGGTCCGGCAGTCGAATCTGGGGTTTTCACATTTTGTAGCGCCACTGCTAATTCTGGAGGATCCAATGAATTTCAAGGGACTTAAAAAGAGTATCATTGCCGGTCTGGCCGTTGCCATGTTCTGCACCCCCGCGTTTGCAGAAACCATCAAGCTCGGCGTTGCCGGTCCCCACAGCGGCGACCTCGCATCGTACGGCATCCCCACCATGAATGCTGCAAAGATCGTTGTGGAGCAGGTAAATGCCAAGGGCGGCATCCACGGCAAGATGATCGAGCTGCTTATTCAGGACGAAGAATGCAAGCCTGAAAAGGCTACCAACGTTGCCACCAAGCTGATCTCCGACGGCGCTGTTGCCGTTCTGGGCCACATCTGCTCCGGTGCCACCAAGGCCGCACTGCCCATCTACACCGAAGCCAGAATTCCGGTCATGTCCCCCAGCGCGACCAACCCCGCGCTGACCCAGTCCGGTGAATACCCCACCTTCTTCCGCACCATCGCTTCCGACGATGCTCAGGCCAAGCTGGGCGTGGCGTTTGCCATTGACACCCTGAAGGCCAAGAAGATTGCCGTGCTGCACGACAAGGGCGACTACGGCAAGGGCTATGCCGACTTCGCCAAGAAGTTCATCGAAGAAGGCAAGCAGGCAGAAGTTGTTCTGTTTGAAGGCGTAACCCCCGGTGCCGTGGACTACTCCGCTGTTGTGCAGAAGATCCGCCGCGCCAACGCCGACGTGGTTATCTTCGGCGGTTACCATCCCGAAGCTTCCAAGATCGTTTCCCAGATGCGCAAGAAGCGTATGGACACCCCCTTCGTTTCCGATGACGGCGTGAAGGACGACACCTTCATCAAGGTTGCCGGTTCCGATGCTGAAGGCGTGTACGCCTCCGGTCCCCGCGACGTTTCCGGCCTGCCCCTCTACAAGGAAGCCATTGAAGCCCACAAGAAGATGTTCGGCACCGAACCCGGCGCATTCTTCGACTCCGCTTACGCAGCCGCTCTTACCCTGCTGAACTCCATCGACAAGTCCAACTCCACCAAGTTCGACGACATGGCGAAGGTTCTGCATGAAGACCTGGTCGACACCCCCGTGGGCAATATCAAGTTTGACGCCCGCGGCGATGCAGAAGGCGTCGGCTTCTCCATGTACCAGGTCCAGAAGGGCAAGTACGTGGAGCTCAAGTAAGTATTACGACCTTTTGAGATAACCTCAGGGGGACAGGCAGCGCCTGTCCCCTCATTCTTTACTAAAATGCCGGAACTACGACCCGCCATCACCCCGCTTCGCTGGGGCGTGCGGGGGAATCCGGACGGGACAGGACACTATGGATTGGTCTTACTTTTTTGAATTATCGCTCGGCGGCCTGACCCGCGGGAGCATTTATGCGATGATAGCACTCGGGTACACCATGGTGTACGGCATCATCGAGCTTATCAACTTCGCCCATGGTGAAATTTACATGATCGGCGCTTTCACGGCGCTCATCGTGGCCAGCGTGCTCGGCATTTACGGGTTTCCTGCCTTTGCCATTCTGCTCATCGCCGCCGCTGTCGCCGTCATCTACTGTTCAGCCTACGGGTATACGATGGAAAAAGTCGCGTACAAGCCCCTGCGCAACGCAGGCCGCCTGTCGCCGCTCATTTCCGCCATCGGTATGTCTCTCTTTCTCCAGAACTACGTGATTCTGGCCCAGACTTCCGATTTTCTTCCCTTCCCCGCGCTGATCCCCGAGTTCGATTTCCTTGAACCCATCGCGCACATTTTCGGATCAAGCGACTTCGTCATTGTCATAGCCAGCGCCCTGTGCATGGCCGGACTCACCCTGTTCATCAAGTTCACCAAGATGGGCAAGGCAATGCGCGCCACCGCGCAGAACCGCAAGATGGCCATGCTGCTCGGCATTAACGCAGACAGGGTCATCTCCATCACCTTCATCATCGGTTCCTCCCTGGCGGCCATGGGCGGCGTGCTCATTGCATCGCATGTGGGACAGGTGAACTTCATGATCGGCTTCATCGCCGGTGTGAAGGCATTTACCGCTGCTGTTCTCGGCGGCATCGGCTCCATTCCCGGCGCAATGCTCGGCGGCCTTTTCCTCGGCCTGGCCGAAAGCTACGCCACGGGATACATTTCCAGTGACTACGAAGACGTGTTCGCGTTCACCCTGCTGGTCGTGTTCCTCATCTTCAGACCTTCCGGCATCATGGGCAAAGCCCCTGTGGAAAAGGTGTAGCCTACCGTTTATGCACATAGAGAACGCAGCCCGGCTGCGTGTGGGATATTTATTATGCAAGCAATTCAAGAACTGAAAAAATCGCTTCTTGTCAGCATTTGGTTCATGTTCCTCACTTTCCCGCTCATGGTTGTCCGTGTGAACACCATTGAGAACACGGTTGAGTGGCGGTGGATGAACATGGTGTATGTCATTATAGGCAGCTTTGTTCTCTCCTTTCTCTGGCGCTGGGCCATGCGCCGCAAGGAGACGGTGAAGGACGAGCCGACCACGGCCGAGGCCAGACCTACGTTTACCGACAGGCTCGCTTCGGACAAGCGCTTCAGCTACGCCGTGTATGGCAGTATTCTGGCAGTATGCACCATCATGCCACTGCTGGTGAGCACCTACCAGACCAACATCTTCATTTCCTTTCTGCTCTACGTGATTCTGGGCCTTGGCCTTAACATCATCGTAGGCGTGGCGGGTCTGCTGTTTCTCGGCCATGCGGCCTTTTACGCCATCGGCGCATACACCTACGCCCTGCTGAACCATTACTTCGGCATCGGCTTCTGGGTTGCACTGCCCATCGGCGGTGTCATGGCTGCGCTGGCAGGCGTTGCGCTGGCCTTCCCCGTGCTCAGACTGCGCGGCGACTATCTCGCCATCGTCACGCTCGGCTTCGGCGAAATTGTCCGGCTCGTGCTTGAAAACTGGAGCGATGTGACCGGCGGACCTTCCGGCATATCCAGCATTCACCGCCCCGGCCTCTTCGGGCAGGAACTCAGCGTTGCCGGTGCCAACGTCTACATCTATTACATCGTGCTGATCATGGCGATCATCACCATCATCGCTGTGCAGCGCCTCAAGGATTCACGTATCGGACGCGCCCTGCAGGCCCTGCGCGAAGACGAAATCGCCTGTCAGGCAATGGGTATCGACCGTGTGAACACCAAGCTCATGGCCTTCGGTCTCGGAACCGCATGGGCCGGTTTCGCCGGTGTCATATTCGCGGCCAAAACCACCTTCATCAACCCGGCAAGCTTCACCTTCTTCGAATCAGCCATCATCCTTTCCATCGTGGTGCTTGGCGGCATGGGGTCGAACCTCGGGGTCATTCTCGGCTCGGCATTCCTTGTACTCATGCCCGAATACCTGCGTGCCTTCTCCGAATACCGCATGATCATGTTCGCAGTGGCGATGGTGCTGATGATGATCTTCCGCCCGCAGGGCCTCATCGCCCCCAAGGGCAAGAAGTACACCGTGGATGATCCGGACCTTGCCCATGAAGGAGGGAAGGCGTAATGGCTACTGTACTCGACGTCCGCTCCCTCTCGAAAAACTTCGGCGGTCTGCGCGCGCTCAATGACGTTGACATGAAGATTGACGCAGGCGAAATCGTGGCGCTGATCGGTCCCAACGGGGCCGGCAAAACCACCTTCTTCAACTGCATCACCAGCATCTATGTTCCCACCGAGGGCGAGGTGCGCTTCACTCCCAAGAACGGCAAGCAAACCGTCGTAAAGGGCCTGAAGCCGAACCTTGTCACCGAGCTCGGCATGGCCCGCACCTTCCAGAACATCCGCCTTTTCAAGAACATGACCGTGCTTGAAAACGTGATGATCGCCCGGCACTGCCGCACCAGAGCAGGCATTATCGGCGCGTTGCTGCGCACTCCGGCCGTTCGCAGGGAAGAGCAGGAAATCGTGGACAAAAGCTACGACCTGCTCAAATACATAGGCCTGCACAAGCACTACAACGACCTTGCCTGTAACCTGCCTTACGGCGAACAGCGCCGTCTGGAGATTGCCCGCGCCCTTGCAACGGAACCTTCACTGCTGCTGCTCGATGAACCCGCAGCCGGCATGAACCCGCAGGAAACTGCCTCGCTCAAGCAACTGGTTCTGCGCATCCGTGACGAACTGGACATGGCCATTCTGCTCATCGAACACGACATGAGCATGGTCATGAGCCTTTCCGAACGCATCTACGTTATGGAATACGGCTGCATGATCGCGCATGGCACCCCTGCAGAAATCAGCAAGGACCCCCGGGTCATCAAGGCATATCTGGGAGAGGACCATGCTTAAGCTTACCAACGTCAACACCTATTACGGCAACATCCACGCCCTGCGTGACATCAACCTGCACATCAATCAGGGCGAAATCGTCACGCTTATCGGCGCAAACGGCGCAGGCAAGTCCACCACGCTCATGTCCATTTGCGGCGGCACTCCGCCCCGATCCGGCGAGATCAGCTTCGAAGGCAAGCCGCTGCACACCATGCGCGCCAACGAGATTGTCCGCCTCGGCATCAGTCAGGTTCCCGAAGGCCGTCTCATCTTCCCCGAGCTGACGGTCATGGAAAACCTCGACCTCGGCGCGTTCCTCCGCAACGACAAGGAAGGCATAAAGCGCGACCTCGAATACGTGTTCGACCTGTTCCCCATTCTGGCCCAGCGCCAGAAGCAGCAGGGCGGCACGCTTTCCGGCGGCGAGCAGCAGATGCTGGCCATATCCCGCGCGCTCATGAGCAAGCCCCGCCTGCTGTTGCTGGACGAACCGTCTCTGGGGCTTGCGCCTATCATCATCCAGCAGATCTTCGACATCATCAGAAAGGTCAACGAAGCCGGAACCACCGTTTTCCTCGTGGAGCAGAATGCCAACCAGGCACTCAAGATCGCCCACCGCGGCTACGTGATGGAAAACGGCCGGATCACACTTGAAGATTCTGCCGCGAACCTGCTTTCCAACGACGACGTGAAGAAAGCCTACCTCGGCCTGTAGGCCGTTTCAGAAGTATTATTCCAGTCCACCCAAGGCGGCCCCCTGCGGGCCGCCTTTTTTTGCGTCGCCGAGCTGCCAGTTCACAATGCCCGCGAGCTGCCATCTCTTTGCGACCAAATCTTCGCGGCACCCGAAAGCGGCCTTTCCACCCTCTTTCCCTTTCACCACTCTCACAATCCAAGGTGTTGCCAACCAACCAACGGTATGACACAATTCATTGTTTATCACCGAAGCGATACGAGACCATGCCGAACACTACACATCTCCCTACTTCCATTCGGGCAGGCGTTATCCTGCTCTTCATTAGCCTTATGGCACTGACCTGCCCCCCGCATTCACCCGCGGCGGAGCAGCAGTTGCAATTGCGCGATTTTGTTCTCGATAACTCCGAGGGACAAATCGCCGTCCGGTTTGGCATCGGGTTCACCGATCTCGACCCCGTACGCCTCATGCTCAAAGAAGGTGCGCAGATCACGCTCGAATGCGAAGCAAGCCTTTCCGAACCAAGCACCATATGGCTCTCGGACACCCTTACCCGCCACAGATTCACCAGCGTGCTGACCTACAACGTGCTGACCCGCGAATACGTTATAGTGCATGGCAACGAGACCGCCCTGCACAAGAACACCAGCCTGCTCAAGCTGCTTGAACAGACATGGGAAAAACTCTCCATAACCCTCGGGCAGCTTTCTGCGCTTGAACGGGGCAAGGATTACCGTGTAACGCTGGACATCCGCGCCAAGAACGACAACACCCCTCCATGGCTGACCAAGACCCTGTTCTTCTGGTCATGGGATGTGGCTCCATCCATGCACTACACCATGAATTTCACTTTCTGACGCAGGCAGCAGAATCATGACCGCGCCCGAACCGCAGCACGATACGAATCAGGACGCCGCCGGCCAGACGGAAACTCCGTCGGCCCTGCGCGACACCATCCGCGTCAGCGTTGCGGATACGCGTGAACGAAAAAGGCGTCAGCGCGAGCTCATTTTTGCGGCAGTGGCCTTTCTGCTGGTCGTGGGGCTCACGTGGGTTGAACTCACCTACTTCGGGGTCGACTCCTACTTCTTTCTCGGCCTGTTCAACCTGAACTTCATCCTGCTGTTGCTCGTCCTCTTCATCGTCATCCGCAACGGCGTAAAGCTCATGCTGGAACGCCGGCGCAGGGTTCTTGGTTCTCGCCTGCGAACACGGCTTGTTCTCGCGTTCATGTGCCTTTCGCTCTTCCCTACCGTGCTCATGTTTCTTGTCAGCGCCCGGTTTGTGCAGACTTCCGTGGACTACTGGTTCAAGAATCAGGTGGAGCACTCCATGGAGCAGGCTCTGGAAGTGGGCCAATCCATCTATGCCGACTCCCGCGACAGGCTGAAGCACCGGTCTGAATTCATGATTCAGGAAATCAGGGAGCGTCGCTTCGCCTGGGGCGGCAAGGTCATGGATGAATACCTTTCCAACAAGCTCACGGAATATGACCTCACCCTCGTGGGGGTCATCCGGCCGGACAGACAAGAACAGAACTGGCACGGCCACAAATCCATATCCGGCGTGTGGGAAGAGACAAAGGCCCGCATAAACTGGGACAGCCTTGAGAACCAGCCGCTTTTCTGGTCCATCATCTGGCCGGGGGCTGATGCCGACTATGCCGTGGGTGTCATGCCTGTGGATGAGGGCAAGACTGGCTATCTCGTGCTGGTGGAAAGCGTCGGGCAGGGGGTCATGTTCCGGCTCGACCGCATTGTGCGCGGCGTGGAGGAGTACAAGAAACTCAAGACACTCAAGCATCCGCTTAAGGTCACACTGTACTTTGTGCTCGGCGTGCTCACCCTGCTCATCATTCTCGGGGCCATGTGGTTCGGCTTCCGTCTTGCCAAGGAACTGGCCGCTCCCATACTTGCCCTGGCCGAAGGTACGGAACGAATAGCCAGAGGCGACCTTGCGGTGCGCCTTGAGGATACGTCCACCGATGAACTGGGCGTGCTGGTGCAGTCGTTCAACCGCATGGCGGAAGATCTCGAACAGAGCCGTTCACGCCTGACAGACGCCAACATCAAGCTCGGCCGCCAGAACTTCGACAAGGAACAGCGCAACAGATACATCGAGGCAGTGCTCGACAATATCGCCGCAGGGGTCATCTCGCTGGACGCAACGGGCAGCATATCCACACTCAACAAGGCCGCATCCGCCATGTTCGGCGTGGAAGCGAAAAGCCTTATCGGACTGAGCTCGCGCGAACTGCTGCAGGGCGAATATGCCGAACTGATCGACGAAATGTACCAGCACTTCAAGTCCATGCCGGAAGCCCTGTGGCAGCGGCAGGTGGATATTTCCGTGGCAGGGCGCGAACTCAAGCTGCTGGTCAACGCGGTGGGACTTCCCGCCCGCGACTCGGAAGAATATGGCGTGGTCATTGTATTTGAAGATATTACCGAACTGGAAAAGATGCAGCGCATGGCTGCGTGGCGCGAGGTTGCCAAGCGCATAGCCCACGAAATCAAGAACCCGCTCACCCCCATCAAGCTGTCTGCCCAACGGCTGCAGCGCAAGTATGGCAAGGAAGTGGGCGACCCCGTGTTCGACCAGTGCACCGACCTTATCGTGCGGCAGGTGGAACACCTGCAGCAGATGGTGCAGGAATTTTCCGCCTTTGCAAAGCTGCCGGAAGTCACTCCCAAGCCGGACCAGATGGAACCGCTGATTGAAGAGCTGGTCTCCCTTTTCCGGCACAGCCACAGTCATATAGAGTGGGAACTGAACTATCTTTCCCCCATTCCCACCATTCCCATGGACAGGGAAGCCCTGCACAGAGCCTTCCTGAACATCATCAGCAATGCCGCCGAAGTGCTGCAGGGCCGCAGTGACCCGAAGGTTGTGGTCTCCCTGCGGCATGACAGACAGCTCGGTCTTATCCGCGTGGACGTGGCAGACAATGGCCCCGGCCTGACCAAAGAAGAACGCTCGCGCCTTTTCGAGCCCTATTTCTCCCGCAAGAAAGGCGGCACGGGCCTTGGCCTCACCATTGTCAAATCCATTGTGAGCGACCACCGCGGGTATGTCCGGGCAAATCACGCAGAAAACGGCGGAACCATTGTCACCGTGGAGCTTCCTGTGGCATAGTGGGTAGTACTTTCAAAAGGCGTGTCGGGCATATCCCGGCCACACTGCCTATCCACTCGAAAACAGGGACAAATCTATGCGTGCACTCATACTGGGCGGAAGCGGCTTCATAGGTACGGCACTTTCCGGACACCTTCTGGATAAGGGGTGGCAGGTTGTCATTCCCTCACGCAACCCTGAGAAGGGACGATTTCTCATTCCTCAGGGCCATTCACTCGACGTGTCCTTTGTCATGTGGGACGGCAATGATGCACTTTCACTGGCCAAGTATTGCGAAGGGGCGGATGCCATCATCAACCTTGCCGGTGAAAGCATTGCCGCCGCCCGCTGGACTGACGACCAGAAACGCCGCATACGCCAGTCGCGCGTGCAGACGGGCGAAGTGCTCATCAAGGCGCTCAAGGAACTGCAAACCCTGCCCGAAGTGCTGATTCAGGGCTCCGCCGTCGGCTATTACGGCGGCTCCCAGACTCTGGCGGGGCCGGACGCGTACACGGAATTCTCACCTTCAGGGCAGGGTTTTCTTGCCTCCGTTGCCCGTGACTGGGAAGCCTCCACCCTCGAAGCGGAGCGCATGGGCATACGCCGCGCCGTTATCCGCACCGGCGTTGTGCTGGGACCGGGCGAGGGTGCGCTGCAGAAATTCATTTCCCCGTTCAGCTACTTCGCAGGCGGCCCGCTCGGGACCGGCCAGCAGGGTTTTTCATGGATTCACCGTGATGACACTGCAGGCGCCATTGCCCATATCATTGAGAACAAGGATTGCGCAGGGCCGTTCAATCTCACAGCTCCCATGCCCGTCACCATGCTTGACTTCTGCAATACGCTGGGCCGCGTGATGAACCGCCCTTCATGGTTGCCGGTTCCCGGCTTCATGCTTCGTCTCATGCTGGGTGAAATGGCGGAAGAACTCATCCTTCAGGGGCAGTTCGCCTTGCCCGGCAGACTTGTCGGAGCAGGATATTCCTTCCGGTTCAACGATCTGGAGAATGCCCTTCGGGATATTCTGATAGAGTAACTCCATGCACGAAATGAACACGACAATTCTTCTGGTAGAAGATGAGCCAGTCATAGCGCTGGACATACGCCGCCGCCTGCAGCAGCTCGGCTACCCTGCCCCCGTGGCGGTAACCACCGGAGAAGAGGCTGTCCTGCGGGCAGTTTCTCTCGCTCCCGATATTATTCTCATGGACATATTTCTCAGCGGAACGCTCGACGGGATAGATACCGCAGCCCTGCTCCGCGACCGTGTATCCGCCCCTGTCATTTACCTCACGGGCCACGCGGACGAAGAGACGCTCAGAAGGGCCATGATCACGGAACCCTTCGGCTACATCCTGAAACCCTTCGAAGACCGCGAACTGCACACCTGCATCGAGATGGCGCTCTACAAACACAAGATGGAAAGCGACATACGCAACAAGGAGCGATGGTTCGCAACCACCTTGCGCAGCATAGGCGACGCCGTCATAACGCTGGACGGTTCAGGCTTTGTCACCCTGATCAATGCCGCAGCTGCACGCATGTTCGGCATTACCGAATCACGGGCCACGGGAAAGCTCTTCTCGGATCAGCTCCGTGTACGGGATGACACGACCGGACAACTCATTACTACCCGCGCCATCCTTGCAAGCAACGGGCAGTATATCCAACCGTCCCCGGCAACTGCGGAAACCCAGTCGGGGAAAACAGTGCCTGTGGATATAACTGTTTCAGATACCATAGACCTGCAGAACCAGATAACGGGTTCGGTCATCGTGCTGCGCGACGCAACAGACAGAAAAAGATCGGAAGAACTGCTCAGAACCAGCCTAGCCCAGCTGAGGCGCACATTTGAGCAGACGGTGCATGCCCTTGCTGTCACCTCGGAAAAAAGAGACCCGTACACAGCCGGTCATCAGACGCGTGTTGCCCGTCTTGCCTGCGCCATTGCGGACAGGATGGGCCTGCACGGAGAATCCATAGAGGCGGTACGTGTGGCAGGCACCCTGCACGATATAGGCAAGATATATATTCCTGCGGAGATACTTGCAAAGCCGGGAAAATTGACGAATCTGGAAATGGACCTCATGCGCACCCACCCCACAGTTGGACACGATATTCTCAGCCAGATAAGCTTTCCGTGGCCCGTTGCAGACATTGTGCACCAGCACCATGAACGGCTGGACGGCACAGGGTATCCTAATGGACTATCCGGTCAGGATATTCTACAAGAGTCGAGAATACTTGCAGTGGCCGACGTGGTGGAAGCCATGTCTTCGCACCGGCCGTACCGGCCGTCTCTGGGGCTGCCGCCAGCTCTGGAAGAGATCCGCAGCGGCATGGGCACCGCCTACGACAAGGATGCTGTCGAAGCCTGCATAGCTCTGTTCGAAGCGGGGTTCTCCTTCCTGACGGACTGAGGATTGCCCGGCCGGACTGCCCGGCTGTCTCCCCATACAGGCAGTGACGGAAAGCCCTGACCGCAACCGCGCCAGTACGCAGCCCCCACGCGATCCCTGACATGCAACACCGAAAAACGTATCCGGAGCAGGCGTAATGCCAAGCAAAGCGCACATACTGATTATAGACGACGAAGAAGCAATACGGTTTTCCCTGCGGGGCATTCTGGAAGACGAAGGCCACACCGTGGCGGAAGCAGAAACCGGAGAAGCCGGTCTGGAGATGCTGCAGAGTGAGCAGCCCGACCTCGTCTTTCTGGACATCTGGCTCCCCGGCATGGACGGCCTTTCCGTTCTGGCCAAAATTAAGGAACGGGACAGCTCGCTGCCTGTCATCATGATATCCGGCCATGGCAATATCGAAACGGCTGTCACCGCCATAAAGCGCGGTGCGCATGACTTCATCGAAAAGCCCCTTTCACTGGAAAAGGTGGTTATCGCCGCTGCCAAAGCCTTGGAATTTCATAACTTGCGCAAGGAAAACCTTGCCCTGAGAACCCGCATAGCCACCGAACAGAGCGTGACGGTCACGGGCGATTCCACCCCCATTGTCAAGCTGCGCGAGCAGATTGAACGGGTGGCCCCCACGGATGCGTGGGTGCTCATTACCGGCGAAAACGGCACCGGCAAAGAAATTGCCGCCCGCTCCATACACGCCCAGTCAAAACGCAAAGACAAGGCGCTGGTGGCCGTGAACTGTGCCGCCATTCCCGAAGAACTTATCGAGAGCGAACTCTTCGGCCATGAAAAGGGCGCCTTTACCGGAGCTGATCAGGCCAAGACAGGCAAGTTCGAACTGGCGGACAACGGCACTCTGTTCCTTGATGAAATCGGCGACATGAGCATGAAGACGCAGGCCAAGATTCTACGCATTCTGCAGGAACAATGCTTTGAACGGGTGGGTGGCAACAAGACCATGCATGTCAACGTGCGTGTCATAGCCGCCACCAATAAGAATCTTGAGGAAGAAATCCAGAAAGGGAACTTCCGCGAAGACCTCTACTACCGCCTGCGGGTGTTCCCGCTTTCGCTTCCGCCGCTGCGCAACCGCGGCGATGACATTCTCAAACTCATACGGGAATTCCATGCGGGGCTGGTGCGCGAGCATGGATTCAAGCCCATCAACTTTTCGAAAGAAGCGGAACAATACCTGCTTGCCTACCCCTGGCCGGGCAACGTGCGCGAGTTGAAAAACTTTGTGGAACGCATGCTCATCATGTTCGCGGGACAAACCGTGGATGTGCTCGACCTGCCGCCGGAATTCGCTACCGCACGGTCTGCCTCCCCATCGGTATCCATCGACGGGGGTGCCGGCATCGATCCCGGTGCCGTTGACTTCAAAATGGCCCGCAACGCCTTTGAAGCCGCTTTTCTGGAATCAAAACTCAAGGAATTCGACGGCAACATCACCAGACTTGCCGAAGCCATAGGGCTTGAACGAAGCTATCTTTACCGCAAACTCAAGTCGTACAATATTCAGACTGCCGAATAACCGGCACCGGCACGGAGGATGATACCATGCATACCCTCGTCTTGTTACGGCACGGACAAAGCGCCTGGAATCTTGAAAACCGTTTCACCGGATGGACCGATGTGGACCTCAGCCCCATCGGGGAGCAGGAGGCAAAGGACGGCGCGCGCCTGCTGCAGGAAGCCGGACTCTCCTTCGACATCTGCTACACCTCCGTTCTCAAACGGGCCATCCGCACCCTGAACATTGTGCAGGAACAGATGGATCTGCTATGGCTGCCGGTGCACCGCCACTGGCGGCTGAACGAACGCCACTACGGCGCCCTGCAGGGCCTGAACAAGGCGGAGACAGCCCGCGAATACGGCGACGAGCAGGTGCTCATATGGCGGCGCAGCTACGATACGCCCCCGCCCGCACTCACGCCGGACGATCCCCGTTATCCCGGCAAAGACCCCCGCTATGCAGATGTGGCCCCTTCCGAGCTTCCCCTATGCGAGAGCCTGAAGGACACCGTGGCCCGGGCGCTGCCTTACTGGCATGAGACCATAAGCCCCGTCATCCGCTCCGGCAAAAGGGTGCTTATCGCCGCACACGGAAACAGCCTGCGCGCGCTGATCATGCATCTGGATGCCATGACACCGGACGCCATCATGAAGCTGAATATTCCCACCGGCCTGCCGCTGGTATACGAACTTAACGACGACCTTACCCCCATACGCCACTACTACCTCGGCGATCAGGCCGAGGCCGAGGCAAAAGCCAACGCGGTTGCGGCACAGGGCAAGGCAAAATAATGCCCTGCCAAGGGCCGCAACGAAGACTGGAGAACGCGACACACCATGCCAGCTTCCTCTCTGCGCCTGAAGACTTACGAGATCATATTCGAAGCTGAAACCCCTGCGGGCCGCGCATTCGACATAGCACTCATTGCCAGCATCATTTGTTCCGTTGCCGTGGTCATGCTGGACAGTGCCACGCATCCTTCCAGCCCGTATGCCCCTGTCCTGCGCTGGGCAGAATTTCTGTTCACTGGCCTGTTCACAGTGGAATATGCGCTCAGACTGTGGTGCGTAAAACATCCGGTCCGGTACGCCCGCAGCTTTTTCGGCATTGTTGATCTGCTCTCGGTGCTGCCCACATGGCTTGTGCTCGCCTTTCCGGCCGTGCAGTTCTTCGCGGTGCTGCGCATGCTCAGGGTGCTGCGCGTCTTCCGCGTGCTCAAGCTCGTGCAATACGTGCACGAGGGCACCCTTATCATGAAGGCACTGCGGGCGAGCAGCAAACGCATTACGGTATTCTTTTTCTGGGTGGTAACCCTTGTCATTCTCTTCGGAGCGCTCATGTATGTGATCGAAGGTGAAAAAAACGGCTTCACCTCCATACCGCGCGCCGTATACTGGGCCGTGGTCACGCTCACCACGGTCGGCTACGGGGACATATCCCCGAAAACGCCCTTGGGACAATGCCTTGCCTCCATAGTCATGATTCTGGGCTACAGCATTATAGCCGTGCCCACTGGCATCATCACCATGGAAATGGCCCGCACCACGCAGGTTCCGCAAAAGGACATCAGTACCGAGGTCTGTCCCTCGTGCAATCGCGAAGGGCATGACACGGATGCCGTGCATTGCAAATTCTGCGGTGAAAAGCTGTAAAAACAGCACCACAGATTTGGAGGATACCATGGAAACGTTACGTATACTGCTCTCTGCAGCAATCGGATGCGCCGTGCTCGTTTTTGCCGTGAGGCAATTCAGCGGCCGCTGCACCCCGTGATTACTGCTCTATGCAGCCGCCGGTGCCGGTGGCATCGCGTATGCCGTTCTGTCTTTCGTGTTATAACTATGGCGTTCAGGCGCCCGATCAGGCATAACATGGTAAGCGCGACGAGAAAGCCGACCGTCATCGGCGCAGACCTGTCGCGAACACACTCACTCTGTACCGGAGATTTACATGGCCAGTAATATAAGCATGAAGATGAAACAGAAGCAGTATGAAGGGCACGTGGTAGACTACGTGACCGTTTCAAAAGGCTACTTTCTCATCGTCAGCGAAGATAACAACTTTCAGAGCATCCTGCGCGGGACGGTGCAGAAGCACCTTGCCATCACGGAGGACTGCATGTCCGTGGTCAGCAATCCTGACCATATACTCAAGGCGATCAAGGATACCGGCATGCGCCGCAAGAGCATTCTGGTCTTCATTGAGCGCACGCTGCAAGGCAAGGATATGGGGTTCCTTGTCCGGCAGTTGAAGAACGCCTTCGACTTCGTGAAGATCATCATCCTCACGGGCGAGGCAGACAGACAAAAGCTTGTGCTTCTGCATGAAATTGGTGCGGACAATTTCATCACCAAGCCCATTTCCATCAATACGCTGATCGAGAAAATCGCCTTCACCATCAAGCCGCAGGGCAAGCTGGGCCAGCTTATCGACCTTGCCAAGAGCATGGTGACACGCGGCGCCTACGATCAGGCCCTGAAAGCCAGCCGCAAAATCCTTGAACTCAAACCGAACTCCGCAGCAGGCTTTCTCGTCATGGGCGACGCCTTCAAGGGACTCGGCAAGCTCGATAAAGCGCGTGAAGCCTACGAAAGCGCCAGCGACAACGCGCAGCTGTACCTTGAGCCCCTGAAAAAACTCGCCGACCTGCACAAGGAAACTGGCGATGTGGAACAGCAGCTCAAGTACCTTGAACGCCTTGATAAACTCAGCCCGCTGAACGTTGAACGCAAAGTGGATATTGGCACCATTCATGTAGAAATGGGGAATGAGGAAGAAGCGGAAAAACTCTTCAACAGCGCCGTCAATCAGGCCACCCGCGAAGCCCTTTCCTACATCGGAGAAATTTCGGAACGCATAGGCCACGTATACTCGCAGCGTGATCCGGTTCGTGCGGAGCAGTATTACCGCCGGGCCCTTGATGCCAAGGGTGACATGCTCGAAAAGTCCGACATAGCCACCTTCAACAGCCTCGGCATTGCACTGCGCAAGCAGGGTAAATGGTATGAAGCCACACAGGAATATGAAAAGGCGCTGCGCATTGCGCCCGATGACGAGCATCTTTTCTACAACGCAGCCATGGCCTGCGCGGAAGGCAAGCAGTTCCGGACCTCTGCAGAGCATCTGGAAAGCGCGCTCGGTATAAACCCGGACTTCCCCCGCAAGGACAAGACCATAGCCTTCAACATGGCTGTTGTGTTCATGCGGGCAGGTGGCAAGAACAGGACGAAGGAAATGCTCGAAATAACCCTTGAGCTTGAACCGGACTTTGCCAAGGCGCGGGAAATGCTCAATCAGTTGCTATAACAGCAACAGCCGTACGAATTTTCCGGACACATTTTCATGAAACGGGTGCCGCCACATGCGGCGCCCGTTTTGTTTGCAATGCACACAGCATATTGGCAGGTAAACCGGATACGTCGGGTGGTGCAGATCAAACTACTTGAGCTTATCCGGAATAGTTGATATAGTTTCCGACAATTCAGGAATTATCCAGAGACCGGAACAGTTCAGGAGGAGTACGTGTCCAAATTTACGGTTAACAAGACCATAGCGGAAATCAACGACCGCATTCGCAAGGGCAAGGCCGTTGTCCTGAATGCCGAAGAAATGACTGAAGCTGTCCGCACCATGGGCAAGGAAAAAGCCGCCCGTGAAGTGGACGTGGTTACCACGGGCACATTTTCCCCCATGTGTTCCTCCGGCCTGCTGTTCAATATCGGCCAGAAAGAACCCCCGACCATGAAGACCTCCAAGGTCTGGCTGAACGGCGTCCCCGCCTATGCGGGTCTTGCCGCGGTGGACAGCTACATCGGTGCGACGGAACCTTCGGAAGATGATCCGCTGAACAAGGTTTATCCCGGTTCCTTCAAGTATGGCGGCGGCCACGTCATCGAAGACCTCGTGCGCGGCAAGTCCGTGCACCTTCGTGCAGAAGCCTACGGCACGGACTGCTACCCGCGCAAATCGCTGGACAAGAAGATCAGCCTTGCCGACCTGCCCTTTGCCGAGCTGTACAACCCGCGTAACTGCTACCAGAACTACAATGCAGCCGTTAACCTGACGAGCCGCATCATCTATACCTACATGGGGCCGCTCAAGCCCAACATGCGCAACGTGAACTATGCCACGGCGGGCAAACTCTCGCCGCTGTTCAACGATCCGCTGTTCAAGACCATCGGGTTCGGCACGCGCATTTTCCTCGGCGGCGGCACCGGCTATGTCGTGGGCGCGGGCACACAGCATGTCCCCAATCCCAAGCGTACCGAGCGCGGCCTGCCTCTTTCCGCCGCAGGCACCCTGCAGCTCAAGGGCGACCTCAAGAAGATGAACGCGCGCTACCTGCGCGGTCTGAGCTTCCTCGGCTACGGCTGCACGCTCAGCGTGGGCGTGGGCATTCCCATTCCCATCCTGAACGAAGAAATCGCATGGTACACGGGCGTTGACGATTCAGATATCCAGATGCCCGTAAAGGACTATGGACACGATTATCCCAACTGCCTGCCCCGCGTGCTGCAGCATGTGACCTACGAAGACCTCAAGAGCGGCGAAGTGGAGATTCAGGGCAAGAAGGTTGAAACCGTTCCCATGACCAGCTATTCCATCTCGCTGGAAGTGGCCAACACCCTGAAGTCATGGATAGAAAAGGGTGAGTTCCTCCTTTCCGAACCCGTGGAACCCATTCCCGCCTGGTAAGATGACACAGTACCAAACTAAAATTCAGGCCCTTGAGGACTACCTCAGGGGCCTTTGCCGTGAACGCGTCGGTGTTGCCGTTTCGGGCGGGGTGGACAGCCGCCTGCTGGCCTTTACCCTCAGACGCCTGCAGGTTCCCTTCACGGCAGTGCATGCCACCGGCCCGCATCTCACCCCTGAAGAAGCAGCCTTTGCCCGCCGCTGGCTGGCTGTTTCCGGCATCCGGCACATGGCCATCCGTTTCGACCCGCTGCAGGTGGCCGATGCGGCCGCCAACGGCAAGGATCGATGCTACCACTGCAAATATGCCCTGTTCCGGGGATTCCGCGACCTGTACGGGAACGATGCCATACTTCTGGAAGGCTCCAATGCAACCGACGGTACCGAATACCGCCCCGGACTGCGCGCCCTTGAGGAGCTGGACATACGCAGCCCCTTCCGGATTGCAGGCATGACCAAGGACGACATACGCCGCCTTGCCGCTGAAAGCGGACTGGACCGGGCCGACCAGCCGTCCCGCCCCTGCCTGATGACACGGTTTGCCTACGGCCTTGCACCGGACGCAGAGACCCTAGCCAGACTGGGGCGCGCGGAGGATGCACTGGCACAGACAGGTCTTTCAGAATACCGCCTGCGCATCCCTGAAACGGGAAAAGCCGTGCTCCAGATTCCTGCCCGACAAAAACCCCTTGCACACACAGCCCTTGACACGGTAAAGAGCCTGCTCGCAATGGAAGGTTTCAGGGATGCGGAAATCGTTTTCACCGAATCCGTAAGCGGTTACTACGACAGGCCCGACTGAGCGGTCCGACCGCTGGACAAGGCGCCGCATACCGAGTAGTATATTCTATTGATCACAACGTTGAAGGAGACTCGTCATGGCTCAAAAGAAGATTGAACGCAAAAAGGAACTGGACCGCCGCCGCAAGCGCCGCGAAGAACGCATCAAGCAGCGTATCAAGGAAGCCAAGGCCGCCGCAAAGGCCTAGTTCCCCTGCTTTACGGCCGTAGTGATACGGCTGCCTGTTTTGCTATCTCTGTGGCGGTTTCATCAGCACTGCTATGAAACCGCTGCTCAGTTATATCGTGGGCTTGTCCCGTGTTCTTTTTTTGTTGATAGTGGAGGATGCGATGCCCATTTATGAGTATCGTTGTAATGCATGCGAACAGATCTTCGAGGAATGGCAGAAGTCCTTTGAAGACACTCATCCTGACTGCCCTGTCTGCGGCGGTTCTTCCGAACGCGTCATGTCCAACACCACCTTCGTTCTGAAAGGCGGCGGATGGTACGTATCCGAATACGGACGCAACAGTGCAAGTACCCAATCCGACAGTTCGGCAGCTGCTGCCGGCAATGGCGGCACCAACGGCAATGGCGGTAACGGCAGTTCCGACAGTGCAGGTTCCGCACCGGGGTCAGGGGCAACGTCTGCTTCAGGCACCTCCGACGCTGTGGCGTCCGGTGGTACCGCTTCTTAACCATTAAGGCGGCCCAAGGGCTGCCTTTTTTTTGACCGCTGCCGTCCACCGGCGGCGAACTTCAGAACCTGCAACCCGATCGAGAGTCAGCCACCATGATTGATCGCTATACCCGCCCCGAAATGGGTCAGCTCTGGACGCTGGAAAACAAGTTCCGCGTCTGGCTGGAAGTGGAAATTGCCGTGTGCGAGGCATGGCACAGACTCGGCGAGATTGACGCCGAGAGCATGAAGCAAATCCGCGAAAAGGCCGACTTTGATGTGGATCGCATTCTTGAAATCGAAGAGACCACCCGCCACGACGTCATCGCATTTCTGACCGCCGTGGAAGAAAAAGTCGGTCCTGCTGCGCGTTTCATCCACCTTGGCTGCACCTCTTCCGATATTGTGGACACCGCCAACGGCGTGCTCCTCACCCGTGCGGGCGAAATGATCTGCATGGGCTTTGAACGCCTGCTTGAATCGCTCAAGACCCTTGCCTACGCCCACAAGGGCCGCCTGTGCATGGGCCGCACCCACGGCATTCACGCGGAACCCACCAGCTTCGGCCTGAAAATGGCCGGTTTCTACGCAGAATTCTCCCGCCACTACGAGCGTTTCAAACATGCGCTTGACGGCATCCGCGTAGGCAAGATTTCCGGTGCCGTGGGCACCATGGCCATGATTCCCGCAGAAGTGGAAATCATCACCTGCGAACTGCTCGGCCTTGCCGTGGACCCCATTTCCACGCAGGTTATCCAGCGCGACCGCCACGCCCACTTCTTCACCTCGCTTGCGCTTGCAGCCGGTGGTGTCGAACGCCTGTGCGTTGAGCTGCGTCACCTGCAGCGCACCGAGGTGCTTGAAGCGGAAGAAGGCTTCCGCAAGGGCCAGAAGGGGTCTTCCGCCATGCCGCACAAGAAGAACCCCATTTCCGCAGAGAACATGACCGGCCTTTCCCGCCTGGTGCGCACCAACGCCCTTGCCTCCATGGAAAACATGGCCCTGTGGCACGAACGCGACATCAGCCACTCTTCCGTGGAACGCGTGATCATGCCGGACTCCACCATTCTCATGGACTACATCCTGCATCGTCTGGCAGGACTTATCGACAATCTGCGCGTCATTCCCGAAAACATGGACCGCAACCTTATGGGGTCCATGGGCCTGTTCTTCTCGCAGCGCGTTCTGCTCGGACTTGTCGAATCGGGCATGGGACGGCAGGATGCCTACGTCATGGTGCAACGCTGCGCCATGCAGAGCTGGGACACCAAGCAGCTCTTCAAGGATATTGTCTGCGCGGATACTGAAATAACTTCACGACTTACGGCAGAGAAGCTTGAAGAAATATTCGACCCCAGCTATTATCTGCGCCACGAAGATCTCATTTTCAACCGGGTATTCGGTTAACCGGAGCTTTTACAATGCTTGAACTCAAAAAGCGCCTTGCGCGCATTCTCGCTGAAAAATCCTACCGCGAAGGCGATTTTACGCTCGCCTCCGGCAAGAAGAGCGACTACTACTTCGATTGTCGACAGACTGCATTGCACCCTGAAGGCTGCTGGCTCATCGGTCAGCTGTTCTTTGACCTGCTCAAGGACAAAGATATTCACGGCGTGGGCGGCATGACCCTCGGCGCTGACCCGCTTGTCAGCTCCGTGGCTGTCATCTCCCACGAAAAGGGCAAGCCGCTGCCCGCCCTTATCGTGCGCAAGCAGGCCAAGGGCCACGGCACCGGACAGTATGTTGAAGGTCTTGCCAACTTCACCGAAGGCCAGACTGTGTATATGCTTGAAGACGTTGTTACCACGGGGGGTTCCGTCATTACCGCCATCGAACGCATAGAAGCCGCAGGCCTCAAGGTCGCGGGGGTATGCTGCGTGCTCGACAGGCAGGAAGGCGGACGTGAAGCCCTGCAGGCAAAGGGGTACGATCTGGTGTCCATTTTCACCCGCAAAGAACTGGTGGAACTGGCGAACGCTTAGCAAGCATTCGGCGCGCCCGCGACATGCGGGCGCGCTTCTATCGCAAGGACTCTATGCGCTCCGCATTACTCTCGGTTCTGTTTCTGTCCATCGTCATGCTCGCCCTTCCCGTGGCGGGCCCCTGTGCAGACTCTGCAGCAGGCTGGCAAGCCCGCTTTGAAGAGCATCCGGGAATTCCTCCCTCGCTTGTCGCTGTGGACAAGGGAGCGCAGCAGCTCTTTCTGATGGAGCACAGGAGTCCGCTGGCCGTTGCAGCCCAGTACGTCTGTACCACCGGTCAGGTGGTGGGCGACAAGAAGGATGAGGGCGACAAGAAAACGCCGGAAGGCGTGTACTTTGTGCAGCGCCATATTCCCAGCGGCCTTGATTTCGGCCTGTATGGCGGCATGGCCTACACCCTGAACTATCCCAATCCCATGGACCTGCTCCGCAGGAAATCGGGCCACGGGATCTGGGTACACGGCCGAGGCCACAACATTATCCCGCGAGAAACGCAGGGGTGTGTGGCCATGAACAACTCCGACCTGCTGCAGCTTGGACCCAAGCTCAAGCCCGGCACCCCTGTTGTTCTGGCCCAATCCATTGTGGACAAGGCCCCGCAGACCACGGAAGAGAAGAAAATCGCCTCCGCCATCGTCAACATGACCCGCGAATGGGCAACCGCATGGGGCAACCGCGACCCTGTCATGTTCGAATATTACGACGGCGATGCATACACCAAGTCCCGCTCCGGCGATTTTGCCGAGTTCGTGGCGACCAAGACCCGGCTGTTCAACAACCTGCCCTGGATTCTGAACTGGATCGACGATATTTACGTGCTGCAGGGGCCGGACTACTGGGTATCGTGGTTCAAGCAATATTACCGCGCCCCCAACCTTACCGTGCAGGGCTACCGCCGCCTTTACTGGCACAAGGACACGGAAGGTAACCTGCTCATTGCCGGCATGGAATGGGAAAGGGCCGATCTTGACCTTGAACAGGACTTTCTTAAAGCCCAGAAGCCTAGCGTGGACAGTTTTATCGAAGGGTGGCGGACCGCGTGGGAATCTGCTAACCTTAAAAAGTACGCAGAAAGCTATACTGAAACTGCATCACAAGGTACACGCAAGGGTATAGACGCCATCCGCGACCATAAGAAGGGTGTATGGGCGACTGCCAAGCCTAAAAAAGTGCGCCTGACCGACATGCGCTACTCGATTGACAGCAACGGCCTGACCGTTGAAATGGTCCAAAACTACAGCAGTTCCGACGGATTCGGCGACAAGGGCATTAAAACCATTGTGCTGCGCCCCTATGGCATATCCTGGAGAATAGAAAGCGAAGACTGGAGACCGCTCTAGATGAATGAAAAGTACAGCGTATTATTCATGCGCGATGACACCAAGGTGCACCGGTTCAGAATAAGCCCCATGTGGCTCAAACTCCTGATCTGGATGCAACTTGTGCTGGTGATTTCCACATCGCTGGGAGTGTACGCTGGATATACCTACTGGGACCAGAACGCCGCTCTGCGGAATGAACGTGCAGACCTGCAGCGCGAATTGCGTGCCACACAGGTGCAGCTTGAGCGGCTGGAGAATATTGAACAGATACTGCAGTCCAACGACCCTGAAGAACTGCAGTCTCTCTTCGGCACCATGAGCATTGAAGATTCTTCCAAGGAAAAGCCGACCGTTGATCTTTCTTCCCTGCTGGCAACGGAAGACGTGCAGCTCGTAAGCGTTGAAAACGTCATGCTCAAGCCCGCCGAAGACGGAACCATCCGCCTTTCCTTTGATATCAACAATCTCGACACCGCAAAGACCATTGATGGCATTACCACGCTTTCCATTGTCGGGCGCGACGGACAGGTATTCTCCATCAATGCGGACAGCAAGGATCTGAAGTTCACCATTTCCCGCTTCAAGAAGGTGGTTACCAGCTTCTCCCTGCCGGAAACGACAACGCTCAAGGACCTGTATGCCCTGCGCATAGCCATCAATACGGACAACAAGACCGTGCTGAAGGACCTGTTCCCCATAGAATCCATTCTGCAGTAATTTTTTCCCGCACCAAAACAAGAGAGCCGGTCCAGCGACCGGCTCTCTTTTGTATTTCATCAGGTGCGAAACAGACAGATGCTCTCCATTTCCGCGATGGTGCAATCGCGCAGCGCGGCGCAAGACAGAGCTACACCACGGCGATGGAGTCGCCCGGCTTGAGCGTGCCGCCGGACAGGATGCGCACGAATACGCCCTCTGTAGGCATAATGCAGTACCCCACGGTCTTGTGGATATTACACTTGGAATGACACTTCTTGCCGATCTGGGTGATTTCCATCTCCACGCCGTCTCCTGCGCGCAGCTTGGTCCCCACCAGAAGTCTGGCAAGAGGAATGCCCCGCACAAGCAGGTTTTCCGCAAAATCACCGTCAGACAGCGAAGGCATTTTCTCGCGCATGGGGTCCACACTTTCTACCGCCAGCAGGCTGACCTGTCTGCCGGTGCCGCCATGCACATCGCCTACGATGCCGAAGTCCTTTTCAAGCGTAACGCTCTGCACAGGCACTTTCTTCTCACCCGTCCGCGTGCTGGTGCACACAGCCACGATGGTTCCGTTCATGAGTAACCTCCGTCAGTATGTATGGAGCATGCCTCATCGGAAGAATCCTGACAAGTTCAGTCAGACTTAGTGCCGGTCACGCACAAAGCGGCATCACACAAGGTGCAGATAGCTGGAAAGATCGCGTATGCCGAGCGCTCTGCAATCCACATACAACCCCGCATATTCCTCGTAGGTTCGCGGCTTGCCGAAGACGTTGTACAAGGTGGATGCACTACCGAACGGCAGTTGGTGGAATGCCGCAACCTGAGGATGCAGGGGCAGCTCGAATTCCGGATACGGGTCCTGAAAAGCGCCGGTCAGCACGTCCGGCAGCGGAGCAAAGCCCAGATGGGCCAATACGCCTTCCGTCACTTGCAGGACAAGCCGCCTGTTGGGATGATTGATGGTATTGAACAGCTTCTCCGACCTGAACAGATCCAGAATCAGATCCACCGTGTGCACCACGCAGCCCTGCTCCTTCTCGCGCTCGCGGCGGGCGGAATCTTCGAACAACCCTGCCAGATCATGCTTTGCGGCAATGTCCGTATGCATGCATATATAGAGAATCTCTTTCTTCTCAAGCCCCATGTCTACAAGCCTGTCCAGAAAGATATCGCCGAATTCGATGGGGCTTTTGTTGGTCCAGAACGGCCAGTAGCCCTTGAACAGCATATTGGGAATGGCGGCGGTGACCGCTGCAGGGTTCACCCGCGCCAGAAGGGCGGCGGAGGCATGATCATCCCATTTTTCACCCAGCGGCTGATAGAGAAACAGGGAGCACTGCTGCAACTGGACATCCGGAATATCTTCACACAGATAGTTGGTGTACTTGACGATCTCGAACTCCTGCCCGAACTGCGGATGCAGCATGAGCAGCTTGCGGAGCGGATCTCCCTGACAGTTTGCGTGGATGATACACAGTTTTCTGGACATGGTGTGCTTCAATACCCTCAGGCTGCTCCGTATTCAAGTCCGGCAGCGACAGATTCCTCTGGCTCCGTCATGTCCATCGGTCTTTCACGCCCCTGCGCATGCGGCATGCGGGGCATGCACCAGCGCTCCGGCATAACCGACAACCTTGTCCATGTCCCCGCTCACCTCGCCAGATGTGGCATAGCGGGTGATAGATGCGCGGTCTGCCCCGAGCAGCCTGCAGGCAACCAGCCCCGCTGTCATGGGCAATACACCGCACATGGTTATCCCATGTTCACGGACTGTGCTGTACAGCCCTTCGGGATCAAGGGATTCAATCATGGCAAGGGCGAGCAGGTCATTGCGTCTGGCCTCTTCGTGCGAAACGTAGTGGCTCATGTCCGTGCTGACAACCATGGTCACGGGTGCTCCGTGCGCCTGTATGCAACGCGCTAGCGCAGCGCCGCAACGGGCAAGCACCTCGGGAGAGGGTGAAGCGATGGCAATGGGTACGATTTTCACATCGGGCCTTGCCACCTGAAGAAACGGCAGAATAACCTCTAGGGAATGCTCATACAGATGCGCGGCGGTATCCAGAGAGAACACAGGATCGGATTTGACGAGACAGGCAGCGAAATCGCTATCCACTGGTACACTGCCGAGGGGACTGAGCCATTCTCCGCCCGGCCACACGGCAACAGCCTCACCCCTGCCGGTATGGTTGGGACCAAGCAGAATGACCGTTTCGGCCAGCCGTGCCGCGCCGAGGGTCTGGCCGGCCACGGCACCGGAATAGACATAGCCCGCGTGGGGAACCATGGCGAGCAAGGTTGGGGCATCGCCACATGGGGCGGCACTCTCCCGTTCTTTCTCTGTCCGCTGGCCCGCGGCCAGAAATGTCTCTATCTGCTGCCGGAGAACCACGGGATCACCCGTGTAGAATTGCCCCGCCACAACGGGACGCCTGATGGTGTGCGAGGGGTGCACCATAACCGCAACCTCCTGAACGGGGCAGGCAGTACGATGGGTTACAGCCTGCCGGTGGGAGAGAACTTGGATGCGCCTTCCGTCAGATCATAGGTGCGCAACTCGGAAGCCGCCATGCGGCCATACAGCGAATTGGGGCTGTTGTCGCGTAGCTCGGTGAGAATAGAACGCCACTTGTCCAGATTCGCATTCTTCTTGTAAAGCCCTGCAATACGGTACTGCATGCCGGGGTAATCCGGATCGCCCGGCTTCAGGTCCTGCATGTATTCCCGCGCCCAGTCCAGTGCTTCCTTGACCCTGCCGGTACGTTCCGTAATGTCCATCATGGACCCGAGCAGGTCCTTTATTTTCTGGGGGTCAGCCTTTTCGGGATTACGCTTGGCAATATCCCTGAAGTCCGTCAGAGCCTGCTTGGCATGACGGTAAGCGGTTTCCCAGTCTTCCTTGCGTTCGGCCTCGCGGCTGAGGAAGAAGAGGGTATATGCTTCCTGATCAAGCGGCACGTCCTGCACCTTGGAGAGGGCCGCCCACATGGGAGCCGCCTTGTCATGCTCGCCCATATTTTCGTGCGCAAGGGCCAGCGCATAGTCAAGCTGCTGTTTGCTTGCGGGGTTCAGGTCCCACAGCTCGATACGCTGCGCGAGCTTGATCACATCTTCCCAGCGCTCGTTATCCAGATAAATGCTCAGGGCAAGATTCAGTGCCATCTCAGACGTTTCCGGAATCTTCAGACCGAGGAAGAAGGGATCAATCACCTCAAGCGCCTTGGAAGGCTGCTTCTGCTTCCAGTAGGAAAGGCCCAGCGCAATGCGGCTGTCCGGCGCCAGTTCCGTGTCCTGCCCTCGCACAATGGGAAACTGATCCCATATCTGCAGAATGCGTTCGTAGTTGCCCTCGCGGATATTGTCCGCAACCATGACGTTGAACGCCTTCATGGCCACCTCTTTCACGCGCCCTGTCAGTTCGTGACCGGGATGCTGCTTGATGAAGGCGGAAGCCGTGGTGAGCGCCTCCGGATACTGCTTGTTCCAGAGATACCACATGGCCTTCTTCAGACGTGCAAGAGGTACGAGAGCACTGTCAGGATGATCTTCTATGATCTTGGAATAAATCTGCAACGGGCGCAGATTGTAGGGCCGGTCGAATACGGAAAACATGTCCGTAAGGCTGGGCTTGTCATATACGCCCTCTTCCGCCAGACGCATCAGCGAAATGAGGCCGCCGTCGCGGGCGGGGAACTTGCGGGCGGCTTCTTCATACACCTCGCGGGCGGCGTCCTTGTCGCGCATTTCCACATACAGGTCGCCAAGACGGGCCAGAATCATGTCTGCCTCGTCTCCGTCCGGATCAATGTTATAATAGGTCCAGTAAGTCGTGCGGGCCTTATCGAACTTCTTCATCCGATATTCCACGTCACCCATCTGGCTCAGGAACGGCGGATATTCAAGGTAGAAACGGGGCCAGCGTTTTTCCACGTAGTCCACAACCTGATAGGCCTGCTCGTAAAATCCGAGGCTGTACAGAGCCCGCGCCAGCCCGACACCGGCTTCGCGCACGAACTTGGAGTCGGGATAGTTCTGCACCACGTACTGGAAGTTGTCTGCCGCCTTCTGCCACTCGCCCTTGTTGAAATAGTAATCACCCCAGTAATAATAGGTCAGGGGGATGAGATCGCTGTTCGGGTAGTTCTTGCGCAGAATATTGAAATAGGCCTCGGCCTCGCGCACGTTGCCAATCTTCATGTTCGTCATGCCCAGACGCAGCAGGTGCGTGGGAACCGTGTCCGCCTTGAGGTTGAAGTTCATGGCCTCGGTGGTGGACTGAATAATCTTTTCGTAATTGGCCAGCAAATCATCCTTGCCGACCGCATAGGTGGCATCCGCAATGCCGTTCAACGCTGCGGCCCGCTGCTCGTCCGTCAGTTTGGGCATGCGCTTGAGCGCCTTGAATTGCTCCAGAGCCGAAGCGGCTTCGTCGTTATTCAAAGCAGCCTGCGCCTGAAAGAGCAGGTCCTGCGGATCAGGCGGCGGGGGAATGGGGTTGCCGTCCTTATCCACATAGACCACCTTGGGTTCCGGCGGAGCAGGCTTGTTGCTCACCACCTCTTCAAGCTGGGGTTTGGGCACTTCCACCGGCTGGGGAGCTACTTTGGGTTCAGAGGCATCGGCAAATGCCGGTTGCAGATCAGGATATTCAGGTGCCGGCGGCGCCTGCTTGCTGACCGTAAAGCGGTCTGCACCCGCACCGGCTACAGGAACAGATGGAACCGGCTGAAAAGGCTGGACAGATTGCGGAGTCTGCGGCTGCACAGCGCCGGAAGCCGAGGCATTTCCGGAAACAGCAACCGGTGCCGCTGGCTGGGCAGAACGGGGTGTATCCGGCGCACGCCGGACCGTAGTTACCTGGCCGGGAGGAGCCACTTTGGCCCGCACGGCAAATTCCGGCCCCTGCGGCACGGTCTGAATGCCCGTAGCTGGCAGCGTCGGCACTGGGGCAGCTGTGCCTGCCTGAGAACCGGCAGGCGTAACGGCAGGCAATGCCGTGCCGGACGAATTGGTTCCGCCCTTGGCATCCTTCTGCTGTACTGGCGGCTTGGCAGCGGTTTTCTTGCCGGTTCTGGCTTCTTCCAGCGCTTTTTCCTTGGCCAGCCGTTCGTTTTCTGCCTGTATCTGCCGCTCAGCCTGTTCACGGGCCAGCTTGTCAGCCTTTTCCCGCTCCATGGCCTGTTTGGCTTCCTGAATTTTGCGGGCAATGGCAATGGCTTCCTGCGGCATATCCTGAGAGGCTTCATTACGCCACGCTTCAGGTGCCTTGGACACACGGGCGCGTATGCCGCCATCCGCATTGGGCATGGGCGAATCGACCACAACCGGTGCAGGCGGACGGATCTGCTCTTTCCAGTCTTCGGGGCCGCCCGTGTTTATGCGGGAACGATAGGTATAAGGTACGGCAAAAAAGGGACGTTCCGGCGGCGAGCTTACCTTGGGAGCAGGCTGGGCCGGTACGAGCACCATCGGAGTCTGGGGTTCTGCGTTCTCTGTCGGAGGCGCAGGCGTTTCCTGAAGCACGGTCGCATTCAGCGGGGGCGGCAGCACCTTGTCGAGAGAACGCGTGCCCGGTTTTTCGACCACGGGTGTTTTCTGACCGCGCACGGGCATTTCCACCCTCTTGAGCGCGTCAAGAGGAGAGGCGGCGGGGGTGGAGTTTGCAGCGGGCTGTGCCGGTTTCGCAGTCGGGGCTGCAGCGGCCTGCGTTGCCGGAGCCTGAACAGCAGGAGTCCGGTCGGCAGATGCCTGACCAGCAGGGGGCACAGCTGCGGGAGTTGGAGCGGTCGTATCCGGAGTCTTATCCGGGGTCGTATCCGGGGTTGCCGCAGGCTGCGCCGGCGTATCCTTGCGCGGTTTCCAGCGGGCACCGATGGGGTCGCGGAACAGATCCACAACAATTTTATTGCCGCTGACCGTGGTGGAAATATAGCCGAACGCGGCAGTCTTGGTGGGAATGGTAACAGTGCGGCCGCTGCCGGAGGGTCTGCCAAGCAGCTTGGCGCCGCCCAGCGGCTTGACCGGAGTCTGCGCCTTCAGCTGCCCTGCGGCAGCCGCAGGCAGTGTGAGCGTGAGTGTCTGCTTGCCCGTTCTTTCAAGCGAATAGCCGTCTGCCGGTCTGTCGAGCACCAATACCAGACGTTCCTTGTCCGGATGGGCACCCCAGTACCAAGTCAGGGCCATGGCAGGACCGGCGGTTGCCAGCCAGATCCCGCATGCCGCAAGAAGAGACCAGAACATTCTGGTGGCAGCTATACGACTCACTCCGGATTTAAATGCAAGTTGCATGCAATACTAAGAATATGCCTGTTACCACAGTGTGCCGCCCTTGCGGCGTATCCGGCTTCCCGGTCTGATCTTATCGGATAACTTTCGGGAATACTTGATGATAGCTAATCGAGTTTTTTCTTTTTGAGCTTTTCGATCAGGGTTGTGCGTTTTACGCCCAGAATCTCGGCCGCCTGATTCTTGACTCCGTCAGCCATATCAAGTGCTTCCAGCAGCAACTTTTCTTCCGCCAGATCAAGGAATTCCTTGAGGCCGAGGCCATGCTCACGCAGATGCTCGATGCGGGGCCATACAAAGCCCTGCTGCACGGCTGCGGCAGCCTGTGACGGTTCCGGCGGTTCCGGCAGGGTAACGATATCGCCCACGTCATCAAGAATCTTGGCCGGAAGGTCAGAGGGCTGCACCAGATCTTCGTCGCACAGGATGCTGAGCCGCTCCATGAAGTTCTCAAGCTCGCGCACGTTGCCGGGCCAGCGGTAGGCGGCAAGCACCTTGCGGGTATCTTCGGCCAGACAGAGCTTTACGCGCCCCTTGCGTTCACAGAACTTTTCAAGAAAATATTCGGCCAGAACCAGAATATCCCCGCCACGGTCCCGCAGCGAGGGAAGATGCATGGGAATAACGTTCAGACGGTAAAAAAGATCCTCGCGGAAGCGGCCTGCCCGCACCTCTTCTTCGAGGTCGCGGTTGGTGGCCGCAACAATGCGCACATCCACCTTTTTGGTGCATGTGCCGCCTACACGCTCTATCTCTTTTTCCTGCAGCACGCGCAGAATCTTCACCTGCAGAGGCAGATCCATTTCCCCGATTTCATCAAGGAAGATGGTGCCGCCGTCAGCCATTTCAAACCGCCCCGGGCGGCTTCGGATGGCATGGGTGAAGGCTCCCTTCTCATGGCCGAAGAGTTCCGATTCAAGAAGCTCCTTGGGAATGGCGCCGCAGTTGATGGGCACAAACGGAGCCTGATGCCGGAGACTGTTGGAATGCAATGCCCGCACGAGCAATTCCTTGCCGGTACCGGACTCGCCGGTGACAAGAACAGTGCTGTCGGTAGGAGCTACTTTTGCGAGAACTTTGAAGACTTCCAGCAGGGAAGTGGATTGGCCGATGATGCCGGTGGTTTTGAGGTCCATTGCCCCTCCGCTTTCGATACTGCCCGTGCAAACAGGGTACGAGCAAGAATATCCTGACTACATAGTGCACATGAGTGTCAAGAATATGACACAAAGTCAACTATAATATAGACAATATCTAAAAAAAAACCGCACCTTTCGGCGCAGCTTTCCGTATCCCCCACCCCCCGGCTCAAACCTGTTCACGGGCGGCTTACGCCACCTCGTCGATAAAGTTACCGATAAGCTCCATCTGCGACCGAATGGCCCGCACATTGGCAGCATATGCGTTCTCATCACGGATCATGTTCACCGTCTCATGCACGTAGTCCGTATTTGAGCCTTCCACCACTTCCTGCACTGCCATATCGCCGCCCTGCTGCGTATACGACCCATCCTCATACCGCACCGCAGGACCGGCAGACGTATCCTGCCGCACCTCGGAAACCTGCACCCCCTGCCCTTCCGGTCCGGTTTCAAGCAGCACGTCGCTGGACTTGTAGCCGTCCGTATTGGCATTGGCCACATCGTTGGCGGTTGCCTGCTGGCTGAGCGCAATGGCGTCCAGCGCGGATATGTTGGCATCAATACGCATAGGGCTCCTCACATGACAACACTATAACCACCATGAAAAGCAAAGTCACCTCACATTAATCATCGGCAGAATGTTTGACTTAACAAAAAGAGTTACTATTATTTTTTATAGCGGGAAATAGCGAAGAATATTGGAAGACGACATACAGATCCAAGCGGCGTACCGTTTCGTACATAGGCATGACAACAACCTGATTCTGAAGCGGATGCCACAGGAGTTCGACATGAATATCGCCATCTGGTTAAAAATTCTCATGCCTGTTCTAGTCATCATGCTGCTGGTTGTCGCCGGGGACGCCATGGCAGCAGGAGACTGGAAAACCTTTGTAAAGCCGGACAAGGAAGAGCTCAGAGCCCGCCTGACGAGCCTGCAGTTCCAAGTGACGCAGGAGGAGGGAACCGAGCCGCCTTTCAAAAATGAATACGCAGACAACCACCATGAAGGTATTTATGTTGATGTCGTTTCCGGCGAGCCTCTGTTCAGTTCGACGCATAAATACGATTCCGGTACAGGCTGGCCGAGTTTCTGGCAGCCTCTGGCACCGGAGAACATTGTGGAACGAGAGGACAGACGTTTGTTTTCCACCCGAACGGAAGTGCGCAGCAAGCATGCTGATTCGCACCTCGGCCATGTATTCAATGACGGACCTCCCCCCACGGGCCTGCGATACTGCATGAATTCCGCAGCAATGCGCTTCATTCCCAAGGAAGAGCTGGCCAAGGAAGGATATGGCGAATTTCTGCCCATTTTCGGAGAGCGGTAATATGGCGGATAGCGAGCCGTCACAGGAAGTCATGAGCAAAGGGCCGGACGGGGTGTCCGGCCCTTTATTATGCGCAAAGCACCCGATACCACAAAACAAGCATCCCGCCCGCAGCAGCGTCGGCAGACTTGGCGTTGACTCGACAGACGCTCAACCGTAATATCCCGCATCCCACACAGGCAGGCAGTATGCGTCCATCATCATCTTTCAGGCAGATCGGTGCCCTTCTTTGTCGTGTCATTCTGGTGGTGGTATGCCTGTGCTTTTCCGTTCCCTCCGCAGCGCATGCAAGCGGACAGGGCTCGCAGAATACACCGACACAGCTCCGCGTGGGGTTTTTTCTGGCACCGCCCCATGCCTATACCCTGCCCTCGGGCCAGAGTGCCGGAGCAGCGGTGGACCTGCTTGTCGGACACATCGCCCCGCTCATGGGCATACCCGTCGAAGTGGTGGGACCATACCCGTTTGCCCGCCTTCTTCACGATTTCGATGCCCGCAAGCTCGACGGCATACTCATGCTTTCCAGAACGCCGGAACGGGAGCTTCTCTTCACATTTCCCAAAACGCCATTTCACAGCATGAGCCCGTCGCTGGCCGTCCTTGACGCCAGCTCCATAACAGAATTTACGCAGGAAACACGTCTGGAAGGCAAACGCGTGGGGACCATTCTGGGTGCTTGGATGCCTAAGATTCTGCTCACCAGCGGAGCCCGTCTGGACCCTACGGTCGGCGATTCCTCAACCGCTCTCAACCTCCAGAAACTGATCGGCGGCAGAGTCGAAGCGGTGTATGCCCCGGATGGCGCCACCCTGAAGGAAATGATCAGGCGTATCCCCCACGCTCCGGCCATTCGCATTCTTCCCATCCCCGCTCCCAGACTTGCGGTATATACCGTTTTTGCCCGGCAGGTTCCCGCCGACATAGTGCTGCGATACGAACAAGCCCTGCAAACGGTTCTGAGCACCATCAGCTACAAATCCCTCGAACAGCAGCACCTGCTCGCCCCTGTCAGGTAGCATCACAACCGCGCTCCCCCGTTCATTTTTTCCGCCTTCCACACTCCTCAGATTCCGCACATCCGCTTCTCGCCCCCGCTCCCTGCCATTGACGGAGAGTATCTGCAGGCGTATGTTTTCCCGAAAGCAATTCGACAATACCGAAAGGAGATCAATATGTCGCAGCAATCCATCCAGCGGGCGACACAGGTGCTCGGCCTCTTCACCTTTGAACGCCCCAGCTGGCGGGTAAGCGATGTGGCCAAAGCCCTGAATCTGGCCATCGGCACCGCCCACGGCATCATAAGCGCGCTTGAAAAAGCCGACTACATAGAACAGGACCCGTCCACCAAGGAATACCACCTCGGCCTGAAGTTGCTTGAACTGGGCGCGCTGCAGTCCGCCACGTTCTCGCTCAACCGCAAGGCAGCAAGCCCCATAAGCTATCTTTCGCGCCACACCTCCACCATCGGCCGCGTGGGTGTGCTGACCAACGACGTGGTGCTCACCACCATGAGCACCGACCATCAGGAATGGCATCCATCTTCCTACATCGGCCCCACGGTGCCTGCCTTCTGTACCGGCATCGGGCGCGCCATTCTCGCCTATCTGCCGGGCGAACAGGTCATTGCCCATCTGGCCCGCGTTAAACTGCACGCCTACACCTCCAAAACGCTCACCGATCCGGTCAAGCTGCGGCAGGAACTGGCGGCCACCAGGGAACGGGGCTATTCGCTGGTATACGGAGAAACGCTCATTCACCTGGATACCATCGGCGCGCCCGTCTTCGGCCCCGAGGGCAAGATAGTGGGCGCCGTCAGTCTGAGCGGTGCTCCCAGCCAGTTTGCCGAGGGCGACATAGTCTCCCTTGCTCCCAAACTGCTGGATGCCGCCATGGAAATATCAACCCACATGGGCTACCGCCCGCAACCCCACTTCGTATAGGTACATCATGTCCGCACCGCAGCTTGCCATTGATTACGAAGCCATTACCGAACTGTTTCATACCGCCCACGCAGAAGGCCGCAACTTTCTGTACGAGTATGAGGTATACACCCTGCTTTCCCGCTCGGGCGCGGAAACGCCGCCACGTGCCAACCTTATTCCGCGCGGCTCACGCCCTTCCGATGAAGAGCTGATGGCCATTCCCGGTGACAAGGCCGTGCTGAAAATCGTATCGCCCACCATTGTCCACAAGACAGAAGTGGGCGGCGTGCGCATTGTGGAACGCGAGCCGGACCGCATACGCTCCGCATGGCGCAGAATGCTCTACGAGGTGCCGGAAAACTACGCCGCGTGGATTGAACGCTACCCCGATGCGGCACCGGCTGAATATCGCGGGCTTTCCGGCGAGGTGCTTGCGGACGCCATAAGCCGTGACCTCAAAGGCGTGTTGCAGGTGCAGTTCATGCCGCCCGATTCCAGCGCCTTCGGCAACGAGCTTATCGTGGGCCTGCGGCGCACGCGGGAATTCGGCATGGTGCTCAGTGCGGGCCTTGGCGGCACAGATACGGAACTCTATGCAGAACGCTTCCGCAAGGGGCAGGCCATTGTTGCCGCCTCCACGGAGCTGACAGACGGCGAAACCTTTTTCAGCCTGTTCCGCCAGACCATTTCCTACCGCAAGTTGGCGGGGCTTACGCGGGGTCAGCGCAGAATCGTCACCGACGAGCAACTTATCGAATGCTTCGAGTCCTTCATCCGCATGGCCAACCACTACTCGCCGGCAAATCCTGATGCGCCCTTCATCATCGAAGAACTGGAAATAAACCCCTTCGCCTTCACCGACTTTCTCATGGTGCCGCTCGACGGCATGTGCCGCTTCTCGCTGCCTGAGCAACTGGCAGTGCCGCGTCCCGTGCACCGCATAGATGCCCTGCTGCACCCGAAGACCATCGGGCTGATCGGTGTTTCCGCCACCCGCGAGAACTTCGGGCGCACCATACTGCGCAACATTCTTGCCGAAGGCTTTGCCCCGGAGAACGTGGTCATCATCCGCGAGGGTGAAGAATCCATAGACGGCGTGACATGCGTTCCTTCCCTGCGCGAACTGCCCGCACACATGAACGGCTCTGTCGATCTTTTCGTGGTGGCGGTTTCTGCCAGGCAGGTGCCGGACCTTGTGGAAGAGATCATAGACCTGAACGCAGCGGCCAGCGTCATGCTCATTCCCGGCGGCATGGGCGAGACGGAAGAAAGCCGCACCCGCGCCGAACAGGTTATCGCCCGCATCAACGCGGTGCACGCCACCGAGCACGGAGGGCCGGTCTTTCTGGGAGCCAACTGCATGGGCGTGGTATCGCGCCCGGGCAAATATGACACATGGTTCATACCCGAAGAAAAGCTGCCCAAGGAACGCAGCGGCGACTACCGCCGCGCGGCGCTCGTGAGCCAGAGCGGCGCCTTCATGCTGCACCGCATAAGCCAGTGCCCCGAACTGCGTCCCGCCTACATGATATCCATGGGCAACCAGACGGACCTGACGCTGGGCGACATGCTGCGCTATTTCGCGCACAGTGATGCCGTGGACGTGATTGCCGTCTACGCCGAAGGCTTCAATGATCAGGACGGGCTGGAATTCTGCCGTGCCGTGCGCGAAGCCGTGCTGGCGGGCAAGGAAGTGTTGTTCTACAAGGCTGGGCGCACGCCGGAAGGCAAGTCCGCCACCAGCGGGCACACGGCATCGCTTGCCGGAGACTTCATGGTCTGCGACAGCTGCGTGCGGCAGGCCGGAGCCATAGTCGCCCGCACCTTCACGCAGTTTCAGGACCTCTTTCTGCTGGCCGAAACCCTGCACGACAAGACCATACGCGGCAACAGGCTCGCGGCTGTCAGCGGCGCAGGGTTTGAAGCGGTGGGCATGGCGGACTCCATCCATTCCGACGACTACGCCATGCGGCTGGCCAGTTATGCGCCCTCCACGCGCGAGGCTTTGCAGACCCTGCTGCGTGAAAAGAGACTGGATGCGCTGGTGGGCATAGCCAATCCCATGGACATCAACCCCGCAGCCGATGACGAAACCCATGCACGCGTGGCAGCCTCCATGCTGCAGGACCCCAACGTGGACGCGGTGCTGGTGGGGCTTGATCCGCTTTCGCCCGCCATGCACACGCTGGCGCAGACATCCACACCCGCATATGCCCTTGATGACCCGCTGGGGATTGCACCGCGCATGGCTGCCCTTGCAGCGGAATCCGATAAACCTCTCGTGTGCGTTGCCGATGGCGGAGTGCTTTATGCCCCCTTGCGCAACACCCTGCATGCGGCAGGTGTACCCGTGTTCCCTGTCTGCGACAGAGCCGTGGACGCTCTGGCGCAGTACATTCAGGCCCGTCTGCAAATGGAAAACATCCGCAGCAGGCAGCAGGCAACCACCGGAGTAACGTGCGTACGCGGTGCCTGTCACAGCAAGAACGTAAAGAGCGAAGCTGAACAATAGCCGCATGGGCTAACACCCCATACATTAACAATACAACGACTGAATACGCCGACAGCCCGTCCGAAGATTCTTCTTCCGGCGGGCTGTTTTCATGCACGGCTCAACCCTGTGCCAGCCATGAAACGCTTTTGATAACGCTTGGCACCATACGATATTACCGTTATGAACCCGGCGAGTTATACGGCACCGTCTTCAACCTGATCACTTCGCCTGCACATTCCGGATACGACCACCGGCAAGGAGCGCTCATGCTGGGCGTTGCCGCCAACAGCATCGTCGGCATGGTCGAAGCACCCATCATCACGCCCTATGTGCGCGGCATGTCGCGCAGCGAACTCTTCACCCTCATGACCAGCGGCATGGCCACCATTTCCGGCACGATGTTGGTGCTGTATGCATCCATTCTCAACGAGTTCATCGCCTATCTTCAGATGGCGGGCCTGCCGCAGGGGACGCTTTCGCCCCGCTCGGTTACCATCATGACATACGCCATGTGCGGATTCGCCAACCTCGGCAGTCTGGGCATTCTCATCGGCGGGCTGAATGCGCTGGCGCCCGAACGCAAGCACGACATTGTATCTCTGGGCATGAAATCGATCATGGCCGGTACGCTTGCCACCTGCATGACGGGAGCCGTAGCGGGCCTGCTGTGCTGATGCGCGCTGCGACACCCAATCCTGAACAGACAACTGCTGCGGGGCTGCGCGGCTCTTGCCCGAAGCAGATGCTTCGTTCACTCGTCCCGGCACAGGGCAATGCCTGCTTCATGTGCTGCACGGCATGAGCAGGCAGGCACGGACCGGCCTGCTCCGGCAGCGCCGCGCGTATTCCCGCACTGCCCTGCCTTGCGCCGCTCCGGAACCGGCGCGCCTCCCCCCTTCATCCGCAACAACTGATCGCGGCTAAGGCCTATATCCCGCAGGATATGGTCATCCAGCGCCTCCAGCTCGCGCATGGTTCTTTGCTGTTCTCCGGCCTTGCGGCAGGCTTCCATCCATCTGCGGATACAGTTCATCAGGCTGTTCACCTGTGGAATCAACATCGTCATACGCACCTCCGTTCGTTTCCCTTATCAACAGGGCACAGCATGCACTTGCCCCATTGATAAGGGAAACGAATTGCTGTAATGAATACCATCAGAGGTGCTAATCATGGAAATAGGAACTGACCTGCTGCGCTCGTTCGTGGCTGTGGCCGAATCCCTGAACTTTACTCGGGCGGCTGAGGCCGTGCATAAGACCCAATCCGCCGTAAGCCAGCAGATAAAGAAGCTGGAAGGTGATCTGGGCATTCAGCTTTTCGACCGCAGCGGACGCGTGGTACGCCTGACCAGCGTGGGCGATTCCTTTCTGCCCCACGCACGGCGCATTCTCAAAGCGCACGATGAAGCCATAGCCGCCGTGCGCACACCGGAACTGACCGGACTCGTGCGGGTGGGTACCTCTGACGAACTTGCCATGCGGTTCTTTCCCACCATTCTCAAGCGCTTTGCCGAATACTATCCGGCCATGCAGGTAGAGATGCGCACGGACAACGGCACCGAACTCAAACGCATGGTCACGGAAGGCGAGCTGGACTTCTTCGTCAACACCTCCACCTACACGTTCCCGGGCACGGAGATTATTGCGCACACGCCCCTGCTGTGGGTTTCCTCTGCCGGACATCTCGTGCATCAGGAATCCCCCGTTCCGCTGGCGGTGTATTCGCAGGGATGTTCTTACAGAGAACACGCCACCGAGGCACTGAATGCCGCAGGGCTTGCCTATCGCATTGCATACACAAGCCCCTCACTCGCCAGCCTGCACGCCGCCATAACAGTGGGAGCCGCCGTGGCGGCGCTCACCCCCATTTCGCTGCCGCCCAACGCCCGCATCCTCGGGATGCAGGATGGATATCCGCCGCTGCCCATGGCCAATATTTATGTCGCCAAGTGCGAGAACATGAACCGCGGCTCAAACTGCTTCATCAAGCTGGCCTGCGAAATCATACGCCATGAGGAGTCCCTGCTGGCAACCCTGCCTGCCCCCGAATCCTGCTGTTCCGCAGCCTAGCTCAATAACGAAGGCCCCGCGCACACCAGAGTATGCACGGGGCCTCAGACTGCTGACAAAGTCATTTCTGGAATTTTTCGGCTCCGCCGGGCAGGAACCTAACGTTCCTGCACCTCGTATAAGCGATAAAAATCTGTTTTTTGGAACTGCGGTTCCGGCTTAGCAGAAATACGGTTTTACCGAAACCGAGGGTTTGTCATTAACCGGAGGCCCCGCGTATAGTGAAGTATACGCGGGGCCTGATTTTCCGACTATTGTGTATAAGTGTATCCAAACGTATCTGGGCGCGTCTAGTCGAGATACGAGCAACAGTAATCCACCATACTTTCCACCACCAGACGGAAGTTGGAATCGGCAGGCACATCAAAGCTTTCACCGGCCTGCACAGTGCGCCAATCGGTCTCACCGGGCAGCAGCACATGCAGGGTACCCTGCAAAATTTCCATCACCTCGGCCTGACGTGTATCAAACTTGTACTCACCGGGTGACATTATTCCCAGCGTCTTGAACGACCCGTCCGCGAACACGATCTTGCGACTGGTCACCTTTCCATCAAAGTACACATTCGCCTTCTTGATCACAGTGACATTGGCAAATTCGGACATGTTCCTTCCTCTATCGCGTAACAGGTCAACGCCCCTGCCGCCTGTCGGCATACGGGCAATACTCGGAAACAATACAGAGTTGGGGTGGCGGAACGCAAGTGGGAAGAAGCAACAACGAAAAAAGCCGCCATCTTTCGATAGCGGCTATTTTTCATGTGGCGTCCCCAAGGGGATTTGAACCCCTGTCGCCTGCGTGAAAGGCAGGTGTCCTGGGCCAGGCTAGACGATGGGGACGCTTGATGGCTGGGCTGCAAGGACTTGAACCTTGATTGACGGAGTCAGAATCCGGTGTCCTGCCAATTGAACGACAGCCCAGTGCGCGAGGCAGATAACTAAAGAAACTCGCCTTCCTTGTCAACGGATTTTCAAAATTTCTTCAAATTCTTTTCAACCACCTTAAAACCCCCGCAAACCTGCCCTGCTGCCCGCTTCCGGCTTGGCTGCGGACACAGATTCACGAACATCCGAAGGCCAAAGCACGGCAGCTTTCCCGATACGGTTCTTGATATACACGACGCAAATCGGTTAGACTTTTCAAGGAATCTTGCAAACTTTCATCCAGACGGGACGACACGATGCTGCAGTCATCTCCCCTGCCATTACTTCGGAGATTACTCTGGAATTCCACTTTCCGCACAGCGACGAGTGTCTGCCTTGCACTCACCTGCCTGCTAGTCGTCATCTTTTCCTACACCACCGCTGAAAGAATAACCGGTCTGGCCATAGACGGTACCGAAGCGTATACCCGTGAGGCTTCGGCCATTTTTGCCGAACAAGCCACCGGCATTGCCATACAGCGCATTGTGGCACAGGCACGCATCAAGGCCTCGACTGTGGAATCAAAGCTGAGCAATGCCATGGGCGTTGCGACCACCCTTGCAGAATCGCTCAGCTGGTCGCGTGAATCCGGTACGCTGGAAAGCATGAGCAGAGACAGAGAAAGCCTGCGACTCAAGATGCTGCTCAAAAACCACCCCGATTTTGCCGCTGTATTCACCTGCTGGGAACCAGGCATGTTCGACATGCTGGATCGGGCCTATGCAAACAAACCGGGGTATGATGCCTCCGGCCGGTTCATCAGCAACTGGATCCGCCTTCCCGACGGCTCCATCATTTCTGCACCGCTCAAGAATTTCGAATCGGAAGATAAAACGCCCCACGGCATCCGCAAAGGTGACTTTCATCTCTCTGTCAAGGAAACGCTTGCCCCTAACTTCACTCCCCTGCAGCCCTATATGCTCGGTGGCAGTCATGTCTGGCTTGCCACGGCTTCAGCCCCCATCATCGTCAATGGGCATTTCTCGGGCAGCATCGGCGTGGGCTTTCAGGTAGACTTCATGCGCAAGCTCATGCTCTCGCTCAAGCAGGAATTGTTCGGGGGAGCAGTTGAGTCCTTCATCGTATCCGGAACAGGCCACATAGCAGCCAGCACGCTTGAGAATGTTCCCATCGGTTCGCATCTCAGCGTACTCGACACACAATGGGAAGCAGAGCTTGCAGCGGTGCGCAAGAACACCGCTACGGCCTCGGTGAAGGGAGACAAGCTCGTCATCGTTATTCCGCTTGCTCTTGCGGCAAGGAATAACACTGTGGGCATTCTCATAACCGTGCCCACATCCGTCATCACCATCGAAGCCTCCATGCTTCAGGATACCCTGTCCGGCGAAATGGAGGTGATGCAGCGCACACTTTCCGACCAGCGAGACACCCTGATCCTGCAGCAAATGGGCATTGGCGCGGTTCTTCTTGCCGTTACCGCCCTTACCATTCTTCTGCTGCGAAGCCTTGGCATACAGAGCAAGGCACTGCGTGAAAACGAGGGCAGGCTGAAGGAGATACTCCACAACACAAGCAACCTCGTCATTGTTACCGACCTTGAAGAGCATGTGGTCTTTGCGAACCCCAGCCTTGAACATCTGATAGGCCTTCCGCCCGCACAAATTCATGGCAGATCCGTCAAGGAACTGCTGCCTCCGCAACGCTCCACCCTGTATGCCCCCGCAACTGACCAGCAAAACACCATATCGCAGCAGTGGGAAGAACATTTCCTTATACAAGGAACCCCCTTCACCTTTCTCACGACAAAATTTCCACTGCACGACATCACAGGCAAGGTCTACGGCACCTGCTCCATCGCCGTGGACATTTCGGAAAGGATGCGGTCAGAGCAGCGCATCATGCAGATGGAGCGTTATCTCACCGACATCATAGACTCCATGCCCTCCATCATCATCGGCGTGGACGAAGTGGGCATCATCCGCCACTGGAACACGCAGGCCGGGGACTATTTCAACAAGGGCAGAGAGAACGCAATCGGGCAGGCGCTGACAACATGCATTCCCGCCCTGCAGGAAGAGTGGGACAATGCCCGCCGCGCCATAGCCGCTAACTCGCAGCACACCACGGAACGGCGCAAAATCTCCACGGCCAGAGGCGAGACTCCTGCCCGCATCGTCATCTACCCCCTGATGCGGGAAGGCAGCGCCGAGGCGGTTATCCGCATCGATGACATGACAGCACAGGTACGCATAGAAGAGATAATGATTCAGACCGAAAAGATGATGTCTGTAGGCGGGCTCGCCGCAGGCATGGCACACGAAATAAACAACCCGCTTGGGGTTATTCTGCAGGGGGCGCAGAACATAGAACGACGGCTTTCGCCGGATCTGCCCGGCAACATCAAGGCGGCAGAGGAGCTCGGCTGCGACCTTGCATCCATTTCAGGCTACATGGAACACCGCAAAGTCAGCCACATGCTGCGCGGCATCCGCGATGCCGGAGAGCGCGCCGCGCGCATTGTTCAGAACATGCTGAACTTTGCCCGCAAAAGCAGCACGGAGCACACACCCCACAATATGGAAGAGCTGGTGAAACGCACCGTGGAGATGGCCCAAAGCGACTATGACCTGAAAAAACGCTACGATATAAAGAAGGTGACCATAGATACCCGTCACGCGGGCGACCTGCCGCCCGTTCCCTGCATCAGCACCGAAATCGAGCAGGTGCTGCTCAACCTCATCAAGAATGCGGCGCAGGCCATGGCACTGAGCGGAACAGAAAATCCCACGATCAACATTACGTCACGAAGGGAAGGCGACTGGGCCGTTCTGACGGTGGAAGACAACGGCCCCGGCATACCGGACGAAGCGCGCAAGCGTGTCTTCGAGCCATTCTTCACCACCAAGGCTCCGGGAAAGGGAACCGGCCTCGGGCTATCCGTTTCCTACTTCATAATAACAGAAAACCATGAAGGCTCCATTACTGCCGACTCCATACCGGGAGAAGGAGCAACCTTCACCATACGCCTACCGCTTCTTCCGAAGCAGTATCCTGCAGCCTGAACATCCGCCCCGCCTTGACAAAGCAAACGGTCAGGCCGCTGAATTGCCGCTGCCAGGCTTTCCGGCATCCGGCCGCAAACCGCATGGAACTTGCCAACCGGCTGCAGAACACGCAGCATGTCGCCCGTAGTACACGCCCCATCTGCTGTCATGCTGAACGCAGCACCGCGGTCAGACGCGGAAAAGCTAGCCCGCAAGGTGCCCGTTGCGCAGCATCACCATGGTGTCTGTCACCGAATCGAGCCATTCACGGTCGTGGGATACAATGACAAGCGTGGTGCCGTGCGCATCACGCATGCGCATGGAGGCCATGCGGATACGCTCTGCAGATTCTTCATCCAGAGATGAGGTCGGCTCGTCCATCAGCAGCACCTTGGGCCGCAGAATGATACGGGCTGCAAGCGCAACACGCTGGGCTTCCCCGCCCGAAAGTTCGAACCACTGCCTGTGCATGAATTCCTGTGCAGGCAGGCCTACGTCTGCCAGCGCCTGACGCACGGCATCGGCGCTATTGCGCTGCCCGCGCACGGCAAGACCGTACCCTACGTTTTCCGCCACTGTCCGCCGCAGCAGATAGGGTTCCTGCGTCAGCAGGGTTACGTGCTTGCGCAACATGGCGGCCCTGCTTCCTCCGGAGGATGCGTCTACCGAGGTGCCGTCAAACCGGATTTGTCCTTCCTGCGGCATTTCCAGAAAGGCCAGCATACGCATGAGGGTGGATTTGCCACTGCCGTTAGGACCGGCCACACCGACAATGCTCCCCTCCTCTATGGAAAGGGACGGAAGGTCCAGCGCAAGACGCCCTGCGTATCGCTGCCGTATGCCTGAAAGAGAATAGAGCGGGCTCATTTCGCAACTCTCCGCTTGAGTCCGGAAACGGAAATATTCACGCCAAAGGCGATGATCAGCAGCACCAGCCCCAGAGCCACGCCCATGGCAAACTCACCCTTGCCGGTTTCAAGGGCAATGGCGGTGGTGATAGTGCGCGTATGCCATTTTATATTGCCCCCCACCATCATGGATATGCCCACTTCCGACACGATGCGTCCGTAAGCGGCAACGGTGGCAAGCATGAGGTGATACCGCACCTCCCACAAGGTGGTGCGCAAAAGCTGGGTGCTGTCCGCGCCCAGAGTAAGCAGCGTTGCCTCCAGCCTTTCATCTGCATTTTCCACGGCGTTGGCCACCATGGCCACAACCACGGGTAACCCCAGCATGACCTGCCCTACGGCAATGCCCTGCAGGGTGAACAGCAGCCCCAGCTCGCCCAGCGGGCCGCTGCGCGATATGAAGCCATAGACGATGAGGCCGATGACCACGGTGGGGAATGAAAGTAGCGTATCCACCACAAGACGCACGGCCCGCCGCCCCGGAAAACTGCAATAACCGAGCAGGAATCCGAGCGGAGCACCGAGCAGCACCGTTGCACAGATGGATATGCTGGAGACGGCAACCGTTGCATAGACAGCCGACCACGTTTCCTCGTGACCGCCGAGCAGGAGCAGGAAGGCCTTGTATATGCCCTCGAGAATGAAATCCATTGAACGCACCCTCTTCCATGAAAAAGGGCGGTATGCAACCGCCCTTGTCTTCTGTCAATCAGGGAACTGAAGGAGCTACTTGCCCGCGTTGGGGGTGAAGAGCTGCTTGCCCATGAGCTTGAAGTCGCCGATAAGCTTCTGGGTGGCGTCGGATGCCATCCAGTCGATGTACTTCTTGGCGAGGTCGTACTTGGCATTGGGGCAATTCTTGGGGTTCACGGCCATGGCGCTGTACTGGTTGAAAAGAGCGCCGTCGCCTTCCACCAGAATCACGATGGGCGGGTTACCGTTGTGGGAAGCCTCGTACTTGATGAAGGTGCCACGGTCGGTCATGGTGTAGGCATTCTTCTCATTGGCTACGTTAATGGTGGGCAGCATGCCCTGACCGGTCTGAACGTACCATGCTTCCTTTTCAGGCACTGCCATGCCGGATTCCTTCCACAGGGAAAGTTCCTTCTTATGCGTACCGGAGTTGTCGCCGCGGGAGCAGAAGATGTTGCCGGACTGGCCGATCTTCTTCAGCGCATCGCTTACGGACATGCCCTTTACCTTGGCAGGGTCGGCAGCAGGGCCGATGATGACAAAGTCATTATACATGAGCTGGGTGCGGTCCACGCCGTATCCGTCTGCAACAAACTTCTTTTCTGCGCCGGGGGCATGCACAAGCAGCACGTCAACATCGCAGTTCTGCCCCATTGCAAGGGCTTTGCCGGTACCAACGGCGGTCCAACGCAGTTCGATGCCGGTTTCCGCTTCAAACGCGGGCTTCAGCACATCAAGCAGACCGGTATTGTCGGTGCTGGTCGTGGTGGACATCATGAGGACCGGTTTTTCCGCAAAGGCAACCGCAGGCAGAGCCAGAACCAGGAAAAGCAGCAAGGTAATCAGCTTCTTCATCCCATTTCTCCTAACTGTGTTAGAATTGGTTATTTATAGTATACTAAAGTTACCCGCTGACTATTACACAGCCAATCCTTTCTGTCCAAGATTATATTCATACGCACACTGTGACACACCATGTTACCGCCTGAAAACAATGGTATTCTCAAGTCAGAACGCAACACTGCATTACCATAACAAACCTGAACGCACTAAAACAAACACAAATAAACTTAAATAAACCAGACACACCTCTGCTCTTCAGCCATGTGAGCATACAGTGCAGCGATGCAACAGTCGGTTAGGGAATATGGAAAGGATGAAACAGATAAGACAACACGAAGCTGGCGCGGGCAAAAAAGCTACCGCACTGCGACGGGCAAAAAAATAGAGCGATTCGCATGATTCAAGGCGGAATTGGGGGGCAATCCTCAAACTTGTGCGAATCGCTCAAATATACCCGGAGAACTCCGGAATTATAGCGATTTTTGATACAAAGAGCCCTTCAGTATCGGCTCAACAGCCAATGCAATACCACCGGCCAGACCAATTGGCAATATCTGACCTGTCAAAAACATATTATTCTAATCCGATTTCTTTCTATACAGCTCTCTACCTGCACACCCACAAAGAAAACTTGTTCACATTTTCATGCAGACCCAGACTCACAGAGCGGGTAAACACCCGTCGGACAAGAGATTCCGGCAAATCCGGCCTGCGCCCCACCGCGACAACAGCGAAATTGCCCTCGTGGGCAATGCGCAGAATGGTACCCACCTTGTCCTGCCCTGCCGTTATCAACGTGCTGATACGGGATGCCTCTATGCCGTTGTCCAGTATGCGGCGGCGCGCTTCTTCCACGGCATCGTCTGCCGATACGCCGGGCGTCCGCAGATGGAGAATGGTCACACGCATCTCCGGCACTGCCCCCAGCATGAACCCCACATGGTCTGCCATGTGGGCAACCGGGGCCGAACCGTCGGCGCAGAGCAGAATCCCTTGCCGTGTCGAATCGGGCTCGTTGCAAATCCACACCGGAAAATCCACATCTTCCCACAGAATACCGCGGCTAACGCTGGTGGTGTACAGCATCTCCATCCAGTCAAGGTAGCGCCTGCCCACCACCACGGCATCATACATCCCCTTGCGGGCCTCGGAGACAATGTCCTTGACCACGCCATACTGGGTGGAGAGCACCTTGGTCTTTATCTTGGCGCCGGAAAAGCCGTGTTCCACAAGCCATTGCCGGGCTGTTTCCACTATCTCTCGCCCTTTGCGAACCTCAATGTCGGAAAGGACAATACGGGTCTCCTCATGCGCGGCGGAATAGCCGGAAGGGGCCACATACAGCACGCATACCTCAAGGTGCTTCTTGTCGGGGAAGAAACCGGCAACAAAGCGCATGCTCCACATGGCGGTCATGTCGTCCGTAACGGTCAGCAGGACGGCCCTGTCCATCGGCACCTCCTCTATTTTCCGAAAAGGTAGCCGTATTTCACGGCAATGCCGTCCGTCCTTTCCGCAATCTGCTGCGCCACTTCAGCGGCCGTGGCATCGCTCACCACGCCAACCTGCCGCCCCAGATAATACTGCAGGTTGCCCTTGCTCTCGGCGTAAACCCACACAATGGCATAGGCCGAGCCAATTTCAGGGCGTGAAGAAAATTCCGGCTGGGTGGAAACCAGCAGATTGATCTTGGGAGTATCGGCATCAGTCAGATTGAAGAGGCTGGCCGTGTTGAACAGTTCCTTGAGCTGGAATGTCAGGCGGGTGCCTGCGGTATCCGCACCTTCATGCTCCACGGAAACAGCGGTAGCACGGGCGGGAACACGCTGCGGCGTATCCTTGAGGGGCTTTTTGGCCTGTCCGTCTTCGGCAAAAGCCGGCACGGAAAGGGCAACCACAAACAACAGCAGGGCGGTCAGACGCAGCAAAGTACGGGTGCAACGCAATATGGCAGACATGGCAATCTCCTTTACAGGTATGGTACTGCCATAATAGCGCGACATGCTGCCTGAAGCAATTGGTTATACGCTACGCGCGGTTACTTGCCTTCCGCCTCCGGAACACGGACAAACTGGGAGAACAGAAGTGACAGACCGGCAAGCCCGGCCGCACAGAGGAAGGGAATGCGATAATCCACCATCCAGAGCAGCCCGCCCGCTGCCGGAATCACTACGGCGGCAATATGGTTGATGGTGAAGCTCACCGCCATGCTGGGGGCAATGTCTGATGGATCGGCAATTTTCTGGAAGTAGGTTTTGATGGCCATGGCAAAGTTGTAGAAGACATGGTCGAGCACATACAGCACGGCGACCAGTATCTTGCTGTCAACGTATGCGTACGCGACGAATATGAAGATGAGACTCATGTATTCCACAGTGAGCATCCTGCGCTCGCCATACTTGTTCACTGCGCGCCCGATGGCGGGCGAGAGATACCAGTTGACCACGTTGTTCAGGATGAACAGGGCCGTAATTTCCTGCACGGAATAACCGAATTTTTCCACCAGCAGAAACACGGCAAAGGCCACAAAAACCTGCCGCCGCGCACCGCTGAGAAAGGTAAGCAGGTAGAACAGCCAGTAGCGGGAACGGAACACCATGCCTTTGCGCTGTGGGGGAATGTTTGCGGACGATGGGTTCTGCAGCAGGCACCACGCGCCCGCAACCAGCACCACCCCGCCGAATATGCAGAACAGGGTGCGGAATTCCAGCACCGGAGCAAGCAGAAACACCGCCGCGCCGACGGCAAGATTGGCTCCTGACGAAAAGCCCCTGAGACGCCCCATGACAACGGGCGCCTGAGTCTTGTCGAAGTATTGGAGAATGAGCGACTGGTTCGTAGTTTCATAATAATGAAACCCGAAGCTCATGATCAGCGTGGTGAACAACAGGCCATGGAATGAGGGGAAAAAACCGGCCATAGCCACACCGACACCGAGCACGAGGACGGAAACCGCCACAAGGGTATGCTCCCGCACGATCAGCAGCAGATAGATGACCAGCAGGGCAAGGAATCCGGGCACTTCGCGCAGAGACTGCACAAAACCGTTTTCCTTGCCGGAAAGTCCGGCCACATCTACGGCAAAGTTGTTGTACAGAGTGCGCCAGCCTTGAAAACCCACCGCAGCGGCAAGTACCATCACCAGCAAAAAAATATACATCCGTCGGTTATCGGCGGTGGTGGAAAAATCTCTGGCCATGCAGCTTCCTTACAGCAGAAAAGTGGGCAGACGTAAAAGCGCCTGCAAAACGTCCGGATAGACAAATCACAGACGATACGCAGGCAGGGGCAGGTCTTGCCCTGAATACAGGCGCACGGCGCTTCCGTGACGCAGAGAGAGGTAGCACGAACGTGGCCGGTTAGGCTACCGGCAACATGGGACCGGAACAGTTCCGGATGTCAGCCTGCACAGGCATCAGCCCGCACGGACGGGAAGGCATATTCTGAATGTCGCTCCCTTGCCCGGAGCACTTTCCACGGAAAAGGAACCATTATGCCCGCTTGTAATGATGAAGTGAGAAACGGACAGACCCAGCCCTGTTCCTTCACCGGACGGCTTTGTGGTGTAGAACGGCTCAAACACTCTTCTGCTCTGGGCCTCGGTCATACCCGGGCCGTTATCCTGCACCTCTATGCAGACACAGCCGTCACTTTCATAGCTACGGACGCGGATTTCCGGCACCCAGGCTGCCGGCCCCTCGTAAGCATACATGGCCTGTGCGGCGTTGCGGAGCAGGTTGACCAGCACCTGTTCTATGCCGATGCGTGAACAGGATATCATGGGCAGGTTGTCTTCATACTCCCTGACAACTCTGATTTTCCGGAAATCATAACGCTTATCCAGACTGTAGTCGTTGTCGATAAGGCTGAGAGCCTTGTCGACGATCTGATTGATGAATACTCCACTGTGGGACAGGTCCGCAGAACGGGCAAATTCCAGCATGTTTGTCACAATTTCCGCAGCGCGCTTTCCTGCCTCGCCCATTCCGTCAAGCATACGGTCTATGCCTCGGTGACGCATGTACCGGTCCAGTGCGGCCAGATCACATTGCACGGCGCCGGCCGCTTCAAGATTGGCCGGCAGGTCAGCTGACAATCTTCTGCGCACATTCTGAATCCCCTGCAAAATGGCACCGAGGGGATTATTGATCTCGTGCGCCATGCCTGCGGCAAGCCCCCCCACGGACATGATCTTTTCCGTCTGCACCAGCACTTCCTGCACTTTCATGCGCTCGGTTATGTCGTCGAGCCGCACGACAGCGCCTCCTTCCGCCAGAGGCAACGGAAACACCTGTACCTCATACACCTTGGCCGCATCACCCTCACGCCCGACAGTTACCTCTTCTTCAAGCACGCAAATCCGCCGGACACTGCGGATCTGCAGGGTCAAACTGCTACGGGCTGCAACGGCTCCGCAAATTTCTTTCCAGCGACCTCCCAGCAGAGGAAAGGCCTTGTTCAGCACCCGCCCTTTCACCCTGGCAAGCTCAAGCCCCGTGCATAGCTGCGCAGCAGCATTCCAGTGCATGACCCGCATAGCGTCATCCAGACAGATCACGATGGAGGGAACAGCATCCAGAATGCCGTTTATCATTCCGGTTGCCGCCTCAAGACGCTGCGCCATGCGCTTACGTTCCGTTATGTCCAGCGCGACAGAGAGCATTACTTCGGTCCCGTCGTCTTCCGGATCAAGTACGAGGGTTCGCACCAGCACCACCTTGTCCTGCCCCGCACGGTCACGGAAGATCAGCTCGTTCATGCCGCCCACGCCCTCGGCGCCTTCGTATATAGAAAACAGGCCCGCAGGCAGAGGAAGACCGGCTACGGGACGCCCCGCATCTGAAAATTCAAGACCGAACATACGCACCGCACCGGGGCTGAACGCCTCTATAAAATGCAACCCTGCGCGCTGCCTGCTCAAAATGAATGCCACGCTTCCGGCTACCCGGAACATGCCTTCAAGCCGCAAATTGCTGGCACGAAGCGAACGTTCGGAATTTCTCTGTGCCTGCAGGTTCCGGCGAACCAGCAAAAACAGGAGACCGGAAGTAACCAGAATGAAAAACCACCCCTTGTAGGTCTGGACAGTGGTCATGACCCGGGCATCATTTATGGTGTAGTCCAGAAACAAATCAGAAAAACGGATCCAAAGCAGCCCGAACACGGCATATATAAGTGCAGTCTTCAAGGCCGTCCGCGTTATGGAAAAACGGTTTCCGTCTCCGGAAAATAGTCCCATCGATCCTCCATTCAGCATTGCGGGGAGTGATACATCGCAATCAGAACACTACCGCTTCAAACCACAAGATTTGCGTCCCTTCCTGTTTCCATGCATCTTCTGCCAGTCCGGCCTTGCGGCAGGTCTGGGCCAGAAACGTATCCCTGTCCCATCCCCATTCAACAGGCACCTGAGGCAGCAACAGACCGGACTGCATGCCCCGCCGCACAATCAGGCCGTGCCTGCCCACTTCGATTTTCCGCACATCGTCACAGGGCGTCACAGGGCCGAGCACCGAGATATCCACCTCAAGTTCCGCAAGCTCCCCGGCTATAAGCGGGGGGAATCTGGGATCTTCAAATGCTGCTGCCTGCGCCATGCGCGCAATGGTCTCATGCAACGGGATATCGGAAACGACGCTCCCGATACAGCCCCGGAGCATGCCCTGCTTCTTCAGCGTGACAAAAGCACCAAGAGGCATGTTCAGTGTAGCAGAGGATGGAACCGAAGCAACACTTTCCGCATCTCCGCTTACATCGCCAAAGCTGTGACGTATGCTCTGTCGCACAAGTGCCAGCAGATAGCTCTTTTCGTCTTCCGTAAGCTCCAGCCTGAATTTATTCACCATAGTTCTTTGCTCCGTGATACTGAAGGGGTAAACTACCATCTTATCCTACCACATTCGAACCAAAAGTTTACAATCCCGCAATGCTATCATATAAGATAGTATGAATCCGGCTGCCTAAACCTGCCAACAGGAATGCAGAATATGAAAAACCTCTTCAGAGCTGTGCAGTTCGTTCTTGCTGTTGTTCTGGCAGGACTAATCGTCCTCTGGAACTTTTCGGCAGATAACGGCTCTCCCATTCTAGTAGGCCTTTCCGGCCCGCTCGAAGGAAAATTTGCGGATCTGGGTATTCAGATCCGCAACGGAGTACAGCTCTGCATTGAGCATATCAATGCACAGGGGGGCATTCAGGGACACCCTGTTGAGCTTGTCACCCGCCACGACGGCGACACCCCTGCGCAGGCGATTGCCGCGGACGAGGCTCTCATGAAAGCAGGAGCCGTGGCCATTATCGGACACATGACCAGCCAGCAGTCTGTTGCAGCCGTGAAAGCCCTGCACAACAGGGACATCATTTTCGTATCCCCATCCACAAGCACACCGGATCTTACGGGCATCAAAGACAACTTTTTCCGCGTAATGACCCACAACACCGCGTGGGCGGAAACGCTTGCAAACCATGCTCTCTCCGGCAGACACATCTCGCGGTTCGCCGTGATATATGACACGGACAACGATTCCTATACACGCAGCTTCAGCCTTGCCTTTGTAGACAGGGTACGCCAACTGAACGGAACCGTCACCATGTTCAAGCCTGTCAGTTCTTCACGCCTGAAAGACTGGCCTCCGATAATCTCGGAAATTCAGGAAACTGGAAGCACTGGGGTGCTCGCAGTGCTTTCTGCCCGGGATATTTCAAAATTCGCGCAGGCCCTGCACGTCCAGCGCATGCCGCTGCCGCTGTTCTCATCTCCCTGGGCTCTGACAAACGACCTTGTTCAGCTCGGCGGCAAGCATCTGGAAAACCTGACGGCGAGCTTCAGCTTCAATCCTGTCAACAACAGGCCGGAATTTCTGGCCTTCAAAGAGCAGTATAAAAAACGCTTCGGCGTCACCCCCACATATGCTTCGTTCGGCTATGAAGCCATGCAGCTGCTGGCCGCCGCTCTCGATAAAACCGGAGGCAACAGGCACGGACTGGGTGAAGCCATTATATCCCTCAACGAACTGCCGGGAATAAACTCTCCTCTCAAATTAAATGAATACGGAGACCGAATGAGCTCTCCTCTCCTCCTGAAAATCCAAAACGGAACGATGGTTCTGGTCAAATGAACGATTCCAAACAGGAACTTCCAACCCTCGCGCGCCTCATAAACCAGAAACTGCTCAACTGGAGCGGCCTGCTGTTCATTACCGCCACGCTCTGCCTTGGTACGTTCTTCTATATCAAGGAGCGCCAGTTTTTTGAGGCAACCAGCGGCGCCCTATCTCTCAATCTTGCGGGATATGTCGACAACTATATCAGCAGCGCCCTTTCAACACTCAATCACATCGGACTGGAAACGGAACACGCCCGGGCCACCCCCGGCGAGAACGTCCAGGCCACCCTCAAGCGGACATGGGAAGCGAACCGCCAGTTCGCCCGCCTGCTCCTCATCGCCCCGGACCGCACGGTGATGGCCAGCGCGCCCACCGGTATGTCCAACATAGATTTTCCCATTCCACTTGAAACCATTACTTCCAAGGGCCATCACATCGGCCACCCGCTGCTTCTGGAAGACGGATCGACGACCGTTGTCTACCTTGCCCACAGCCTGCCGGACGGCTCTAGAATTGTGGGGGCGCTGAAGCTGGACGCCATTCAGGACCACATCCGCCAGTTGCAGCCGCAGGACACCTCCGCCATCATCCTCACTGACCAGTGGGGAACAGTACTCGCACACCCCGACAGCACAGCCATGCGCCAGCAGGAAAATCTGGGGTACCTGCCCTTCTTCTCTGAAGGGGAATTGCTCAACAAAAGCAGAATGATCCGCATGCACGGCGAATGCTATCTCGCGTCCTCCACCGCCATTCGCAACCTGAGCTGGATGCTCATTACAGCCATGCCCATGCAGGATGTCTATCTGAGCATTTCCATGTCTGTTGCACAGTTTCTGCTGTTTCTGTTCATCATCTTTGCCTTTGTCTCGCTCAGCCTTGCGGTCGAATTGAAAAAGGCCCTGCTTATTCCGTTCCGGCAACTGGATTCTTCCATCAGCAAGCTTGCCAAAGGGGCCTACGGCGATGAATCGGATTATACGGAGACCATTGAAGAGCTCAACGCATTGCACCGGAACTTCAAGGAAATGGCTGCAGAGGTGCAGCTGCGGGAAAAGGAAATAGCGGATGCCAGGCACTACGTGCAGAACATCCTAGACTCCATGCCCTCAGTCATCATCGGCATGGACGGCGACTTTGTCATCACGCACATCAACAAGGCCACGGAGCAGTTTTTCGGCATCCACGAGCAGGAAGTTGTGGGCAGACGGTTCCAGACGATGTTTCCCTCGCTGGCTGACTACGACAAAGTCATTACCAGCTCGCTGGCAGAAGGCTCCCCGCGAAGGCTGGAAAAGCAGAGCCGGAGAAACAACGAGGGCACGTTCTATTTCGACATCCTCCTGTACCCGCTCAGTTCAGGTGGCAGGCAGGGCGTTGTGCTGCGCATGGAGGACACCACCCGCCGTGTACGGCTGGAAGAAATGATGGTGCAGACGGAAAAAATGATGTCCGTCGGCGGGCTTGCCGCAGGCATGGCACACGAGATCAACAACCCGCTCGGGGCCATATTGCAGGGGGCGCAGAACATTGAACGGCGCATATCTGCGGACATTCAGGCCAACAAAGATGCCGCAGACAAGGTGGGATGCAGGCTGGAACAGATACGGGACTATCTGGCCGAGCGGCAGGTGCTGTTCTTCCTGCAGGGCATCCGGCAGGCCGGTTCGCGGGCAGCGCAGATTGTTTCAAACATGCTGGACTTTTCACGCGCAAGCGATGCGCGGCGATCCACCGTGGATCTGAACGCCTCGCTGGACAGGACCGTGGAGCTTGCAGCCAACGACTATGATCTCAAAAAGCGCTACGACTTCCGCTCCATTGTCATCACCCGCGATTACGAACCGGAACTGCCCGCCGTAATCTGCTCGACAAACGAAATTGAGCAGGTGGTGCTCAACCTGCTGCGCAACGCGGCGCAGGCCATGCACGCCAAGCACTACGGCAGCGAAGAGCACCCCGAGATAACCATCCGTACGCGGTCGGAACCGGATTTTGTGAGAATTGAGGTGAAGGATAACGGACCAGGCATGCCGGACACCATTCGTAAGCGTGTATTCGAGCCCTTCTTCACCACCAAGGAGATAGGGGTGGGAACCGGTCTGGGGCTTTCCGTCTCGTATTTCATCATCACGGAAAACCACGGCGGGACCTTCGATGTCATATCTACGCCGGATGTCGGGAGCACATTCACCATCCGCCTGCCCCGTCAGAAGGAATCCGCCTAGACGACAGATTCTATGACCACGAAACCGCTACCCTCGAGCATCTGCCCCCGAACGTCCGGAATGTCCGTCCGGAACATTTATCCCCAGATGAAGATGGCACCGCCAAGCGCGAACAGGACAACGCCTGTCACCTTGTTGATGGCACCGGCATGGTTGCCGTACAGCCGTTTCATGAACGGGGTATGCAGAAAGTAGACAAAGGCAGCCCAGCCGAACAGCCCCTCAAGCACGATGACCGCACCGTAGGCAAGGCGCTCAGACAGTGCTGTTTCCGGCGTGACCAGCTGCATGAACACGCTGAGAATGAACATGGTGACCTTGGGATTGAGCAGGTTACACAAAAGCCCTTCCCTGAATCCCTGCCGTGCCGAGGTGCAGACGCCCCCCTGTCCTTCAAGCCGCACGGAATCTCGGTCAGTGAAGCAGCGCCAGCCCACGTAGAGCAGATAGATCGCCCCTGCGTAGCGCAGCGCTGCAAAAACCATGGGGTTGCTCTTGATAATGATGGCCAGCCCAAGAACAGACAGCATGACATGAAAGCAAAGCCCCACGCACACGCCGAGCACGCAGGCATAGGCCGCACGGCAGCTGCCGGTGCTGCCGTCCTCCGGAGCATATGAAGAAGAGCCGGCTGTCGAATGCTTAATGAGCAGCATCATATCCGGTCCCGGACTCATGCGGGCAAAAAAGCAGACGGTGAACAGGGTGAGTATGGTTTCAAGCATGGGTGCGTCCTTTCAGGTCAATGTTCGCCCTTTGCATAGGCCAGACAGGACGCCTTAGGCAAGCGCAGGCAGCGCGGCAAACATTTCTTAAGTCCTGTTCCGAACTATCACCGCCAGCATAAAAAAGCCCCTCCTGAGAGGGGCCCAGACTGCTGACAAAGCCATTTCTGGTATTTTTGGGCTCCGCCGGGCAGGAACCTAACGTTCCTGCACCTCGTATACGCGATGAAAATCCGTTTTGGGACCTCAATTCCGGCTTAACGGGAATGCGGTTTTACTGAAACGAGGATTTGGTATCAAGCTGCCCCCTGCCAGAAAGGGGCCGCGTGCTAAAAACCTTCTTCCAGCGGGGGCCAGATGAGCCAGTCGCCTGCGGTAGCAGCCCGCTTCCTGTCGGAAGGAGCAAGGCGCACCACCCGCCCATCAAGCACAAGGCGGCCTTCGGCCAGCCATTGCAGCGCCTGCGGATAGATGCGGTGTTCCATGACATGAATACGCTGCTTGAGCGTTTCCACATCCTCTTCCGGATTCACAGGAACCGCAGCCTGTACGATGACGGGGCCATGATCCATGATCTCGTCCACAAAGTGCACGGTGCAGCCCGTGAGTTTTACGCCGTAGGCATGGGCATCTGCCGCGCCTCGCACTCCGGCAAAGGCAGGCAGGATGGCAGGATGGATATTGATGACCCGTCCGGCAAAAGCCTGCAGAAATGTCGGAGTGAGCAGGCGCATGTAGCCCGCCAGCACAATGGTATCCGCCCCTGCTTTCCTGATGGCCTCGATCATGGCCAGATCAAAGCTTTCCCTGTCCGGAAAATCCACATGCGGCAGACACAGGGTTTGCACACCGGCGGCCTTGGCGCGTTCCAGCGCGTGGGCATTGGCCCTGTTGCACAGCACCAGCCGTATATCCACATCCAGCACGCCCCCGGCGTGCCTGTCCAGTATGGCCTGCAGGTTCGAGCCGTTGCCCGATGCAAGCACCGCTATTTTCAAGGCCATGTGCGGCTTCTCCGTATGCTGCGGGAAAGGGCGTTGCGGGAACGATGCCTCCCGCGTTGCCGTTTCGCATTCGTTGTCACTTTATGCACGTGCTTTGTCGTACACGACAGCATGCATCTGCTCTCGCCCTTCTTTGCCAGAGGAAAAAGGATTTGGCAAAGGTTGCAGGGTGACGGCTCCTGTCAACAATCCGCCCCCCCCCCCCGCTCCTCAAATGAAAATTCCTTGCGCGACAGTGGGGCGAAAAGCACATCACACGTAAGCTCTGCAACTCCGGATGCACCGATATTCCAACCATACCGACTGTAGCGGCAGACGACACAAAAAACACAAAAGGCCGGAGCGAACTCCGGCCTCTGCATATGCTTTGATCGGTGAACCTACAGGTTCTTCTTGAGCTCTTCCACCAGCGCGGGGATGGTGTAATCCTCAGGCTGAATGTCGGGAGTGAAACCGTATGATTCCAGCGTCTTGGCGGTGATGGGGCCAATGCTTGCCAGCTTGAGACCGGCCTTGTGCTTCTTGACCACTTCGGGTGACACCAGCGCAAAGAAGTTGTCCACGGTGGAGGAAGAACCAAAGGTCACACAGTGCAGTTCGTCCTTTTCCAGCAGTTCTATAACGGTGTCTCTGGCTTCGCCAGCGGGCACGGTTTCGTACACGGGCAGAATGTCCACGGTGGCACCGGCCTTGCGCAGCTCTTCCGGCAGCACTTCGCGGGCTTCCTTCGCACGCGGCAGCAGCACCTTGGAGCCGTTCATGCCGCGTTCCAGCAGACCCTGCACCACGCCTTCGGCCACGTACTTCTCGGGAATGAAATCAGGCTCAATGCCCTTTTCACGCAGAATGTCCGCCGTTGCAGGACCGATGGCCGCAACCTTGGCCTTGCCGATGGCGCGGGTATCAAGACCCAGCTCAGCCATCTGCAGCCAGAAGTGCTTCACACCGTTCACGGAGGTAAAGATGAGCCACTCGTAGTCTGCCAGATTACGGATGGCTGCGTGCACATCGGCATACTCTGCCAGAGGATTGATCTTGATGGTGGGGAACTGGATCACGTTGGCGCCCAGCTTACGCAGCTGCGCAGCCATGCCGCTGGCCTGTTCGCGTGCACGGGTAACCACCACGCTCTTGCCCAGCAGGGGCAGCTGCTCATACCAGTTCAGGCGCTCGCGCAGGTTGACCACGCCGCCCACCACAATGAGGGAAGGCGAAGTGAAGCCCTGAGCAGGACCGTCAACAGGCAGCTTTTCAATGGTGGAAGCCATGGAACGGTGCTTGGTGGTCGTCCCCCAATGCACCAGCGCGGCGGGCGTGTTGGGGTCCATGCCGTGCTTGATGAGCTGTGCGGAAATATGGGGCAGGTTCTTCATGCCCATGAAGAACACCAGCGTGGAAGTTCCCTTGGCCAGCGCATCCCAGTTGTGGGAAGAGCCGGGCTTGTCAGGATTCTCATGGCCGGTGATAAAGGCAACGGAAGAGGCGTAATCACGGTGGGTGAGCGGAATGCCCGCATAGGCGGGACCGGCAATGGCGGAGGTGATGCCGGGAATTTCCTCAAAGGACACACCCGCATCCAGCAGTTCTTCGGCTTCTTCACCGCCGCGGCCGAACATGTAGGGGTCGCCGCCCTTCAGACGCGCAACAACCTTGCCTTCCTTGGCCTTGTCCACGATGAGCTTGTTGATGCCTTCCTGCGACAGCGTATGATCGCCGCCCTTCTTGCCCACGTAGATGATTTCCGCGCCGGGCTTGGCATAGTTCAGAAAATCGCTGTTGGCGAGGTAGTCATAGACAATGACATCCGCTTCGCTCAGAACATCGCGGCCCTTTATGGTCAACAGACCGGGATCGCCCGGTCCGGCTCCGATCAGATAAACTTTCATCGCTCCTCCGCAAATGAATCGGGCAGCACTCCCGATCCGATGAATATTCAGCTACGGGTACCGCGGCGTTTCCGCGAGTTCCCTCAGGTATCCGTCAATGCCGATCTCACGCATGCGGTCGTTCTGGGTACGCCACTTTTTGAGTACCGGCTCGGGCAACCCCGTATTCGTACAGGGGTATTCGTCACATTGGAAGCAGAATTCCACACCCTTGGCAGAGGTGCAGCTCATGACATTGCAACTTGGCAGGCAGACCCGCGTACCGGAACGGCAGCCGCCGCAGCGGTCCTGCGCAAAAGATTCCAGCACACGGCGAAACTGCGGATATTCCGCAAGTGCAGGGTTTATTGCCTGCAGCCGCGCCGCGTACGCATGAAAATTTTCTCCCAGCAGTTCCAGCAGTTCCCGCGACAGCTGCACACTCCTGCCTTCCGTGCAGGATATGCAGCGGGAGCAGTCCAGCCCGCAGGGGGCAACCAGATGACGCGGCGCTACAGACATGCAATCCTCCCGGAAGCTGTTTCATTTCGATGTTGCCTGCGGCGCTCTTTTCGCTCCGCTGGCCAAAGGGCCAACCGGCCCTTTGGAAACCCTTGTACGTACTGGCGCGCAATCCGCGTTTGGAAGGGGCTTCTTCCGCAAACTACGCCGCCTCTCCCACTTCAAAACAACCTTTGTTAAGCCGGGAACAACACGACGAACGGATTTCTCTCGCTATCACAGGGTGCAGGGGGATTATCCACCTGCCCGCCGGAGGCGTGCTTAAAAACGCCACAGGCGAAACAATGCGACAATACTCTTGAACTGAATACACGAGCGGCCTGCGATTGCAGGCCGCCCGGTCATCACATTCTATTCCATTGCATCGCGGAAGCGCTTCTGCAGCTTCTGCAACGTATCAAGCGTCTCTTCCAGCTCGACGGCACGGTCCTTTTCCTTCTGCACGATCTCGGCGGGCGCCTTGGCAACAAAGCTGTCGTTACGCAGCTTGCCGAGCACGCCCTTCAGGTCCTTCTCGATCTTGCCTATTTCCTTGTCCAGACGGGCAAGTTCGTCGGCAAAGTTCACGTGACCGGACAGGGGCAGAATGATTTCGTTACCGGACACCACGCTGGAGGCGGATGCCTTGGGTGCCTTCACGTCCGATCCGCAGCTCACGCTGTTCAGGCGGGCAAGGAAGAGCATGACTTCCTTGTTTGCGTCGAACAGACCGCGCACTTCGTCGGAAGCGGTACGGATGAGTACGTCCATCTTCGCGGAAGGCGAGATGTTGAGTTCAGCCTTGATGGTACGCACGGCCACGATGGTATTCTGCACCAGCTCCATGTCCGCTTCGGCTGCGCGGCTTGCGCATTCGGGGCGGGCCGGGGGGAAGGGCATGGTGGCGATGTCGCGGTTGTCAATGCCCGGCAGAACAGCCCACACTTCGGCGGTGATGAAGGGCATGACGGGGTGCAGCAGCACCATCATTTCCTGCAGAACGATCCAGAGCACGTACTGTGCGGCCTTTTCGCGCTCGCCGCCCGCACGCATGTCGGGCTTGATGAGTTCGAGATACCAGTCGCAGAACTCGTTCCAGATGAACTTGTAGTGGTTCTGGGCCACTTCGTTGAACTGGTAGGCATCAGTTGCAGCTTCGGTGGCCTTCTTCAGCCCTTCGAGACGGGAGAGAATCCACTTGTGGTGCAGGTCCACCTTGGTCAGGTCAACCGGAGCGGGCGCGGTTTCGGGCAGGTTCATCAGCGCGAAACGGGTGGCGTTCCAGATCTTGTTGCAGAAGTGGCGGTAGCCTTCGATGCGCGCTTCGGAAAGCTTGATATCGCGGCCCATGGCAGCGAAGGAAGTCAGCGTGAAGCGCAGGGAGTCGCAGCCGTACTTTTCGATCATCTCCACGGGGTCGATGACGTTGCCGGTGGACTTGGACATCTTCTTGCCTTGCTCATCGCGCACAAGGGCGTGGATGTACACGTGCTTGAAGGGCACCTCGTCCATGAACTGCAGGCCCATCATCATCATGCGCGCCACCCAGAAGAACAGGATGTCAAAACCGGTGACGAGCACGGAGGTGGGGTAGTACTTGGCAAGTTCGGGGGTCTTGTCCGGCCAGCCCATGGTTGTGAAGGGCCAGAGCGCGGAAGAGAACCACGTATCGAGCACGTCCTCATCCTGCGTGAGATTGGTGCTGCCGCACTTGCACGCTGCGGGAGTATCGGTATCCACGAGCAATTCGCCGCAGTCGGCGCATACCCATGCGGGAATGCGGTGTCCCCACCAGATCTGGCGGGAGATGCACCAGTCGCGGATGTTATCAAGCCAGTGGTTGTAGGTCTTGATCCACGACTCGGGGAAAATCTGGGTCATTTCCGGCACAGCGGCCTTGGCGCGCGGAGCCAGCTTGGTCATGGCCACAAACCACTGGGTGGACACGTAGGGTTCCACCACGGTCTTGCAGCGGTAGCAGTGGCCCACGTTATGGTCGTGCGCGTCGATATGGTCGAGGAAGCCTTCAGCTTCCAGCGCGGCCAGAATCTTGGTGCGTGCCTGCGGGCAGGTCAGCCCTGCGTAATCGGCTCCGGCAAGCTCGTTGAGCGTACCGTCGTCGTTGAGGATGTTCATCACCTCAAGGTTGTGCTTGCGGCCCAGTTCCCAGTCGTTGTGGTCATGGGCGGGGGTCACCTTCAGGCAGCCGGTACCGAACTCGATATCAACGTACTTGTCGCCGATGATGATAAGCTTGCGGTTCACCAGCGGCAGGATGACATGCTTGCCGATGAGGTGGTTGAAGCGCTCGTCTTCAGGGTTCACGGCCACGGCGGTGTCCGCGAGCATGGTCTCGGGACGGGTGGTGGCGATGGTCAGATGGCCGGAGCCGTCTTCCAGAGGATATTTGATGTAGTGCAGCGCACCCTTTTCAAGGCTGTGATCCACTTCATCGTCGGCCAGCGCGGTATGACAACGGGGACACCAGTTGATGATGTAGTCGCCCTTGTAGATGAGGCCCTGATTGTAGAGCTCTACAAATACCTTGCGCACGGCCTTGGAAAGACCTTCGTCCATGGTGAAGCGTTCGCGGGTCCAGTCCACGGATGCGCCCATCTTGCGCACCTGGTTCAGAATACGGTTGCCGTATTCTTCGCGCCATTCCCACACGCGCTCGATGAACTTTTCACGGCCGAGATCGTGGCGGCCCTTGCCTTCCTTGGCGAGCTGGCGTTCCACCACGTTCTGGGTGGCAATGCCTGCATGGTCGGTGCCGGGAATCCACAGCACGTTCTTGCCCTTCTGGCGCTGGTAGCGGCAGAGGATGTCCTGCAGGGTCAGGTTAAGGGCGTGGCCCATGTGCAGGGCGCCCGTGACGTTAGGCGGAGGAATGACAATGGAGTAGGGTTCTCCCTCGGCGTTCGGGTCCGGTGTGAAGACCTTGTTCTCTTCCCAGTGGTTGCGCCACCGTTCTTCTACGTCCTGAGGTTCGTATCCCTTCGGGAGTGCGTTTTCCGACATGTCATTCTCCAAAAAAACATGGTATTGCGATATGTTGCTACCGGCGATAGAGTCCGGTGTCGCGTTTCGGTTTGCGTAAGCGACGCCCCGCTGCTACACTGCCCACTTTCAAGCTGCCAGATAGCACAGAGCGGCCAAGTCCGCCAGACGGACACACTAATGAGCGGAAGGACAATGTCAAGCATCTATATATTATGGGACGAATCCCACATCTGGGGCCTGCTCGTATGGCGGGCCATAGAAGCCATGCAACTGCCTTACCGCATCGTGCGGGGGGAAGAAATATCTCAGGGACTGCTTTCTTGCAAGCCGCCCGCGTTGCTGCTGGTACCCGGCGGTAATGCGCGGCTGAAGTCCGACGCACTGGGCGATGCAGGGCTTGACGCCGTGCGCGCCTATGTGAACAGCGGCGGCAGCTATCTGGGATTCTGCGGCGGCGCCGGACTGGGCCTGACCAGTGCGGACGGTCTGGGGCTATGCCCGTGGGGGCGCGCCAAGTTTACCGATCGCATGCAGCATTTTGTGAGCGGACACATTCACACCAGCATAGGCACGGATATTTCCAAAGCCGGACACCTTGTCCCTGACACACTGGGCGATTCCCCGCTGGTGCCCGTATGGTGGCCCGCCCGCTTTGCCCCTGAAGAGGGAACCGATGTGGAAGTGCTGGCAAGCTACACCACACCGGGCGAAGATTTCTGGATTGCCGACCTGCCCCTCGGCACCCTGCCCCCCGGCACCTTCAACGACTGGGAAGCCCTGTACGACATCAAGCTGCGCCCCACTTTTCTCACGGGTCAGCCCTGCGTGCTTTCCGGCACGTATGGCAAGGGCCGCTACGTGCTCAGCTACACGCATCTGGAAACGCCGGATTCACCGGACGCAAACCGCTGGCTCGCGCACATCATCCACGAGCTGACCAGAAGTGAAGCCTGCCCTGATGGATTATCCGCCGCTCACTCCGCAGTACCGCCGTGGGATCTGGAGCACGCGCCCACCGTGTGGAACGACCCTGCCCTTGTGGAAGCACGCGAAATTTTCGACGACATCGTCACCATAGGCAAAAACCACTGCCTCTTCTTTCAGCGCAATGCATGGCTCATCGGCTGGCGGGCCGGTATTCCCGGTGCGAACCTGAACAACCTGTACAGCGCCATCTGCTCGGCGGTGTCATCCAATCCAACGGAAGATGCGCTGGCATACTGGAACGAGATTTCTGCCACCTTCCTCGAGAAACTGCGTCTCTTCCATGAAGGCGTAAAGGGCTACCTGCTGGCAGAACGCCTTGCCATGACGCTTTCCAAGACCTTTCCGGAAACCGTCTCCCGCGAGTCTCTGAAGAACCAGCGCACCGCCCTTTTCGGGCCGCCCATGGCCAGCGGCGGGCTGTATCTTGACCTGCTGAACATCATCGACAGGGTCATGTATCTGCTGCTGCCGAGACAATAAGCGCAGGGCCCATCATTATATTAAGGACGACAAACGGCGTTACCGCTACCGGTAACGCCGTTTGTCGTATCAAGCGTTATGCGCACGAGCCTGTGATTGCTCAAGCTCCCTGTGGAGCTGCGCCCTGCTGCATCACACTCCTTTCCGCCAGAAAGGAACGGGCTCTGCACGCTTTGGTGGCGTGTTCGACAGCCGTGACGGACAGGATATCCACAAGCACACAGGCGTCACGTCCGCCAGTCTCGTTCAGTGTCTCCAGCATGAGCGTTTCATCATCCACCTGCTGCACAATGCCGTAATGCACAGTCACATCGCCTGCGTTCACCTCAGAGTGCACCCCGACAAGGCAGCCCATATTCATGGCACGGTGCAGCACCGCCTCTATGCTGTCACACATCCATCCGCCCGTTGCATCGCATATGTTTGAATCATGCGAAGTGCGGGACACCAGTTGCGCAATCCGGTGGGTATATGCATCGCGTTGCTGCATCATATCGATATCATCAGCATGAAAACAGACAACGCCATCGTCTTCTCCCTGCCTGTCAAACAAGCAGATCGTCAACGCCTCTTGCGTAACGGACAAAGGCACTCCCACCAGAAAACTATCGCGCGGCAAGTCTGTGCGGTAAAAGCTGGCCATGGCCTTTTGCTGTATGCATGCTTCAATTTCCGCCAACAGTTGTGCATCCATGGTCATTCTCAATCGTTGTTTTGCAGCGGTTCAAACGTTACCGGGGAGACAGTTACCCGCCATCCACCGATCACATTCGCGGGTCAGGAATTTCGGCCTGCCAGAAATTCAAGAGATCGGCATTCTCTGCTGTCGAACCACAGACCGGCAACAGACGGCGTGGACAGTTGTACGACCCCATCGTCATTACCATATTCATCCAAAACGGCCAGCTCCAAGGCTTCAGGAGAAACCTGCACCATGCGGCCGTAATATTCCTGCCGCTCCCCGCCGCTACGTGTAACCAGACAAACAAGAGTGTGGTCAGCACAGTGTTTCTGCAACAGAGAATACAAGTCAGATTCCGCACCGCCGTTGTATGGCTGCCTGTCAGGTTCGTAGCGAGATGCAAGCATGGCAAGAGCATGCAAGAGGCGACTCCCCGTTCTTATCTCGTCTATCTCGTCGGCAGGATACGCCTCAATGCCGTCATACTCGCCGAACTTGGTATATGCCTCCAGCAGGACAAGTTTCTCCGTGCAGACCAGAGGAATTCCAGCACAATATATACAACGGGGGAGGCCGCCGAAGTAACAGGCAACCATGGCCCGTTGTTCACCACTTTGCTGTGCTGTTTGCAGCATCATTTTGTTCATCTTTCAACGTTCCTTCCACAACCATCTTAGACCGAAAAAAACCGCCGGAGCCGAAAAATACAACATAAATTTATGGGGCGCAGATTAAAGGCCAATGGCCGAGCCATCGGCCTGCTTTCTTGCTATCTACGCTTGCGGGCAGCCCACAGTTCCATGCAGAGCATTATGCAGCCGCAGGCTATTTCAACATATCCAATCCATGAGGGTATTGACGGCCCATTATACTTCCAATGGAGATCTTTCACTCCAAATGACAAGAAGCCATTTACAATGAAAAAAACAGCAAACGCGACATTAGACATTCTTATTTGCACTAAACCTACCACCGTCATTTGATTTCATCATAAGCCCCCCGGCTTTCGTAAGGACGGATAATGCCGGTGTCGAAATAGACACTGCTCAATCTGAAGCAATATAAAACGCAATCTCTCACAAAGTACAGACCATACAAACAGGTCACACTGTCACCCTCAGCTACAATGCTGCTTCATTTACAAACATGCTGTTTCTTAAACAAAACAAAATATATCCATCCACAAAAAATAAAAAATGCGCCCAAAATATAAATATCGTTCTTCGCATAAAAACCCGCAACCACAGCAAAAAAATATACAGCAACACTGTCGGCGTGTGTTTCTTAATCATAGCCACACGGTTAAAAGCTCCACATTTGGGACAATATTCCCCAAACCTACGCTCATGTCTTTTCATTATTGCAATAAATATGAACGTACCCACCAAAAGCAATATATCTAAATCCATATACATCTCCAAACGTCCAATCAAATAGAACGCAAAGAAGCGCAGACTCACAAAACACAGGCCAACAGCAACGCTGCTGACCTGTCATTATTCTACCTACGCTTACGGGCAGCCCACAGTTCCATGCAGAGCATTATGCAGCCGCAGGCAATAAATACATAACCAATCCACCAAGGTACTTCCGGGCCTCCATATTTCCAACGCGGAGGCCCATCTCCGAATGAAATGACTCCAGTCGCGATAAAAAAGACTGCAAAAGCTACATTACTCATTCTTATCTGCATTGCGCATCACATAGGACATCGATCACAAGTTCACAACGTCACAACCAACACACATCATTAAACTATCAATATTATCTACTCACTTCCACAAGAGGAGCATATTCCAGACACATCAAATGATACCACATATTCTTTTTCTGACAAAAATATTTTACCAAGGTTTATTCCACCCTTCACTTTGTCTTTATGCACAACATCATTATAACTATCACATTTACTTTTAACGAAACACCACGGAGCAATTCCAACAAATGTAATTGTACCATCATTAACAATCACACAATGATAATACCCTGCCACTAAAAGAACAACAGACGAAGACATTAAAATAAAAAATAAAGTATAGAATACAATATCACCGATGCTTATAATTTCAATTCCGTTAATGGTAGCAGAATATAAAGCTATGCTGCTTGTAAAAAATACAAATCCATGCACAAATCTATCACTCGCGCGAATCATACGTACGCCATAGCTTGTTGCCTCTGAGAGCGATATACCAAGCCTTCTGCAAACAAAAATTCTCCTCAGATTAATCCGAAAACAAGAAAACACTAATTCTACAACGAGCAACATAAATATGAATACAATAAAATATCCGATCAGAGTATTCAAAAGCATAACTTCCCCGCATGTGATGTCCAGCGCCTGAAAAACAGACGCTGGACGAATTATAATTATCTTCCCCGATCCCATTTCCTGCCATGTGGAGAACCTTGCTCCCCACTCCCACCGTCCCTTTTTTGAAGCTCAGCTAGCCCGGCAGCTCCCAATTCCGGGAGAATCTGTCTCAAATCTGGAATTTTCTGAATAAAATTAAAGTAATCCACAGTAATACCAGAAAAATCTTCTCCAAACCTCCTCGCATTCTCAAAAACCGGACCAGTATCCACTTTCTCTCTGGCACTCCCTGCAACTGACACTCCTTCAGGATACTGAGACTGCCTGATAGTCGGATAATCCAAGAGGGGCATTCCGGGCACCACTATAGGGGCATGGGCAATGGGTCTACGAACCTCGTTTACAGCTGCTCCCTCCAGCCCCATTGGGTCTACCAGATTGATGGGATCATCAAGGCAGTAGCCATAAACATCCACATCGCCGCCAGCGTAGCCGAGGGGGTCTGGCTGGATGAAGCGCCCGATACTCGGGTCGTACTCGCGGGCACCGAGATGAACCAGACCGGTGTCGGGATCAAGCAGGCCACCTCCGAAGCCGATGGGGATAGGCACATTCTGCACCAGCACATTATCGATATTCCCAAAGGCATCGTGCCTGTAAACCTGTATCAAATCGCCGTTTGGATTGGCAACCGCAAAGGGGGTGCCCACATGGTCGAAGGCAAGAGAGTAGCGTTGGCCGTCACATTCCATGCAGACCGGCATACGCGCGCCTTCTTCGTATATAAAACGGCACAGGACAGCACCGTCACCACGGGATACCGCTTCCAACGTCACAGTGTCATGCCATGCATAGTTCTCCACTCTGGCGCCATTCACGAACTTGGCGATACGCCTTCCCACAGCGTCCAGCAGATACTCCACCGCCTTACCATCCGGAAGTACAACAGAAGTGAGATTTCCGGCAGCATCATAGGCAAAACGGGTTTCCCCGCCCGAACTGAGGCGGCGAGTCAGCCTGCCGGACTGGTCATACACGAATCGCACGGCACCGGCCTGTATCAAGCGACCAGCCTCATCGTAAGCATAACGAGTCTCCCCCTTGCCAGCGCAGGCCGAGACCAGACGCTCGCCTGCGGAACCATAGGCATAGGCCTCGCTCACGAGTTCAGTTGCACCTGAAGGCTGCCCGTACCGCTGGCGATCAACCACAGCAGCCCCGGCAGAACGAGGCACCATCCGCCCACCTGCCGCGCCCGCATCCCCGTCACCGCCAAGAGCCATACCGCTTGCGACAAGACGCCCATCTGCATCGTAGGCGTAGGTGCGCACGTCCGCCCCCAATGCGGTGCGCAGAGATTTACGAACGATTCGCCCCTCCTCATCCCGCTTCACGAAGAGTTCGGCAAACACCTGACGTTGGGCGGGCAGAGCAACGCTGGAGGTACCCCCGCGTGCAGTTCCTGATGCAGCCCCCGGTGCACTCACTGTGAAGCGTCGCACCTCCTCGCGGGGCACCATGTCCGGTGTCAGATCACGAGTTTGGTCCGGCCCAGCCTGCGGCATGACGCCTCTCCCGGAATCCCTTTTCCCAGTGCCTCCGGTTCCGGCAGCACGAGCCTTCGCTGCAGGCTGATCACTACCCGATACAGCGTTGCCGCCCTCATCCACCTCTCCATCATCTCCCTGCGAAAAGAGTGCGCCGAACCAATCCGCCTGAGCGCCGGGGCCATTCACTCCCGCAGGACGATACCCAGCCTGATCTGCAAACACGGGCAACCCGCTGTCGTCGAGTTGCGTTTCCCACTCGCTTGCAAACATGCCGCTCACATCATACGCACCACCCCTGCCGCGCGCCCCTGCAGTGTTGGCCATGTTCCAGCCTTCACCCTGTTCGCCGAACATGGCCCGCAGATACTCTTCCGTAGTTATCATGCGGGAACGGGCTACGCCTACATTTGCACGAGAATGCCTCGTCATTATCTGTCCTCCTGCTTCTTGCTATAAGGCGGAGCCCAGTGCCCCGCGCGAGACGCAACCCGTATCATCAGCTGTATCTGGATATCGGCGAAAGCATGGTCTGAGTACGCCGCAAAGGCGGTACCGAAGGGACGTAACGGAGGGTGGACAGGGCTTTACGAAAACGGACTGCAGCCCCCCGCTTGCCATGCCCGCGCCGCAAGGCTAGAGTCGCCCGCATGACAGAGCACCACACCCCGCCCACCGTCCGCCCGCAGCTGCCGCAGAGAGAAGAACATGACGTACGCAGCTTTTTCGACAACGCCGTGGAAGGCATGTTCCGCAAATCCCGCACCGGAACATTCCTGCTGGTGAACCCTGCCCTGTCCAAAATTTTCGGCTACCCCTCGCCGGGTGCCATGCTGCGCCAGTTTCCGGAAGACCGGCATTCCATATTGCTGGATGCCCCCCGCTTTCTCGAAATGCTTGAGCAGCTCAAATCGCACGGCAACATTTCCAACTTTGAGCTGCAGTTCCGCCGCAAGGACGGCAGACTCATATGGGGGCTCATCAATGCCCGCGCCGTATACACCACCAAGGGGTCCATCAGATATTACGAAGGCACGCTGGTAGACATAACCCAGCGCAAGGAAAGCGAATTCCAGCGCGCGTTCATTGAAGAACAGCTACGCCAGTCACAGAAACTGGAGGCGGTGAGCATTCTTGCAGGCGGCATGGCCGCAGACTTCGGCACCTTGCTGCAACCCATTCTGGGCAACACGGAAGAAGCCCTGCGCAACATTCCGGAAAACCACACGGTGCGCCGCAACCTGAACGAAGTGCTGGGCGCGGCCAACAGGGCCAAGGCCCTGATGTATCAGTTTCTCACCATCAGCCGCCAGCGCGAAGGCGACAAACGCCCCGTGGCCATCACACCGTTCATTACCGAAACGCTCGATGACCTGCGCCCGCTGCTTCCCATGGAAGTGGAACTGCGCGAAGACCTTTCCGCCCACCCTGATACAGTGCTGGCAGACCCAGTGCAGATCCGGCAGGTGCTGGAAAACCTGATGAGCAACGCCATACGAGCCGTGGGCGAAACCGGCACCATCAGTGTGAGCCTGCGCAACGTGGAACTGGATGAACGCACGGCCGCCTTCCGTGCCGACCTCAGTCCGGGGCATTACATCCGCCTCACCGTGCAGGACTCCGGCTGCGGCATGACGGAGCAGATCGCCACCCGTATCTTCGAGCCCTTCTTCACCACAGAAAGCAACAGCGGCGCTCAGGGACTGGGCCTTTCCGTGGCGCACGGCATTGCCCGTGCACACGACGGCGGCATAACCGTTCTTTCCGAGCCGGAACTCGGGTCCACCTTCTGCCTGTATCTGCCATCGCACGCCCGTGAAGTGGACCAGAGCCAGCCACTTGCCCCTGCCCCGCGCCTTGGCAGCGAACGCATTCTGGTTGTGGACGGCGACCCGCGCGAACTGCGCAAATGGCGCGGCCTGCTGGCTCCGCTGGGCTACCGTATCGACACCATTTCCGGCAGTGTCGAAGCCTTGCGCGTTTTCATGGAATCGCCCGCCACCTTCGACCTCATTGTTACGGCCTTTGCCATGCAGCAGATGAACGGGCTTGAGCTTGCACGCACCGTGCGGGGCATACACCCCGACGTAAAGGTAGCCTTGTGCAGGGATGCGGCAGACCCCGTCACGCTGGACCTTGCACGCGAATCCGGCATATGCTGCTTTGCACGCAAGCCCATGGATTCTCAGGCCATGCTGCACCTTCTGGAAATAGCGCTCGACACCAAGCAGGAGTAGACCCACCGACATGGCACGCATATTCATCATAGACGCCGATCCTGCCTTCTGCGAATCGCTCGGCGCCATTGTGGCCGGACTCGGACATCAGGCGGAGCATACGCAGTCGCTGACCGCCGCCCTTGCTTCGCCTTCGCTGCGTAATGCCGACATCCTTTTTCTGAATACCGCCCTGCCCGACGGCAGCGGCCTTGAAGCCCTGCCCAAGCTGCGCACACTGCCCGCCAGGCCCGAAGTGATAATGACCACGGATGCCGCCTCGGCAGACGGGGCGGAGCGCGCCATCCGCAACGGTGCATGGGACTACGTGGCCAAGCAGGGTGCGGTGGACCGCATGGTGCTGCCGCTCATACGCGCGCTGGATTATCGTGGACGCAAACCCGTCAAGCGCGGTGAAGTGCGGCTCAAGCGCGACTCCATCATCGGCGGCAGCCCCGGTCTTGCCCGGTGTCTGGATATTGTTTCCGAGGCTGCAGCATCGGACGCATCCACCCTGCTGTACGGCGAAACCGGCGTAGGTAAAGAAGTGTTCGCCCGCGCCATTCACGACAACAGCCAGCGCAACACCGGCCCCTTTGTGGCCGTGGACTGCGCGTCCCTGTCCAGAACGCTGGCAGGCTCCACGCTTTTCGGTCACCGCAAGGGTGCGTTCACCGGTGCGGACAAGGATAGAGACGGCCTCGTGGCGCAGGCCCACAAAGGCACCCTGTTCCTTGACGAAATAGGCGAGTTGCCACTTGCCATGCAGAAAATATTTCTGCGCGTGCTGCAGGAACACCGCTTCCGCCCCGTGGGCGGACGTGCTGAAATCACCTCTGACTTTCGCCTGATCTGCGCCACCAACCGCAACCTTGAAGAAATGGTTTCGCGCGGCACATTCCGCAGCGACCTGCTTTTCCGCATGCGCACTGTTGTCATGCACATTCCGCCGCTGCGCGAACGCATAGACGACCTGCCCGAACTCGCCAATCACTACATCAGGCGCATATGCGGCAAATACGGCATGCCTGCCAAGAGCATTTCCACCGACCTGCATGCGGCGCTCAGGGAATACCAGTGGCCGGGCAACGTCCGCGAGCTCATCCATACGCTGGAACGCGCAGTGCTTGCAGCACAGGATGAGACAAAGCTCTTTTCACGCCACCTGCCGGACCACGTCCGCATCAGCATTGCACGGGCAGCCGCCAACACCCAGCAGACAGAGGATGCCCCCGCTGCCCTGCGTCCGGCCTCCGGCGACGTTCCTGCCCAAGCGGATTCAAAGCCGGTTCACGCCCCTCTGCCCCCCGACGCCCCGCTCATTCCCGGCACTTCTGACACTCCCGACACTTTCACCCCGCCACTCCGGCCCGGGGCATTTTGCAGTATCAGTGAAAGCGCAGAACCAACAGACCTGCGCGACGACCTTACGCTGCTGCCCCCCGCCACCCCCACAGCAGGTGCTTCTGCTCAAACGCCAACACATCAGAAAAGCGCCACACCTGTCAGGAGCCTCCCCTCTACGCCTTATTCCGAAATTGAAGACAAGCCGCAATCCCGACAGCCACTGCGGCCGTTCTTCGAATATCGGGACAAGGCTTTTCTCAGCTATCTTATTGAACTCATGGACCAAAGCAACGGCGACATCGCTACAGCATGCACTATTTCCGAGCTATCACGGTCCTACCTGTACGATCTGCTGAAGAAATATGGCATTGCCACACCGCAACGGAAATGCCGTTAATCCGTATTCTCGGATTAACATTGTGCTCTATTCCGGAAAAGAGGATTAGCAATTCCTAGATAACGGAATAATCCCCCTTTCAGAGCGGTATAGGGCAACATGAGAGCCTCCCAACGGGGTAAAAGATATCGAGAATCACTCGCAAAAGGTGGTAGTCCTAGGGCAATGCGGATTTCCCTGTTCTGGCATGCTTCTTGACTATAGAGAGTCAGGACACCGGTCTGTCCTTCCGAACCAGCCGCTCCAAGCGTAGGACAAAGTAAGGAGATGGCATTCGGAAACTGTCGGGGGGGATACCCGACAGAGTCAAGGCCCTACACTATGAACAAGCGTAGGGCAGACAATACCGCGCCGCCCCGAAATCCGGAGCGGCGCGTTACTTTTTTCAGGAAGGGGAAGAAAGGCTGTTACAGGCCGCGGGCCTCGAGCAGCTGCAGCATGAAGTCGCTCAGCCGCTGCAGGTCGGGCTTGGCAAACTGCGCGTCGGCCCCCACGGACTTGCCCTTGTGCTCAAGCTTTTCAGTGATGAGCGAGGAAAAAAGCGCCACGGGCAGCAGCCGCAGATCGGGACTTTCCTTGATGCGCTTGCACAGGTTGTGTCCATCCATCTGGGGCATTTCTATGTCGGATATGATGCCCTGTATCCTGTCAGTAATACTGCCGCCATCCTCGCGTACCTGAGCAAGCTGCTTTTCCAGATACTCCCAGGCATCGCGCCCGTTGGTGAACTGGATAACCTTGAAATTGCTCGCCTCGAGCAGCGACTTCACCAGATTGCGCACACTGCCGGAATCATCCGCATGTAATATGGTATAGGTTTTTCCTGCCGCACGCTCTGGCGTGCAGGCCTCCATGCGTATGGCAAGCCCCACATCAAGGTCGGCCACAATCATCTCAAGATCGAGCAGAAAAACCACACGCCCTTCAAGACGGACAACACCTGTTATCGAATTGGCAGATGTTTTCTGCAAAAATTCACTGGGGGCTTCCACATCTTCCCAGCTCATGCGGTGAATGCGGTTCACACCGGAAACCAGAAAGGCTGTCACCACTTCGTTGAATTCGGTGACAATGACCTTGGGCTCGGCCGAATCAATCCGGTCACGGTCCAGATATCTGGCAAGATCAATAAGCGGAACAATGGTGTTATCCCTGTGCTTGAAGGCGCCCATTACGGCAGGATGCGGCATTCCCGGCATGGACGTGACGGACTGCTTGCGGAGAATCTCCAGCACCTTTGCGACATTCACGCCGTAATGCGCCCTGTAGCCGCCGACTTCGTCTATGTAGAACTCGACAACTTCAAGCTCATTTGTGCCGGACTCGAGAAGAATATTCGTATGGGACATACCACCGCCCGATAAACGTTACAACTGGCGCTTCAGGATACCGCATGAAAGCGTTCATGCAAAGCCTGCAGGACTGAACAACAGCCCTGCTCAATCCTGAACGAAACTGCCGCGAGCTCCGGAGCCTTCTCTGCATGTATAGAACGACAGTATCCGACGATCATTCTTTCTCTTCTATAGTAACTTCAAGGAAAATTGAAATGATAAAACGCCCCCTCTCTGATGAGCGGGAGCTACAAACAATTCTGTCATGAACCAGTACACCCGGGCATAGGTGACAAAGCATGGCGAAACAAGAAAACGAAGGGGCTAGCAAGCCGTGAAGAGCAGTCCGGCAGCCTCCCAGTTCACAAGATGCCCAAGAAAGACGTCCACATATGCCTCTCTGTCTTCGCCGTAATCCATGAAATAGGCGCATTCCCACATATCCAGAGCCAGCAGAACTGCTTTGCCCTGCAATACTGGAGAACTTATTCCTGTATCGTGCATGAGCATGACATTGCTGCCATCCTTCACCAGCCAGAGCCACCCGGTCCATAACCTGTTGAGCGCGCGTGAGCGGAATACGGAGACAAAATTCTCCCACGTGCCGTAGCTTCTGATTATGGCTTCCATGAGCGCCCCGCGGGGACGCCCTCCGCCGCCCGGCCGCATGCTCTGCCAATACGTCTGGTGGTTGTGCAGATGGCAGGCACACTCTGTCAGCCGCTGCATTCCAAGCAGATGCGCCCCCGTCATGACGGCTTCCAGGTTTCGTCCGGCAAGTCCGGTTCCGGCGCAGAGGCGGGTGACCTCTTCGCTGTAGCGCTGCATGTGCCTGCCAGCGTGACGCCGGATTGCCCGCGCCGAGATATACGGCTCCAGCGCGCTCTCCCTGTAGGGCAGAACGACCTCATACCGCACCGCCTTTTGGGAAGATACGGTGGATACGCTCTCCCGACCGTCCTTACCGTCCGCATTAGCCATACCGACCATACCGGCCATATTGATCATACCGGCAGCCCCCGCCGCCCTGCCCTGCACACTCCCCACACCTGAAAAACCGTTTGCAATATATCCCTCTGCACCAGCATGCATATGTGTACCCTCCCATTTTTCCATGGAAAAATAGCAACTGCCTGTTTCGGATACGACGCAGCATTGTTACTTTTCGATTATCGGGATATATCCTCCGACTGCCGTTGCGGGCCATGATTCCCGGCGGCATATTCATCTTCCGCCAAAGGTTCACGACATTGACCGAGACACAACAGCCCTCATCCGCACCGGCAGCAACGCATTCCGAAGCCACCGCAAACGCCGCCCTCGCCAATCACAAAAGGCGTAAGGGACGCACCGGGGCTGTGGCCCGCATTCTTCCTTTCATCCTGTGCGCAGGCGCCCTGTTTCTCATCGTCCGGCACGATCCTTCCCTGCTCGCATGGGCAAAGGCGTGGCCCAGGCTGGTGCACCCCCTGCTGCGCATGCTACTGTATCTGGGCATCGGTCTTCTTGTCGGCCTTGCGGTGGAAGGGATGGGCTGGGCTCCCATGCTGGCCCGTATGGTCCGCCCGCTGATGCGGTTCGGCAATCTGCGCGACGAGTCCGGCGCGGCCTTCACGGCGGCGTTCTTTTCCGGCACCACGGCCAATACCATGCTCATGAACTACTGGCAGGACGGCAGAATCACACAGCAGGAGATGCGCCTTTCCTATCTCGTAAACACGGGCCTGCCCGTCTTTCTGCTGCACCTGCCCACCACCTTTTTCATCGTAGTGCCCATGACGCGCACCGCCGGTATCATCTATCTTTCCATCAATGCCGTGGCGGCCCTTGCCCGCACCATAGCCGTGCTGGCGTGGAGCCGGATACGCCTTGCCGCAGCCGCAGGCCTTCCCCAGGCAACCGCAGCCATGCCCGAAAGCCGCAAGACCACGCTCCAGAAAGTGCTGGATGCCTTCCGCAAACGGTTCAAGCGCATCGTCACCATAACGGCTCCGGTCTATTTTCTGATGTATGCCCTGAACCAGACGGGCGTGTTTGAACAACTGCGTGATGCCTTTTCCCATTGGGCCGTCACGGGCCTGCTGCCTGTGGAGGCTGCCGGAGTGGTGGTCTTTTCCGTAGCTGCGGAATTCACCTCAGGCATTGCCGCGGCAGGGGCCCTGCTGGATGCAGGCACGCTCACCACACAGCAGATCGTGCTTGCACTCATTCTCGGCACCATTGTGGCCACCCCCATCCGCGCGCTGCGGCATCAGCTGCCTTCGCATGCCGGGGTGTTCACGCCGCGTCTGGGCCTTGTCATGCTGCTGCAGAGCCAGTTCATCCGCATTGCGAGCCTGCTTGCGGTTACATGGATCTATCTCGCTCTCGCCTGATCGTGCATGTTTCCGCCCCGCCACAGGGAATCCTTGACCGGCATTGCCCCCTCGCCTATTGTCTCTGCGTTCAGGTGCCCTTAGGGGCCTAACAGGGAATCCCGTTCAAATCGGGAGCGGACCCGCCGCCGTAAGTCTCCACAACAAACCGTTTCCCCTGCGCGCCACTGGTTCACCACCGGGAAGGCCGGAAACGGCGGGACAAGCCGGAAGACCTGCCTGATCCATTCGGTGCGGCCCTGCACTCGCGTACGCCACGTTCGGACTACCGCGGGGCCGAAGGCATCTTCCGCCTGCACGGGGCTACTGCAGAGCGGAAACAGGACGGAATAAATACGGATATTCCCTCCATGCATTATGCGTGGAGGGAATTCTTTTTTCCGGCCACCTCACAAAGCCTCAGGAACCCTTTGGAGTTTTTCATGTTTCTTTCACGTCTGACGAAAACCATCCTCACGTTCATGCTGGTTCTCGCCCTTGCGCTGCCCGCCTTTGCCGGACACGGCAAGCAGGCTGCCGAACGCAACGGCATTCTGCTCGTCGCCTTCGGCACCACCATTCCCGAAGCGCGCGCCGCATTCACCAACATTGAGGAAGAAGTGCGCAAAGCTTTCCCTGACACGGAAGTACGCTGGGCCTATTCGGCCAAGCAGGTGCGACACACCATCAAGGAGAATGAAGGAACCGCAATACTCTCTCCCGCCGCCGCTCTGGCGCACATGGGCGATGAGGGCTTCACCCGCGTGGCTGTGCAGTCGCTGCACACCATCCCCGGAGCCGAATTTCACGACCTTCTCCGCATCGTGGCCGCATTCCGCAACATGCCCAAGGGCACCCGCACGGTAACGCTGGGCGAGGCACTGCTCTCTTCCCCCGACGATATGGAAAAGGCAGCCAAGGCGCTTGTTTCCACCTTCCCTGCCGAACGCAAGAAGGCAGACGCCGTGGTGCTCATGGGTCACGGCACGCACCATCCTGCAAATATCTACTACCCCGGCCTGCAGTACTACCTTTCCAAGGTTGACCCCAACGCCTATGTAGGCACGGTTGAAGGCGTTCCCTCCCTTGAGGATGTCGTGGCCGAACTGAAGGCCCGCAAGTCCCGCACCGTATGGCTTATGCCTCTGATGGCCGTTGCAGGGGACCATGCCCGCAACGACATGGCCGGCCCCGAACCGGACAGCTGGAAAAGTGTGCTGGAAAAGGAAGGCTTTACCGTGCACACCGTGCTGCGCGGCACCGGCGAATCTGACGCCGTGGTCAGCATCTGGGTGGAGCACCTGCGCGACGCCTTTGCCGGTCTGGACGACTAGTCCCCCACACAGGAGCATTTAATGACCGCCGTCACCGGAAATAACGCGCAGCACCCGGCGCAGACAGAAAGCCGCAGCAGGCGTTTTCGCCTTACGGCTCTGTGCGCGCTGGCTGCCTGCGTCGTCTCGGTGGCGGCGGCCTGTCTTTTCGGCCCCGTGGATATTCCCGCAGCCAAGGTGTTTTCGCTGCTCTGGCTCAAGCTCTCCGGAACTGAGGCAGATAGGGCGGATGTTGCCGCAACTCTTGTGGTATGGGACATCCGGCTTGGCAGGATTGTGCTTTCACTCATGGTGGGCGCGGCGCTGGGCATGGCAGGAACCGTATTTCAGGGCATTCTGCGCAACCCGCTGGCAGACCCCTTTACACTGGGCGTTTCCAGCGGTGCGGCATTCGGTGCATCGCTCGCCATCATGCTGGGCGTTTCCGCCACACTGCCGCTGCTGCCCTTTGTGGGTACACTGCCCGCAGCCGCCATGACCGGAGCGCTTGCCGCCCTGTTTGCCGTCATCATGCTCGGCCGCTCCGGCGGCAGGCTGCGCCGCGAATCGCTGGTGCTTGCCGGTGTGGTAATTGCCTCCTTCCTTGCCGCGCTCATTTCGCTGGTCAAATCGCTGGATGAAGAATCCGTGGCATCCATTGTCTTCTGGATCATGGGCAGCCTGCAGGGGCGCGGCTGGCGCGAATGTGCACTGGTTCTGCCGTGGTTCGGCATCGGCTGCCTGCTCATCTGGCGCTTTTCGCGCGAGCTGGACATTCTCGCCCTCGGTGATACGCAGGCCAGACAACTGGGAATGAACGCCGACCGTGTACGCCTGTGGCTGCTCATCGGTGCCAGCATGCTCACGGGCGCTTCCGTTGCAGTTTCCGGTGTCATCGGGTTTGTGGGCCTTGTGGTGCCGCACCTCATGCGCATGGCGCAGGGCGGCGAGCACAGGCCGCTGCTGGTCAGCTCCGCCCTTGCGGGCGGCCTTTTGCTGCTCTGGTCCGACGTGCTTGCACGCACCATACTGCCCGAAGGTGCCGAGCTGCCCGTGGGCGTTGTCACCGCCCTGCTCGGCGGCCCCTTCTTCTGCCTGCTGCTCAGACGGCGCATGCGTGAGGACGGCATATGATCAACCTGCGCAACGTCACCTGCGGCTATGCCGGACAACCCGTGCTGCGCGATGTGAACCTGACAGTCCAGTCCGGCGAGATGGTCGGCCTGCTCGGCCCCAACGGCAGCGGCAAGACCACCCTGCTGCTCACCCTTTCCGGCGTACTGCCTCCCATATCCGGCGAAATGCTGCTGGATGGTGCGGAAACCTCTGCCCTATCACCAGCCAAACGGGCGCGGGGCATTGCCTCCGTTCCCCAGCGGATGGGCGAACAGCCGGATATGGAAGCCTTCTCGCTCGTGCTGATGGGCCGTTATCCTTACATATCCTTTCTTGGCGGCTACTCCGCCGAGGACAGGGATATCGCCGCAAAGGCCATGCAGCTGACCAGCACGGCGCACCTTGCGCACCGCTCCGCACTGACCCTTTCCGGCGGCGAATTCCAGCGGGTACTCATAGCGCGCGCCCTTGCCCAGCAAACACCCTGCCTGCTGCTGGACGAAGCCACATCCGGCCTCGACATTGCGCGCAAGGTAGAGGTGTTCCGCCTGCTGCACGCACGGCATGCACAGGGAACCACGGTCATTTCCGCCATTCACGACCTGAACACGGCGGCGCTCTATTGCGAGCGGCTCGTCTTTCTGAAGCAGGGCCGCATAGTACTGGACGGCCCCGTGCAGGACGTATTTACCGAACAGCACCTTACGGACATTTATGAAACCCGAATCCATATCGTCTCCCACCCCGTCACGGGAGCACCGCAGGCATGCCTTTCTCCCCTTGCCTGCATGCCGGAGAAGCACAATGGCTGAACCCCGCACCGCCACATCCCTGCTCCGACCCGCGCCGCGTCCGGGAAGGCACACCTCCATAACCAGATTGATGATTCCAGTCCTCATGCTTATCGGCCTGCTGGCTGCCTTTGTGCTGACCATGCCGGTCAGCCTGCGGGCGGAAACCGCCCCGAACCGTCCGAGCATCGTGGATGATGCAGGAAGGACCATAACCCTGAACGCACCTGCCCGCCGCATCATCGCCCTGTACGGCGGATTCAACGAAATACTTGCCTCCATGGGGCTTGAAGACCGCATCATCGCACGCACCAAGGCAGACACGCAGCCTGCTTCCATCGCCGCGTTGCCCTCCATCGGCACACACATGCGCCCCAATACGGAAATCATCACCGCGCTGGGGCCGGACTGCATCCTGCAACTCGGCGGACGCAAGCAGGCATCGGAAACACAGCAGATTCTCGAGAGTCTGGGGTTTCCTGTTGTCTTCTTCCAGCCATCCAGCTTTGCGGAACTCTTTGACGTGATACGGCGCATAGGCGTGCTGACCGATTCCCCGCAGGCCGCGCAGGCCCTTGTTGCGGGCATGGAAAAACGCCTTGACGCAGTGGCGCGCGCAGTGGCACACGAACCGGCCCGCCCCACGGTATTTTTCGAGGTGCGCTACCCCAACCTGCTTGGGGCCGGTGTACGCTCCATCGTCAGCGACATCGTGACCCATGCGGGTGGCACCAATGTTCTGGCCAACGACATGAAACTTGTCCGCCTGAGCGAGGAAGAGCTTATCCGGCTCGACCCGCAGGTATATGTCATGCAGACCGGCCCCATGAACCCTACCCCTGTGCCCATGCACGAGCGGGTTCACTTTGCCACACTGCGTGCCGTCAAGGACGGCAGACTGCTGACAGTGGACGAGCATGCCTTTTCCCGCCCCGGCCCCAGAGCCGTGGACGCGGTGGAGGAACTTGCGAAATTCCTGCACCCGCAGGCATTTGCCGGAACGGCATTCGATATCAATCAGGGCGCACGCCCATAGAGAGCAGATAGTATGACAGCAAGCACTCCCGCCAAGACGGGTACACTCTACGGCATAGGCGTCGGCCCCGGCGATCCCGACCTGCTTACCCTGAAGGCCACCAAGGTTCTCGGCACGGTGGATGTCATCTTTGCCGCATCGTCCACCAAGAACGACTATTCCACCGCGCTGCAGATCGTGGCCCCGCACCTGCGCGAGGATGTGGAAACCGTCATGCTCGGTTTTCCCATGACCCGCGACAAGGCAGCCCTTTCCGCCGCGTGGGAAGCCAACGCCGAAACCGTTGCCAGAGTGCTGGATTCCGGCAGAAGCGGTGCCTTTCTCACCCTTGGCGACCCGCTCATCTATTCCACCTTCGGCTACCTGATGCGCACCCTGCAGGCAGGCAGGCCCGATACCGCCATTGAGATCGTGCCCGGCATCACCTCGTATCAGGCTTCCGCCGCACGCACCTGCACCATTTTGTGCGAATCAGACGAAAATCTGCTGCTCATGTCCGGCGTACGCGATACCGATTCGCTGCGCAGCATGCTCACGCAGGCCGACAACAGCATCATTCTGAAAACCTACCGCAACTTCGAAGCCATCCGTCAGGTTCTGGACGAGGCAGGCAAAAACGGCGAAACCGTATTCGTCTCCCGCCTCGGCATGGAAGGCGAGCAGATTGTCCGACGCATTGCAGAGGCGCCGGAAAAGCCCCACTACTTCTCCCACCTGCTCATCCCCAAGGCAAAGCGGAACTAGACCTCACTGTTTTTTCCGGGCCATGAAACAACAAAAGCCGGCTCCCTTGCGGGGTCCGGCTTTTCTTCTTTTCTCTGTCCCTGACTATCAGGCGAGGCTGCGTTCCAGCACCTTGTAGTGCCGGACGGTCAGATCAGGCTCAATGCCGTACAGTTCATCTTCAGGGTACAGCTTGGCCACTTCGATATCTTCGCCCACGAAGTCGGCAACCGCCTCAAGCGACTTCCAGTAGGTAATGAGAACAATCTCCACCTTATCGCCAAGGCTGCGGTCCATCAGTTGAAAGCCCATGTACCCCGGTGCCGAAAGAATTTCGCGCACGCCGGTTTTGTACAGGTAATCCAGAAAGCCATCCTTGTTCTGCTGAGGACACAAACACTTCCACTCACGTGCGTACATGATACACCCTTCACTGCCCTCCCTGCTGGAGCGGCACACCCTTGTATCCGGTAATTGCGTTCACCGGACTATGTTTGATCGCGTTGCAGCGCGCCGTAGCATGCACACGGCTGCACACGGCTTGGACCCCAAACCCGAAACGAACAGATACGAAACTGGTACGACACAGGCACGGCACAGCGCGCGGCACAGACTGACCGCCGACACTCCTCACCGCACAGTCCGCCTTTCATCCATTCCTGTTCTGCTCTCGAAACACACGCAGCGCAATTCCGTCAAGCACTGCGACGTTCCTTGGCACATTATGCCCCGATTCCGTCCGGCTTGCGGGAATCGCTCCCCCACCTGCCTGCGGAACGCGCGGGGCGCAAAACTATCTGCGGCTGAAGGCCAGCGCCCCGCCGGCAAGAAAGAGAATGCCACCTGTGACCCGCCCCTGCAGATGCGCCATGCGTCTGCGCACAAGCCAGTTCACAATGCGGGAGCCGCACGCGGCATAGGTGCCTGCGCTGCTCAGCTGCAGAACGAAAAAGGAAACGCCCAGAATGAGGAACTGGAGCGTATAATTGCCCTCCGGCCTGATGAACTGCGGAAACAGTGCCGTGAAGACCAGAATGGATTTGGGATTGGACATGCCCGTGGCAAAGCCGAGCGCAAATTGCTTGCGGGCGGAAACCGGACACGCCGATTCGCGCAGGTTCATCAGCGAAGAGGCAGCCCGCCAGTTTTTCACGCCGAGCACGAACAGGTAGACCACACCGGCCCACTTGATGATCTGGAAAAACATCTGGGAACTTTGCACCGCCGCGCCCAGACCGACATACACGATGCACATCTGTATGATGTAGGCGGATGAACCGCCCAATATGCCGGGCGTGGTACGCCAGAATCCATGACGCACCCCGGAAGACATACAGAACAGGGTCATGGGGCCGGGAGTGTAGGCGATGACCGTCATGAGAAGCGCATACGCAAGCCACGTGGAAAGAGCCATATCAAATCCCTCCGGAACCGGCCCTTCTGCGGGCCGTAAACGGAAGGCATCATTCGCCTCTGGGGGCGTTATGTCAATGATGCAGCATCATATGCGCCTGCCATGAACACCGCGCCGCACGGCAGTGATACACAATCAGCGCACCACGGCCAGTTCCTTCCAGTCCGTCGTATAATGAGGCGAGCGGAATTCCTGCCGCATCTGCCATTCCTTTTTCACGCCTCCGGCGGCAAATTCCACGGTTCCGCGTCCGAAGCGGGCGTTGATGGCATCCGTAGCCCGCATCAGGGTATCGCGTGCCTTGTCCCTGTCCGTTTCGCCGGTCATGCAGTCCAGCAGGTTGTACTGCCCGCCGTACTTGGGCTCCAGCCCCGACAGCATCACCCCCACCTTTTTGTACCGGTAGCCTTCCTTGAACAGGGCATCGAGCAGGGCCTTGCCTTCCTGCAGCAGAAATGGCGTATAATCCGTAGGGCGCGCAAGGTTGCGGGTCTGAAAACTGGAATACTGCGCCTCTTCCTTCTTGAACGAGTTGGTCCTGACAACCACACCCACCGTATGCGCCACCAGCGATTCGCGGCGCAGTTTTTCCGCCGCGCGGGTCATGTAATCGGCAACCGCCTCATGCGCCTCGGCATACGTTTCAACCGGCCTGCCGAATGACCGCGAAGAAACAATAGAACGCCGTGGAGCCGGTGCCGCGTCAAGGTCCATACAGGAAATACCCCGCAGCTCCAGCACGGTATGCAGGCCGGTCACAGTCATGTGTTTACGCACCCAGTAATCCGGCATGTCGCGAAGCTGGCGGGCGGTATGCACCCTGTGTCCGGCCAGCATGTCGGCGTAGCGCCTGCCCACGCCCCACACATCACCCGCAGCCACCGTATCCAGAATCCTGTCCACTGCCGCCGGAGTATCCCAGTAACGGGAAATGTCGAACACGCCCTCGCAGGCGGGAATTTTTTTGCCCACACGGCCGGCTATCTTGGCAAGGGTTCTGGTCGGCCCCATGCCCACGGAAACGGGAATACCCGTCCACTGCGCCACCTGCCCGCGCAGGTCCTGTGCATAGCGGGCAAGGTCGCGGCTGCGAAATCCATCGAGCCGCAGAAAGGCCTCATCAATGGAATAGACTTCCATATCCGGCGAAAAGCTGCCGAGCACCTGCATGACCCGCGACGACATATCGCCATACAGGGCATAGTTCGATGAAAAAACCGTCGTTCCTGTGCGTTCCATCATCTGCTTGTGCTTGTAGTATGGCGCGCCCATGGGGATGCCCAGCGTCTTCGCTTCGTTGGAACGCGCGATAACACAGCCGTCGTTGTTGGAAAGCACGACCACAGGCCGGTTCACAAGATCCGGCCGGAACACTCTTTCACAGGAACAGTAGAAATTGTTGCAGTCCACAAGGGCATACACGGGCAAGGACGAAGCAGCGACAGTCATGAATGGCTCCTGTTCAGCAGGCACAGCCCCAGTTACAGCGAATGAATGACGGAGGTAACCACCCCCCACACCTCGAACTGTTCCACGCCGGTCATATCCAGCGGCGGATAGGCCGGATTTTCCGGCCGCAGCACCGTCATGCCGTCGCGCATCCACAGGCGCTTTACGGTAAGTTCCCCATGCACCGCCGCAATGACCACGCGGTTATGCACAGGGGGTATGGACCGGTCCACCACCAGAATATCCCCGTCGTGAATGCCCGCACCGAGCATGGAATCCCCCTGTGCGCGCACAAAAAATGTGGCAGGCGGATTGCGCACGAGGTATTCGTTCAGATCGAGCCTGCGTTCTATGTAATCATCCGCCGGAGAGGGAAATCCGGCTGCGACGGGATTGAGAAACAGGGGACGGCAGTTGCGCTGCACCACGCCCGCGTGCTCTTCAGAATCCCCGCAGCAGCGACAATCGGCAGCCAGCTCCTGAACGGAATACCCCGTTTCAGCACAGACCGGTTCAGCACAGACCGGTTCGGTGCAGACCGAGTCGGTGCAAAACGGTTCGGCCGGAAACCACACCCGCGACCGGATCGAAACGCCATGGCGCGCGTCACAGCTTGCAGAAAGTGCTTGTTTCATGAAAAATCTCCCTGTACGGACGTTGACGCGGCCTCAACCGGCCGCCCCGACCTGATACCGTAGCACTATGAACCGGACGCGCGAAGCCAACGCAACCAAGGTCCCCTTAAACGAACGGAACAGATCATGCCGTCCATACGCCACACATCGCGCGGGCGCCTTGCCGCGCTCGACCCCCGCCTGAAAATCATGCTGGCGGGCTGTTTTGGTGTGGCCACATGGCAGGTGGACAACACCACGCTCGGCATTTACGCCTTTGTTCTCTGGCTGATATGCGCACGGGCAGAGTTCTTTACCCGCGACCGCTGGCCCATGTTCCGCGCCTACCTGCTCTTTGTGCTGCTCTGGGTGCTGCTTAAATTCACTCTGGATACCCTGCCCTTCATCACCGCTCCGCTCATGGCCTCCCCCATCGGCCCCCTTGCCGTTCTGGCGCCCGGCCCCTTGGCCGTGACACCGGCAACAGGTACGGGGGGAGCGACGGCAATGCTCCCGGATTTCATACCCGGCCTCATGCCCGATCTTCTATTTCCGCCCCTCGGCCTGCTGCGCCAGACCGCCATGGACGCCGCCCTTCTGGGTCTGCGGCTGTGCGTGCTCATCGGGCTTGGCCTGCTGCTGGCGCTGACCACCTCTCCCCGTCAGCTTGGCCTTGCACTTTCATGGTTTCTGCGCCCCGTACTGGGCAAGAATGCATGGAAAACCGCCCTGTCGCTGGCGCTGATGATCCACTTTCTGCCCCTCGTGCAGACCACCTTTGCACAGGTAAAACAGACCATCAGATTGCGGCAGCCCAAGCGTTCGCGCTGGGAACGGTTTCTGCTGGTTCCGCAGGCCACGCTGCGCCTGCTTGCCCAGAAAACATGGAGCCAGACGGTTGCCGTGGCCGCCAGAGGGCTGGATTCCCCCGAGGCGTGGGTTCCCCACTTTCCTCCCCAGCCGCTCAACTGGATACTCGGCTTTCTCATGGCGGCTGCGGGTCTTCTGCCGCTGGCCATGTAACCGGCCGAGCTGCCCTGCCGCGACTGTTCATCGTTACATTCTTCGTTGGTCAATTTTCCAGCCTGCGGCTGGTTATCCTTCCTTACGGCATCCACATATTCTTGCGGTTATTCGCCCGACCATCCGCTCGGCAACCATCCGAACAGTCCTCCGCACGTCCGTCCGAACAGTCCTCCGCACATGCATCCGATCGACCGTCCCAATATTCGGCTGATCGTCCCTCCAACTATTCGCCCAGACATTCGCCTGACCATTCTTTCAACCGTACTGGCGGCCCCTCTACTCCGATAGATCCTTCTGCGGCATACTCCGGCATGTCCCTCGACCTCCCCGACATTTTTGCAGGTAGCATGACGACATTTTAGTTTGATGCACATTTATCTTGACGCTCAAACTAAATTTCCGGTAGAGCCGAGGCATCTCAAATAATCACCGAGGTTCACATGGAATTCGATCATGTCTTTATCGTCGCCCTGCAAAGCAGTCTGTTTCTCGGCCTCATTCACGGTATAAATCCCTGCGGCCACTCATGGCTGGTTCTCGCCCCCTTCGTGTATGGAGAACGGAACGGCAAGCGGGTATTTTCCCTGACATCGGCCTTCATCATCGGCACATCGCTGGCCTGCCTTGCCATCGGCCTGACCCTGGGTGCGGTTTCCATGAGTCTGCCTCCCGAGATCAAACATATTACGGATCTGGTTACCGCCGGAGTGCTGGTGCTGCTTGGCATCGTTCTGATCATCCGGCCCGATTTGCTGCATCATCATGACCATGATCATGACCACGGTCACGAGCACAAGCATGACCATCATGCGCACAATGGGCATGACCATGAACACGACCACCAGTGCTGCTGCCAACACAATGATGCGCACGGCCATGCCGATCATGACCACGAAGAACACACGCATACGGACAACTGCGGATGCGGGCACCACGACCATACTAAGGCCACCGCCGGAAACAATGCGCATGCATCCGGACACGACCATGACCGTAAACACGCGCACACGCATGATCCCGCACACGGTCACGATCACGCCCATGGTCACGATCACGGTTGCGGCTGCCAGCACGCCCCCCGCCTGCGTTCCGTCACCTTCTGGGGACTGCTCGTCTTCGGGTTCATGAACATGATCGTTCCCTGCCCCACAGTGGCAATCATGTACTCCTACGCCCTTGATTCGGGCGATGCGTTCAAAAGCACCGCCGTTTTCGCAAGTTATGCGCTGGGTACCGCCATAGCGCTTGCAGGTGTCATCTATGCCATCTATAAGGTGGCGAACGCCATGCGAGCCCTCAACCGCCCGTGGCTTGAACCGCTGATCATGCGGGTTGCGGGCGTGCTTACCGCAGCCTTCGGTATATACAGCTACATGGCGGATGCCGCTTACTTTTAAGGAGCTTACGTGAACAATTCGGAAATTCCGGATGCCGATGTAACCCATGCCCTGAACCACGCCCTGAACCATGCCATTGTCGAGTTTTATGAAAAGCTCTCGTCATGGGAGCACGACGTGGTGCGGGAAAAGGGGCTGACCCTGCCGCAGGTGCACACCCTGGAAATTCTGGGCATCCACCGGGCCATGCAGATGAAAGAGCTTGCTTCACGCATGGGCATAACCACGGGTACGCTGACCGTTCTCGTGGACCGGCTGGAAAGCAAGCGGTGCGTACGCCGCCGACCGCACGACAGCGACCGGCGTTCCATTATCGTGGAACTGACCGACGAAGGCATGACACTTTTTGAAGAACACGACAGACTGCACATGCAACTGACCGAAAGCCTTACCGCCGGTCTTGACGCCGAATCGCGAACCACTCTTCTGCGTTGCCTGCAGACTATGAACAGGACATTCTGATATGGATGGAATAGAACTTCTTGCCCTTGCCGTGGCGCTGGCCATGGATGCCTTTGCCGTTGCCATCGCCACGGGCGTACAGCTCAAATGTGTTGATCCGCGCCAGACTTTCCGTCTTGCATGGCACTTCGGCCTGTTTCAGGCGCTCATGCCCATACTCGGCTGGTTCCTCGGCCTGACCGTGCGCGGGTTCATCGAATCTTACGCACACTGGATAGCCTTTGCCCTGCTCGCATGGATAGGCATCCGCATGCTGAAGGAAGCCTTTGAAACGGATACGGAAGAGGCAGAACGCTGCGATCCCACAAAGGGCATGTCGCTGATCATGCTCTCCGTGGCCACCAGCATAGATGCTCTGGCCGTGGGTCTTTCCATGTCCGTGCTCGGTGTCTCCATATGGTATCCCGCAAGCATCATAGGTGTTGTGGCGCTGGTTTTCACTGCTGCGGGCATGCACATTGGCAGGCTCATCGGCGGGGCAACGCGCTTCGGCCAATATGCCGAGGTGCTGGGCGGCACCGTGCTGCTGCTCATCGGCCTGCGCATCCTTTCGGAGCACGGGGTATTCGCGTTTTTGCAGGGGTAGCCCCGCCCGCGTCCAACAACCTGACGCGATTGCATAAAACCCCGCAGCACGGTATCATCTTTCAACTGAGGGTGTCTTCCCGATCATCTTGCCGAAGGGGGTTTACATGCGATTGCGTTTTCTGTTGCCCTTTGCCGCCGCTGTGCTGCTCATTCTCTGTCTTCCGATGTTTGTCCTTGCGGGCAGCGCCAAACCGGTAGTCGGTTTCGTCACCGGTGCGGGCGGGCTTGGGGACATGTCATTCAATGACAACGCCTATGGCGGCCTTCGTCAGGCCCAGCAGGAGTACGGGTTCACCCTCAAGGTCCTGGAGGCCGATGCCACCGGCACAGCACCGGCCGACAAGGTGAAAGACCTTGTGGAGCAGTGCGACATTCTTGTGCTGCTCGGCGCCCAGCATACCCGCCATGCCCGCGAATATGCCCCGCAGTATCCGGACAAGAAGTTCATTTTTTATGAAGAAAAGGTGGCAGGCATACCCAACCTTGCCTCCATCATGTTCCGTCAGCATGAAGGCGCCTATCTTGCGGGCGCACTTGCAGGCAAAGTTAGCAAGACAAGGCGCATTGCCTTTCTCGGCGGCACCTACATTCCGCCCGTGGTCGCCTTTGCGCAGGGTTTTCTCGAAGGCGTGAAGGAAGTGGCCCCAGATGTCATTGTGGACATCCACTACATCAGCGGCCCCGGCGATTTTTCCGGCTTCAGCAATCCGGACAAGGCCTTTGAAATGGCCCGGAAGATGTATGCGGACGGCGTGGATATAATCTTTGCCGTAGCAGGACTCAGCGGGAACGGGGTAATCGAGGCCGCCCGCAGGACAGAGGGTTGCTATGCCATAGGGGTGGACTCCGATCAGGACGACATGGCCCCCGGCAAGGTGCTCACCAGCATGGTCAAGCGGCTGGATGTGGCAACCTACCTGCAGGTTTCCCGTGCCGTTTCGGGTGAATTCAAACCCGGCGTCTCCGATTTCGGCCTCTCCGACAACGCAGTCACCCTCACTGACATGCGCCATACCAGAAACATCATCACCCAGCCTGTCATTGACCAGATAAACGAACTGCGCCGCAAAATCATTTCCGGCGAAATCGTGGTTACCGACCTGCGCCCCTAGAACACGGCAGTATCCAATATAGTAAATGAAAGAGTCCGGAGCGTGCGCCCCGGACTCTTTTTGCATTTATTCGTTGCAGCCGAGAAATGCGCTGAGCGCTTCCGGCATGGCCGTTTCCTCTGCTTCGTTTCCCACCCCGTACAAGGCAGGGGCAGCGCAACCGCGCCGTTCAAAACAAGCCAGCAATTCATCAATCCATATGCCGCGCCCGCCACGTTTTGCCGTGGCCACATCGGGATCACAGGGCCTGCCGCCCCACTCCGGATGATCATAAATCTGCCGCACTCCGCAGCAGGGGCTGCCTTCTACGCCGAGCAGACCGGCGATTTCCACACCTGCCGAGGCATACATAACCGCCTGATCGACAACCGTTTCGGCAAGCCCCGCACAGTGCCTGCGATACGCCGGAGTATCGTACTGCCCCTTGGACTGCCACCAGCGTTTGGGGCCCATGTGCAGGAACTCGGGACACGGCAACTGCACCACCCCGCAGCCGGATTCGGCCAGCGCCTGCATGACAGGAGCATGGCATGCGGCATAGCGTGCCAGCCCGTCGACCTTGGCATTTGCATTAAGCAGACAGTGGCACACAAATACCACACGGTTGCCGCGTGAATCTGAAAAAGGCATCCCAAACGCTCCTTTGTCACACAATCTTAGTTGAACCGTCAGAGTATAGTACGGGAAATCGCGAAAAAAGTGCTGATCCCGCATGTACATTATTGGCAAATGGACAGGAGAGATATAGAATACCAGCACACCTTACGCAACTTATGCCAAATACAATACACAATCGCCTGCGCGCCCGGCTGAACATGGGCCTCACCTGCATTCTGGGCAGCTGTCTGCTCATTTTCGGCACATTCGTTCTTTCAGAGCAGCATGCGCAACTTGTACGTGCGCTGAGGGAGCAAGGCAACCATATGGCGCAGGTTGTTGCCCGAAGCAGCGTCAACTATATCCGGAAATACAGCTACTTTCTTCTGGAGGAACTGGCGCAATCAGCCGCCCGCTCGCCAAATGTCGCATATTGTGAAATCAAGGATGCACAAGGCCGGATACTGATCAGAGCAGAAAACACGCAATCTTCCAGTACAACAGAAACACCGGACAAAGCCCCCCCACTGCTCATTGTCAGTTCCCCCATCATCCCGGACACCATAGACGCCCACGGACTTTCCCCCCTGCCTGAAGCGGCAGCACTCTCCGGAGAAGCACAGTCCGGCTCGGCCCCCCTTCTCCCTTCGCCTGCCGACAAACTTTCCGCAACGCGCCAAAAAGTCACCACATCTTCCCCCCCTCCGTCACTCGGCACTGTTGAAATGGGCATGTATCTTTCCCCGCTCAACAGCGCACTCATCAAACGTGCTTCGCAGATGGGCCTTATGCTTGTGGTGTTTCTCCTCTTCGCCTGTGTTGTGCTCAATCTGTTTCTCAATACGCTGGTGGTCAACCCCGTCCGGAGTCTGGCCCAGCTTGCCAGAGACATCTCAAACCGCAAGTTCCGCACCCTGCCGCCACCCGAAAGAGAGGACGAACTGGGTCAGCTGACCAATGACTTCAACACCATGAGCACATCGCTCAAGGAACTCTACGACGACCTTGAACGTAAGGTTCAGGAACGTACCGAGCGGCTTTCTCTGGCCAACCGTCAGCTGCGCATAGCCTTTGCCCGCGAGCGGGAACTTGCCGAAGAGGCAGCCCAGGCGAACAAGGCCAAAAGCCGTTTTCTCGCCTCAATGAGTCACGAAATCCGCACCCCTCTCAACTCCATTCTGGGCATGGCTGACCTTCTCTGGGAGACAAGGCTCACACATGATCAACGCCAGTATGTGGATATATTCCGCAACGCCGGTGAAAATCTCGTAGGCATTATCAACGACATTCTCGATCTTTCGCGCATTGAAGTGGAAGAAATGCCCTTTGAATGCATTAGCTTCAACCTGCGCCAGACCATTGACGACGCCATACGCATATCCGCCCATCCCATTTTCCGCAAAGGGCTCGACTTCGGCGTACATATTCCCCCCGATCTGCCTGAAAACCTCATCGGCGACCCCAAGCGGATACGCCAGATTCTTCTTAACCTGTTCGGCAATGCCAGCAAATTCACGAACCGCGGCGAGATTGAACTGACGGTTGAATCAACACTTGAGCCCAGAGAATCCGGCTTGCCCATGGCCTTTCTGCACTTCAAGGTGCGCGATACAGGCATAGGCATTCACAAGGACCACCACGAAACCATTTTCGACCGCTTCACGCAGGCCGATTCCTCCACTTGCCGCCAGTATGGCGGAACCGGACTGGGTCTCACCATCAGCCGCCTGCTCTGCGAACGCATGGGCGGATGCATATGGCTTGAATCGGAACCGGGTAAAGGCAGCACCTTCCATGTCCAGCTGCGTCTGGAGTGCGCAGGTGTGGAAACACCGCCAGTCCGGCTTCTGGAGGGAAAGGTAGCCCTGGCGCTTTACCCCAAAGAACTTACGGCCGGTTCACTCTGCGACCTGCTCAGCGGACTCGGCGCAACCTGCAACACCGCGTATTCGTTTGAAGAAGCTGAAGACTGTCTGCGCCGGCACACCATCGACCTGCTGTTCATTGACGAGCAGCTCCCCATCGACCAGACCTGCCTGCTTTCCGGCATTGCGGACAGGCAGAACAACCGGGCGCGTACATTCCGGCTCTGCAGCAGACTGATGAATGATAATGAAGTGCATGCCTGCGGATGTGCGATGTTGCAGCTTCCGGTACTACGCGGCAGCCTGCTCAACGCCTTCAGTCAGGAAGGGGCCATACGCCCTGTGGCGTTTGTGCTTCCCCCGCTGGAAACAGCCCCCGCTTCCGGGGAACAGGATGAGCAGGAGAAACAAGGGGGCCAGGGAGAAACGGCGCAAACAACAGAGCAGTCATCCCCGACGCCTCTGCCCGGACAGACCGTGGCGGGTTCTGAGCTAGGCGCCGTATCGGGGCCGTACGATACAGCGTCAGGCGAGACAGTTGGCGGGACAGTTGGCACTGTTCACGGAGCATCTTCTGATGCAAATACCGGACATGGCACCGGAACAGGCACTGAAACGGACACCGTAACTGGCGACCATACCGTTCCCAGACTGCTAATAGTGGAAGATAACGAGTCGAACAGAACCCTGCTTGAGCTGTATCTGAAGACGATTCCCCACCATGCTTCCTTTGCGGACAACGGCGAGCAGGGACTACTGTTGCTGAAAAACGGGGAATTCGATCTGGTCTTGATGGATGTGGAAATGCCGAAGATGGACGGACTCACGGCCACGCGGCTCATCCGTCAGTTCGAGAATGAAACCGGACGCAGGCGCACCCCCGTAGCTGCCATTACAGCCCACGCGCTGCCCGAGCACAAGGCGGACAGCATAAACGCCGGATGCGATTACCACATCACCAAGCCGCTGAAGAAAAAAGAACTTCTTGCACTCATTGAGGATGCATTGAAAAGGCCGCCTGCCGCTGCAGACGCCTAGCCCTTTTTCATGTAGGCGATGAACTCCTGATTCCCCTTGGGCCCTTTGATGCTCGAAGGCACCACCCCCTCAATGGTCAGGCCAAGCTGCTCGCGAGCAAAGCTGCACACCTTGTCTATGGCTTCCTGATGCAGTTCGGGGTCGCGCACCACGCCCTTGTCCGTGCGGTCCGGTCCCAGTTCAAACTGGGGCTTTATCAGCACGGCGAGCACGCCGCCATCCCGCATGAACTGGACACAGGGAGGAAGGATAAGCGTAAGCGAGATGAACGAGACATCTGCCACGACAACATCCACCGGTTCGGGAATGAGGTCGGGAGTTGCAAGACGGAGATTCGTGCGTTCCATATTGATGACACGCGGGTCCTGCCGCAGTTTTTCATGCAGCTGGCCATAGCCCACATCTGCCGCGTACACCCGGAGAGCCCCGTGCTGCAACAAACAGTCCGTAAACCCTCCCGTTGACGCGCCGGCATCAAGAGCCACCAATCCTTCAACAGTAATACCGAAGTGCTCGATGGCCGTGAGCAGTTTATATGCCCCGCGGCTCACGAAACGCTCCACGCCGCGCACCTCGAATTCCGTTTCAAGATCAAGCTTCTGCCCGGGTTTCTGCACCGGCTCCGGAACGCCGTTCCGCAACAGGTACACCTGCCCTGCCATGACAAGGCGCTTGGCCTTTTCACGGCTTTCCGCAAGTCCTGCTTCATGAATCAGTTGATCTGCCCGCTCTTTCTTTGCCATACTCTCACACCTTGACATTGCGCTCTGGGAAGCATACCTCGACCTAGCCGGATGTTTTAGCTCATACCAACCGGCGGGAAAGCCTGAAGTCGCCACCTGCGACAGGGCTACTACATCAATGGATTACATGGCACAACAAATAATTCCTTGCCTTCCTGTTCTGATTACAGTATGAGCTTCCGTTCTGCATCTTCCGTGAGGAGTATATATTATGAAGACTGACATCCATCCCAAAGTGTACCTGGCCAAGGTAACCTGCGCATGCGGTTACGAATCCGAACTGCGCACTTCCAAGGCCGCTGAAGTGGCAGTGGAAATCTGCTCCCAGTGCCACCCCTACTACACTGGCAAGCAGCGTCTTCTTGACACCGCTGGCCGTATTGACCGCTTCAACAAGAAGTACGCCAAGTTCCAGAACAAGTAGCTCGTCTCTCGCAGTTACAGTGGCCGTGGTCCGGCACCGTCGGACAACGATTTTTCCTCCCCGGAAAGCATCTTTCCGGGGAGGAGTGTTCTATTGCTGCAGCGAGGCCCAAGGTGAGCACTAAAAGCAACGTGATCAGGCACATCATTACCGCATTGGGCGCATCTGCCCGATGCACCGTCGGCGGCCAGGCCGTGATGGAAGGCGTAATGATGCGCAACAAAGACCGGTTGTCCATCGCAGTCCGTCGTCCTGACGGGTCCATTGTCGTTGACAACCGCCCCTGGTTTACTTTCCCGGGCACGGATTTTCTCAAACGCCCGTTCGTCCGCGGTTTTCCCATTCTCATTGAAACGCTTGTCAACGGCATAAAGGCGCTGAACTATTCGGCAACGCAGGCTGTTGATGAAGAGATCGACGGAGAGATCAAGCCCTGGCACCTTGCCATGACCCTTATCTTCTCCATTGTTCTTGCTCTTGGCCTGTTCGTCGTATTGCCGCACCTTTTCTCACTGGGCATGAAGTTTCTGGGCCTTGGCGGCGATGCTGACGGCCTGAGCTTTCATGTATGGGACGGCATTTTCAAATTCGGCATATTTCTCGCCTACATCATTGGCATTTCCTTTATTCCGGACATCAAGCGCGTCTTCCAGTATCACGGCGCCGAGCACAAGGTTATCTGGACCTATGAAGACGGCTATGCCGTCACACCCGGTTCGGCCAGCCTGCGCAGCCGCCTGCACCCGCGCTGCGGCACCACATTCCTGCTGTTTGTGCTGTCCATTGCCATCATTCTGCACACCATACTGGTTCCCGCGCTGCTGCTGATCTGGAGCCCCGAAAGCATGTGGGTGAAGCACAGCTTCATCATCGTGCTCAAGCTGGGACTCATGGCTCCCATCAGCGCCATCGCCTACGAGGCGATCAAGTATTCGGCAAAGATCAACGACACCTTCTGGGGCAAGATCTTCAGCGCTCCCGGCATGCTTCTGCAGATGCTGACGACCAACGAGCCGGATGAACAGCAGCTGGAAGTAGCCATTGTCGCCCTCAAGGAAGCCCTCGGCGACGATGCCGAAGCCGAGTTGCACGCCCCTGAATATACCGTTTCGGAGAAAAACTGATGTTTTCCAAACTCGAAAATCTGGAACGTCGATTCGAAGACCTTGAACAGCAGCTCAGTTCCCCCGAAGTCTTCGGGGATCAGGATCGTTACCGCCAGCTGACCAAAACCCATTCAGACCTCAAGCTTGTGGTCGATGCGTTCCGCAAATACCGCAAGATGAAGCAGGACCTTGAAGAAAACAAGATGCTGCTTCGCGACAGCGACCCTGAAATGGCTGAAATGGCCCGTGAAGAAATCAAGGGAATTGAAGCAGCCCTGCCTGAAATGGAGCACGATCTCAAGATCCTGCTGCTGCCCAAAGACCCCATGGACGAAAAGAACTGCATTCTCGAAATCCGTGCAGGTACCGGCGGCGACGAAGCAGCCCTGTTCGCGGGCGACCTGTTCCGCATGTACAGCCGCTATGCGGAAGCCACCGGCTGGCGCATGGAAGTGCTGGAAACCAGCGAGACGGGTACGGGCGGCCTCAAGGAAGTCATCGCCATCGTCAAGGGTGACAAGGTATACAGCCGGCTCAAGTTCGAATCCGGCATCCACCGTGTTCAGCGCGTTCCCGCAACGGAAACGCAGGGCCGCATCCACACTTCCGCAGCCACGGTTGCCGTTATGCCCGAAGCAGACGAAGTGGACCTGAACATCCGCCCCGAAGACCTGCGTTTCGACGTGTACCGCTCTTCCGGCCCCGGCGGCCAGTCGGTTAACACCACCGACTCCGCAGTGCGCGTAACACATATTCCCACCGGCCTCGTTGTCTGCTGTCAGGATGAAAAATCCCAGCACAAGAACAAGGCCAAGGGTCTGAAGATTCTGTCTTCCCGCCTGCTCCAGCTGGAACAGGACAAGCAGCATGCCGAACAGGCCGAAAAGCGCAAGCTTCTGGTCGGCAGCGGTGACCGCTCCGGTCGCATACGCACCTACAACTTCCCGCAGGGACGTTGCACGGATCACCGTATCAACCTGACCCTGTATAAGCTGGATGCCATTATGGAAGGCGATCTCGAAGAGCTGCTCGACGCTCTGGTAACGCACGACCAGACCGAAGCCCTGCAGGCTCAGGCCGAGGCCTAGGATGGCCGTAGCCAGACCTGCGCAGCTTACCATACGCAATATCATCACGGCCTTCTCGGAATACCTTTCCGGGAAGGCCGTTGATTCTCCGCGCCTGTCCGCAGACCTGCTGGCCATGCATGTGCTCGCGATCAGCAGGCTCGACCTTATCACCGAACCACACAGGCAGGTCTCGGAAGCTCACTGGCAAGCTATCGCCGACCTCGTAGAAAGACGCGGCAACGGCGAACCGGTGGCTTACCTGCTCGGCTCGCGTGAATTCTACGGACGGGATTTTGCCGTTTCCCCCGCCACACTCATTCCGCGTCCTGAAACGGAACACATCATAGAAGAAGTAGTCAGGCGCTTCTCGGGCAAGGGGCGGTTCATATTCGCCGACCTCGGCACCGGTACGGGATGCATAGCTACGACTATTGCCGCAGAGCTTCCCGACGCAATGGGCATTGCCGTGGACCTGTCGGCGGACGCACTGGCCGTTGCCACCGCCAACGCGAGAACCCACGGTGTGGCCGACCGGTTGCTTTTTCTCAACGGCGACTTCACATCCCCCCTTTTCCGCCACACAAGCCTGGACTGCATAGCCACCAATCCGCCGTATGTCAGCGAAGCCGAGTATGCGGAACTCAGCCACGAAGTTCGCGATTACGAACCTCGCACCGCACTGGTTCCCGGTGAAACCGGCCTTGAGCATGCGGCTCTGCTCATCCGCAATGCACAGGACTGGCTCAGGCCCGACGGCATATTTATAATGGAGATGGGCTATACACAGGCAGGGCCCAACCTATCCTGTTTTGGCGATGCACAGGGCATATGGCACGGTGAAAAAATCATCCGCGATCTGGCCGGACTTGACCGCATGGTCTTTGCGATTCGCTCCCGCAACTAGTGTAAAAAAGCAACACGTTGCTGAAAAAACACACTCAACTCCGCAAAAACCACAACACCGCAACCTGTAATTCCGGCTAGTTACAAGCACATCCCTCGCGGCATGTTTTTTGCTTTAGAGACGTCGGAGGCTGTATGAAACAGACAACGATCAAAAAAGCAATCGGATGCTCCGGCATCGGACTACATAGCGGCAAAGTGGTGAAGCTTTCTCTTTCCCCTGCGCAGGAAGACACCGGTGTGGTATTCCACATCCACGGTGAGCACGGGGTAAAGGTCATCACTCCCGAACCCAATGCAGTTGTGGCCACAGGGCTTGCAACAACGCTGGGCCTTGACGGTGCTTCCGTAGCTACGGTCGAACACCTTCTCGCCGCCATCGCCGGCCTCCAGATCGACAACATCAGAATTGATATCGAAGGCGGAGAAGTGCCGATCATGGACGGCAGCGCCGCCTCCTTCGCGTTCATGCTCAGAGATGCAGGCATAGCCCGCCAGAGCCGAAACCGCGTTGTGCAGCGCATCAAGAAGTCCATCAACTTCGAAAGGGACGGCAAGTTCATCAAGGCCACCCCTTACAACGGCCTGCGCATAGACTACACCATCGATTTCGACCATCCGCTCATCGGCCGCCAAACCATGAGCCTTGAAATAACTCCCGCCACATTTACGCAGGAAATCGCCAAGGCCCGGACCTTCGGCTTCATGCGTGAAGTGGAATATCTGCACAAGAACGGCCTTGCCCTTGGCGGATCGCTGGATAACGCCATCGTGCTGGACGAATACTGCGTGCTCAATCAGGACGGCCTGCGGTTCGACGACGAATTCGTACGCCACAAGATTTTGGACTTCATCGGCGACATGACCATGCTGGGCACCCCCCTGCAGGGTCACTTTGAGATCTTTGCCTCCGGCCACGCACTCAACAACCAGTTCCTCCGCACTATTAATGATAATGCAGAGATCTATCTGGAAACGGTTGAACTGCACGCCTTCACCCCCGAAAGGGCGAATGCAGAATCCCACGCCGGTCAGGCCGTTATCGCCGCCTAGCACGAACCATAATGCGTTTGAGAGCCGCTCTTACGGGCGGCTCTTTTGTTTTGCAGGCTCCCAGTCACGCATATTTATGCCTGAAACAGCCCGGAAACCAGCGGCAAATCACCTGATAATCATTGTTTTGAAAAGAAAATGGCGTACGGTGCATTTTTCGCTTGCGTGTTTATGCCGGGTTGTATAAAAGCCCCCTACGTGAAGCGTGGGCCCTGCAACGCAACTGTCAGTAGACAAAGTTAAATGGCAATCGAAGCCCTTTTTCGAAGCCGGAATCAGCATGTAAACCCAATGGTTTTACCGAGAATCCCAAGCTACGAAAAAAAAATTCAAAAAACGCCATTTTTTGCTTGCCAAATGTTCGAGTGAAATATAAACACTCAACCTCGTTGGCTGGCGTAGCTCAACTGGCAGAGCAGCTGATTTGTAATCAGCCGGTTGCGGGTTCGAGTCCCATCGCCAGCTCCACGTGGAGGGGTTCCCGAGTGGCCAAAGGGAACAGACTGTAAATCTGTCGTCGTACGACTTCGGAGGTTCAAATCCTCCCCCCTCCACCACACGACGCTGACAAAGCTGTAGGAGACATACGTCGGAGAACTACGGCATTACGATGCGGGAATAGCTCAATGGCTAGAGCATCAGCCTTCCAAGCTGAGGGTTGCGAGTTCGAGTCTCGTTTCCCGCTCCACCTACGCTTGAGTTCTCCCCTACAGTTGAGTATAGAAGCCCACATAGCTCAGTAGGTAGAGCGCGTCCTTGGTAAGGACGAGGTCAGCAGTTCAACTCTGCTTGTGGGCTCCATTTTTTATTTTCGGTGTAAAATCGAGAACAACATCGCCAGGGAGAACTACTCATGGGTAAGGAAAAATTTACTCGTACTAAGCCGCACGTTAACATCGGCACCATCGGTCACATTGACCATGGCAAGACCACTCTGACTGCAGCCATTACCAAGTGCGCTGCCATGATCAGCGGCGGCAAGGCTATTGCATTCGACGAAATCGACAAGGCTCCTGAAGAAAAGGAACGCGGTATCACCATTGCTACCGCTCACGTCGAATACGAATCTTCCAAGCGTCACTACGCACACGTTGACTGCCCCGGCCACGCCGACTACATCAAGAACATGATCACCGGCGCTGCTCAGATGGACGGCGGTATCATCGTAGTTGCAGCCACCGACGGTCCCATGCCCCAGACCCGTGAGCACATCCTGCTCGCTCGTCAGGTTGGCGTTCCGTCCCTCGTCGTGTTCATGAACAAGTGCGACATGGTTGACGACGAAGAACTGCTGGAACTCGTAGAAATGGAAGTTCGCGAACTTCTTTCTTCTTACGACTTCCCCGGCGACGACATCCCGGTTATCCGCGGCTCCGCTCTGAAGGCTCTTGAAGCTGAAAGCGCTGACGATCCGGCTGTTGATTGCATCAAGGCTCTTCTCGACGCTTGTGACTCTTACATTCCTGAGCCCGAGCGCGAAATTGACAAGCCCTTCCTGCTTCCCATCGAAGACGTGTTCTCCATCTCCGGCCGTGGTACTGTTGTTACCGGTCGTATCGAGCGCGGCATCATCAAGGTTGGCGAAGAAGTGGAAATCGTGGGCATCCGTCCCAACCAGAAGACCACCTGCACCGGCGTTGAAATGTTCCGCAAGCTGCTCGACGAAGGTCAGGCTGGCGACAACGTTGGTCTGCTCATCCGTGGTATCAAGCGTGATGAAGTTGAGCGCGGTCAGGTTCTCTGCAAGCCCGGCTCCATCAAGCCCCACACCAAGTTCAAGGCAGAAGTTTACGTTCTGTCCAAGGATGAAGGCGGCCGTCATACCCCGTTCTTCACCGGCTACCGTCCCCAGTTCTACTTCCGTACCACTGACATCACCGGCGTGATTGCTCTGGACGAAGGCGTGGAAATGGTAATGCCCGGCGACAACGCTGTGTTCAACGTAGAACTCATTCACCCCATCGCAATGGAAAAGGGTCTTCGCTTCGCTATTCGTGAAGGTGGCCGTACCGTTGGTGCAGGTGTCGTGTCTGAGATCGTGGAGTAAGTCATGCGCGTTAACATTCAGCTTGCTTGCACCGAGTGCAAGCGGCGCAATTACGCGACCGACAAGAATAAGAAGAACACTACCGGTCGTCTGGAGCTGAAGAAGTATTGTCCCTGGGACAAGAAACACACGCTCCATCGCGAAACCAAGTAAGGTAGTTTCGATAAAGCAGGGGTGTAGCTCCAACGGCTAGAGCGCCGGTCTCCAAAACCGGATGTTGCGGGTTCGAATCCCTCCACCCCTGCCACTTTTTCTTCTTACCCCCTTTTCGGTGAGGCGACCATGGCGAATAAGCACTCTAAGAAAGCTGAAAAAGCCCATGATTCCCAGTCGGGAGTTGAAAGCAAGATTTCTCAGCTCAAAGAGTACTTCGAAGAATCCCAGGTTGAAATTAAGAAGGTAGTCTGGCCTTCCCGGAAGGAGACGATAACCACAGGCGTAGCAGTGCTGGTGCTTGTTGTTATCATGTCTCTTTTTCTGGGTGTAGTTGATCTGGGACTTACGAAGCTCGTTGAATACATCCTTTCCTAAATTGGACTGTCCCATGACTGAGGAACACATTCCCGCACCGAAGGCTCGTTGGTATATCATTCACACCTACTCTGGTTTTGAGCAGCGTGTTGAACTGACCATCAACCAGATGATCCGTACCAATGAATCTCAGGGCCAGATAGAAGAAGTCGTTGTACCAACCGAAAAGGTTGTTGAACTTGTTAAGGGCGAAAAAAGAACGTCCACCCGCAAGTTCTACCCTGGGTATGTCATGGTCAAAATGGTCATGACCGATTTTTCATGGCATCTGGTTTCCAATATTCAGCGGGTAACCGGCTTTGTGGGCGGCAAAAACCGTCCTACCCCCATGCGGGACTCTGAAGCCGAACGCATCCTCGCCATGATGGAGTCCAGACAGGAACAACCCCGACCGAAGTTCAGCTTCGATCGTGGGGACGAGGTCCGGGTCATTGACGGTCCTTTCGGCGGATTCAACGGCGTTGTAGAGGATGTCAATTTCGACAAGGGCAAACTTCGCGTCTCAGTGTCCATTTTCGGCAGACAGACTCCAGTTGAACTGGATTTTGTCCAGGTTGATAAGGGCTAACGCGCATAGAGCATTTTCGCCGATCAAAGGCGATTGCCATAGAGGTATATTGGAATGGCTAAGAAAGAAATTGCAAAAATCAAGCTTCAGATTCCGGCAGGCGCAGCTAACCCCTCCCCGCCCATCGGTCCTGCTCTGGGCCAGCATGGTCTGAACATCATGGGCTTCTGCAAGGAATACAACGCAAAGACGATGGACCAGAAGGGTCTGATCATCCCCGTTGTTATTACCGTTTACGCAGACCGCTCCTTCAGCTTCATCACCAAGACCCCGCCTGCTTCTGTTCTGATTCTCAAGGAAGCCAAGGTTCAGAAGGGTTCCGGCGAGCCGAACCGTAAGAAGGTTGGTTCTCTGACCATGGATCAGGTTGAAGAAATTGCCAAGCTGAAGATGCCCGATCTGAACGCAGCCAGCCTTGAAGCTGCGAAGAAGACCATCATGGGCACCGCCCGCAGCATGGGTGTTGACATTAAGTAGGTTTCTGGAAATCAGTCGGACTGCCGCTCGCTGGATAAAACCAGCAGTTACTACTTTACATTGAGTGGCAGGAGATTATCGCAGAACAAGACAAAGGAAGGATGACAATGCCCAAGCACGGCAAAAAATATCGCAAGGCAGTTGACGGAGTTTCCCTCCTCGACAAACTGCCCGTAGAAGAAGCGGTTGCAAAATCCGTTGCTTCTGCCTTCGCCAAGTTCGATGAAACCGTAGATGTTTCCATCAACCTTGGTGTAGACCCCAAGTACTCCGACCAGATGGTTCGCGGCGCTTGCGCCCTGCCCCACGGCCTTGGCAAGACTGTTCGCGTTGCAGTATTCTGTAAGGGCGAAAAGCAGGCTGAAGCTACTGCTGCAGGCGCAGACGTTGTAGGTGCTGAAGAACTGGTTGAAAAAATCAAGGGCGGCTGGCTGGACTTTGACAGCGCAATCGCCACCCCCGACTGCATGGCCCTTGTCGGCCAGGTAGGTCGTGTGCTCGGACCCCGTGGTCTTATGCCCAACGCTAAGACCGGCACCGTTACCTTTGACGTTGCAGGCGCCGTTACTGAAGTAAAGGCTGGCCGCGTAGAGTTCAAGGTTGACAAGGCTGGTGTTCTGCACGCTCCCATCGGTAAGGTTTCTTTCGGTCCCGAGAAGCTTCTCGGCAACCTGAAGACCCTGCTTGATACCGTGAACCGCCTGAAGCCCTCTTCTGCTAAGGGCACCTACATGCGCGCCATGTGCGTATCCAGCACCATGGGCCCCGGTTTCAAGATTGATCCGACCCTGATTAAGAAGTTCCTCGAAGGTTAATCGAAAGATCCTTCGACAGATATTCGGCTTGGGTGGTTTCCACCCAAGCCTTTTTGGCAAGAGAAATGGAATCTAAGTCGCAGACAGCAGGCTGTTGAAAGACTTAAGCCCTGCCGAGACGATTGGCTTAGCTTCCACTTGGCACCCCTTAGTCCAAGGAGACTCACCGTGAATAGGTCTGAAAAAGCTGCGATTATTGAGCGACTGAAAGCTCGTGCCGAAGGCGCCAGCATCGCAGTGGTGACCGACTTCAAGGGTATGCCGGTGGAAAAGATGACCGAGCTGCGTGATGTTCTTCGTAACGGCGGTGGTGAATACCACGTCGTGAAGAACACCCTGGCCGGCATTGCATTCACTGGCAGCCAGCACGAAGTTCTTTCTTCCAAGTTGAAGGAGAACTGCGCTGTTGCCCTTGGGTTCGATGATCCTGTCGCAGTGGCTAAGGCGCTTGTTGAATTCACCAAGAAGAGTAAGCATTTCGCAATCAAGTTTGCTTCCCTTGAGGGTTCTTTCCTCAGCGAAGCACAGATTGGTGAACTTGCAAAGCTCCCTGGCAAGCAGGAACTGCTCGCCAAGGCTCTTGGTACAATGAACGCCGTACCCACCAACTTCGTTGGCCTTTTCGCCAACATCATCCGCACCTTCCTGTACGCCTTGAACGCAATCAAGGAACAGAAGGAAGCTGCTTAACCCAACCTAACTAAGCCAAAATTTGTAAGGAGATCACCATGTCCGTTACCAAAGAACAGGTAGTTGAGTTCATTTCCAATATGACCGTTCTGCAGCTTTCCGAGTTCATCAAGGAACTGGAAGAAACCTTCGGCGTTTCCGCTGCCGCTCCCGTAGCCGCTGTTGCTGCTGTTGCCGCTGCTGCTCCTGCTGAAGAAGCTGAAGAAAAGACCGAATTCGACGTTATCCTGAAGAGCGCCGGCGCCAACAAGATCGGCGTTATCAAGGTTGTTCGCGCTCTGACCGGCCTCGGCCTGAAGGAAGCTAAGGACAAGGTTGACGGCGCACCTGCTTCCCTGAAGGAAGGCGTGTCCAAGGACGACGCTGAAGCCGCTAAGAAGCAGCTCGAAGAAGCCGGCGCAGAAGTCGAAATCAAGTAATTTCGATTTAGCACCTAGCTATTCCAAGCGCGGGCAGGGAAACTTGCCCGCGCTTCTTCAACTATAAATTATAACGGTTAAGAGCCAAAATAACTCTTGCCATTTTGCGTAGGGCAAACTACTCTGCAAATTTTGGTCGACCTCTCCATACACCTAACGCAAATCCATATCGGGCGACACGTTGCACACCCTTTCCGGACGCATAACACCCCGAATTTTCTGCATAAGTGCAGGGCGCTCTATGGCGGACGCGCTCTGCTTTCTGCTGTCGTGTAAGCATGCGCGCGACGGCCTTTTTTCTGCAGACTCATCTTCATGGCAGTCCCCGGCCAAGAGTCTGTGTCCAGCATGCATGTATCCGTTCCGGACCTCCGCCAAACACGGTCTCGCAACTGCCGTCGCCAGTTGATGCGGAACAGCCGTTTTCCGTATCTGTGGCAAACCGTCTCCCCTGAGGTGAAAACATGGGCCAGCTTACAAAGAAATTTGGTAAAATCGAAGTAACTCTTCCCATTCCGCATCTGCTCAACCTGCAAGTGGACTCCTACAAGAAGTTCCTGCAGGAAGGCCGTACGGAACGTCTGCCTGAAGAAGGCCTGGAAGGGGTATTCAGATCCGTATTTCCCATTGAGGACTTCAACCGTACTGCAAGCCTTGAGTACGTCAGCTACGAAGTTGGCGAACCCAAGTACGATCAGGCGGAGTGCATATCCAAGGGCCTCACCTATGAAGCCCCCATCCGCATCAAGGTTCGCCTTGTTGTGTATGACGTTGATGAAGATTCCCAGAACCGCACCATCCGTGACATCAAGGAACAGGATATCTACTTCGGTACCCTGCCCCTGATGACCGAGAAGGGCACCTTCATCATCAACGGCACCGAGCGCGTCATCGTCAACCAGCTGCAGCGTTCTCCCGGTATCATCTTTGAGCATGATTCCGGCAAGACCCATTCCAGCCGCAAGGTTCTCTACAGCTGCCGCGTTATTCCCATGCGCGGTTCGTGGCTCGACTTCGACTTCGATCACAAAGACATTCTCTATGTCCGCATCGACCGTCGCCGCAAGATGCCCGCGACCATCCTGTTCAAGGCCATGGGCATGAGCCGCACCCAGATTCTGGACTACTTCTACAAGAAGGAAATCTTCCATCTGGACGGCGACAAGCTGCTGTGGGACGTGGAAAAGGACCTGTACCGCAAGGAACCCGCCTACGTGGACCTCGGCGTGGGTGAAAATATCTTTGCCAAGCAGGGCAAGCTGATCACCAAGCGCGCATGGCGCCAGCTGGTGGACGCCGGTATCACGAGCATAGAAGTAGCTCCTGACACCGTCATCGGCATGTACCTTGCCGAAGACATCGTCGACGAGAACACCGGCGAAGTGCTCGCCGAAGCCGCTGACGAAATCTTCCCCGAAACCATCGAGCGCCTGCGCGATGCCGGCGTAACGCGTCTGCCCATTCTGCATACCAAGGGTACCGACGTGTCTTCTTCCATGCGCGACACCCTCGTCATGGACAAGACCACCGACGAAGACAGCGCCCGTGTGGAAATATACCGCCGCCTGCGTCCCAGCTCGCCGCCCACTCCCGAAATTGCGTCCTCGTTCTTCGAGAACCTGTTCCGCAATTCCGACTACTATGACCTTTCTCCCGTGGGCCGCTACAAGCTGAACCAGCGTCTCTCCCTCAAGGAATCCCTTGAGCTGCGCACCCTGACCGATGAGGACATCCTCACCGCCATCTCCGTGCTCTGCAAGCTGAAGGACTCCCACGGTCCTGCCGACGACATCGACCATCTCGGCAACCGTCGCGTACGTCCCGTTGGCGAGCTGGTGGAAAACCAGTACCGCATCGGTCTCGTCCGCATGGAGCGCGCCATCAAGGAACGCATGAGCCTGCAGGAAGTCGCCACCCTGATGCCCCATGACCTGATCAACCCCAAGCCGGTTGCCGCCGTGCTGAAGGAGTTCTTCGGAACTTCGCAGCTCAGCCAGTTCATGGACCAGACGAACTCCCTGTCCGAAGTCACGCATAAGCGCCGCCTGTCCGCTCTGGGACCCGGCGGTCTTACCCGTGAACGTGCAGGCTTCGAAGTACGCGACGTGCACACCTCGCACTACGGACGTATCTGCCCCATTGAAACGCCTGAAGGTCCGAACATCGGTCTTATCGTTTCTCTGACCACCTATGCAAAGGTGAACGATTTCGGTTTCATCGAAACCCCCTATCGCGTTGTACGCGACTGTCAGGTGACCGATGAAGTCCATTACATGGACGCTTCCGGCGAACTGGGTGCCGTTGTTGCACAGGCAAACGCACCTCTTGATGCCGAAAACCGCTTCGTGAACGAATTCGTTACCACCCGCGTAAACGGCGACGTTATCATGTCTCCCCGTGAAGAGGTGACGCTCATGGACATCTCGCCCAGCCAGATGGTGTCCATTTCCGCAGCGCTTATTCCCTTCCTGGAACACGACGACGCCAACCGCGCACTCATGGGTTCGAACATGCAGCGTCAGGCCGTTCCGCTGCTCCGCTGCCACAAGCCCATCGTGGGTACCGGCATGGAAGGCGACGTGGCCCATGACTCCGGCGCATGTATCATCGCCGAAGGCAACGGTATCATCCGCTACGTGGACGCAGACCGCATCATCGTGAGCTACGAAGGTGATCTGTATCCCAATACCGGCGGCGTGCGTAACTACGACCTTTTGAAGTACCACAAGTCCAACCAGAACTCCTGCTTCGGCCAGAAGCCCACCTGCCTCCCCGGGCAGATCGTGAAGAAGAACGACATTCTCGCGGACGGCCCCGGCATCGAAGAGGGTGAACTGGCTCTGGGCAAGAACCTGGTTGTCGCGTTCATGCCCTGGTGCGGTTACAACTTCGAAGACTCCATTCTCATCTCCGAGCGCATGGTGAAGGAAGACGTATTCACCTCCGTGCACATCGAAGAGTTCGAAGTGGTTGCCCGTGACACCAAGCTCGGACCCGAAGAAATCACCCGCGACATCCCGAACGTCAGCGAAGACATGCTGCGCAATCTGGATGGCAGCGGTATTATCCGCATCGGTGCCAACGTGAAGCCGGACGACATCCTTGTGGGTAAGATCACCCCCAAGGGTGAAACCCAGCTCACCCCTGAAGAAAAGCTGCTCCGCGCCATCTTCGGTGACAAGGCACGCGACGTGAAGAACACCTCCCTCAAGGTTCCTCCGGGAATCGAAGGCACCGTCATCGACGTGAAGGTGTTCAACCGCCGCTCCGGTGAAAAGGATGAACGCACACGCAACATCGAGGACTAT